>JAADGI010000004.1 GCA_013152415.1 Gammaproteobacteria bacterium | reverse complement strand
CGTCGCTATCGCTCCGATGGGTGGCAGCTTTGCTCTGGTTCGGGTGGTAGCCTTCACCTGGAATGGGCGGCAGGAATCACTGGAATACGCAGCCAACTACGCCTGTTTCGACACCGAAGAACTGGCCAACACGGCACGTCACTACGCGCGCTCCCTGCAACGCAAACAACACCTGTTACGTTCTTTCGTCAATCACAGCCCTCTTTCTTTACGTCTACGATAGGACATTATTAATGCAGGGGTCAATAGTGGCTAGTGGCTAGTGGCTAGTGGCTAGTGGCTAGTGGCTAGTGGCTAGTGGTTGGTGGTTGGTGGTTGGTGGTTGGTGGTTGGTAATCCAGAGCCTGGGAGCTGGGGACTTTTCTTTTAATCACTTTTCGATGTGTTTATTGGCGTCCATCCGTTTGTGCAGTATGCGAACGACTAATATGCCCTGTTCTGAGGCCCGGTAAAAGATTACATGGCTCTCGTGTGCAAAGCGGCGATAACCCTGGCGTATATCATCTGCGCCACCGCCCATGCCCGGATTCTCTCCCAGGAGTTCCAGACAAGTTTTCAGCGAGTGGAAGTAAATCTCCGTCTGGGCCAAACCGAAATCAACAATGGACCGTTGAAGAATTTGCTCGATATCCTTGGCCGCTGCCTCTGAGAGTTCATACATTTAGCGATTCCGTGCTTTGACTTCCTTCCATATATCATCAATGGTTTGCTTGGAAATACCGCTTTTTTCCCCGGCGATAAGTGCTTTAATAAGGATCTCACGCTTGTCCTGATATCCCTGGTCCCGCCGTATCAAGTCCCGAACATAGTCACTGGCGTTGCTGTAGTGACCGCTCTCGATCTGGGATTCCACCCACTCTTTCATCGGATCTGGAAGAGAGACATTCATCGTTGCCATGGCAGATACCTCCTGCCAGAATTATGGCATATTTTGGCAATCTTTGCCAAGTTTGTAATGGTGTTTGGTGAACCGGAGACAAAGCGCCTTCGGCGCCGTGATACGTAAACCGGGGAACGGGGTCCGTAGTTCGGAGTTCGGGGGCAAATTCGCCCGCGGTGCCGTTAGGCGACGGGTGGTTCGTCCACGCGGCCGTATTGGTCTTCGAAACGAACGATATCGTCCTCGCCGAGGTAGCTACCGCTTTGCACTTCTATGATATGCAATGGTTCGTTGCCTGTATTTTCTAATTGGTGTTTTGTGCCTATGGGGATGTAGGTCGACTGGTCTGGTTTTAGCGCGAATGTCTCATCACCAACGGTGACCTGTGCCGTGCCGCAGACCACCACCCAATGCTCTGCGCGCTTGTGATGCAGTTGCAGGGATAACTTAGCACCGGGGTTGACGATGAGGCGCTTGACCTGGAAGCGTTCACCTTGGTCCACGCCCTGGTAGGAACCCCATGGGCGGTAAACTCTCTTATGGACAACCAGCTCTTCACGGCCCGCTTGTTTGAGTTGGGCAACGATGTTCTTGACCTCTTGGGCGTGGGTCTTGTTGGCGACCAATACCGCATCCGGAGTTTCGACGATGATATGGTTATCCAGACCGAGGGCGGCGACCAACCGGCTTTCGGATGCGACATAGGAGTTCTTCACGTTCGACACCACCACATCA
This sequence comes from Gammaproteobacteria bacterium, assembly GCA_013152415.1. Taxonomy (GTDB): domain Bacteria; phylum Pseudomonadota; class Gammaproteobacteria; order HyVt-429; family HyVt-429; genus HyVt-429. The sequence continues at coordinate 51,966 of JAADGI010000004.1, read as the reverse complement.
CCCCGTAGTTGATTGCCTTGTTGGTCTTGTTTCCCCGCTGACCACAGGGCGTCCCAGGAGCCGATATCACTCCAACCGGCGTCCAGAGGCACCACCACGACATCACTGGCCTTTTCCATGACGGCATAGTCGATGGAGTCACTCGGGCATTGTTTGAACGCGTTCTCGCCAATGCGGATAAAATCCAGGTCAATACTTGATTCCGCAAGCGCCCTGCGGCAACAGTTCAGGATAGACGGCTGGGATTTTTCCAGCTCTTGTAGATAACGGGAGGCGCGGAACATGAAGATACCGCTGTTCCAGAGGTAGTCACCGGATTGCAGATAGGCCTCAGCGGTGGGCTTGTCGGGTTTTTCGACAAAAGAGTCGACGGAGTGGATGGTGTGCGCCTGCGGCGCGGTGATTGGTAAACCGTGATTCGTGAGCCTGCGCCTTTGGCGCGGTGATTGGTGTTCTGGGGTAAATTTTATGTAGCCGTAACCGGTTTCCGGTCTGTTGGGGGTGACGCCGAAGGTGACCAGGCTGCCCTGCTCTGCCGCCGGTCGCGCCGTTGTGATGGCCGTGTGGAAGGTGTCCTTGTCTTTGATCTCATGATCAGCAGGCATCACCAGGAGTACGGGGTCATCGGCGCTACACCTTGCAACCAGGGCCGCAATGGCAGTTGCGGGGGCGGTGTTTCGGCCCACCGGCTCCAGGTAGATACTGGGATCATCAATCCCGATTTGCCGGAGCTGCTCGGCCACCATGAAACGATGTTCGGTGTTGCAGACAATCAATGGAGGCAAAATATTTTCAAGCCCCCGCAGACGATTAACGGTTTGCTGTAACAGGGTCTCTTCACCATTTAGGCAATGCAACTGTTTTGGATACAGTTCCCGAGATAAGGGCCAGAGGCGGGAGCCGGTTCCGCCGGAAAGAATTATGGGGAGTAGCATTTAGTGTGTGCCTGCGGTGCCGTGATTGGTAAACCGTGATTCGTGAGCCGTGGTTCGTGGATAGTTATTACAGAGCCGATACGACTTCACTGGTTTCAACAGTCAGAACTCCTCGTTGAACCAGCATTTCTACGATCTTCTCGACACATGCTTCAATCGTTTTTTCGCCTGACTCTACGGTAAGTTCCGGAGTTTCTGGTTCTTCGTAGGGCGAAGAAATACCAGTGAAATCTTTAATCTCTCCCGCCCTAGCGCGCCGGTAGAGGCCTTTTACATCCCGTTTTTCGCATACGTGGATTGGGCAACGGCAGTAGATTTCGACAAAGTTTTTCTCGCCTACCAGCTTTCGCACCCTTTCCCGGTCCTTGCGAAATGGTGAGATAAAGGCGGTTAAGGCAATTGTACCGGCCTGCAGAAATAGGTTGGTCATTTCACCGATACGGCGGATATTTTCTTTGCGATCCTCTTCTGAAAAACCCAGGTCGTTGCACAGGCCGTGGCGAACGTTATCACCATCGAAGACGAAAGTGCTACACCCCAGTTGATAAAGCTGTTCTTCCACTGCATGGGCCAAAGTGGATTTCCCCGAGCCGGACAGGCCGGTGAACCAAAGCACGGCGCCTTTGTGGCGGTGCAGTGTTTCCCGGCATTGGCGGGTGACGGTGGCGTGGTGCCAGATGATGTTGTTAGTGGTCATTTAGTAGTGATACGTAAACTGGGGGATTGTGCGCCTTTAGTACGGTGACGGACCATGGCCATCCAGGCACGCCACCGCCATACAAAACACACTCGGTTTCGCACACAAAACCTTCGCCTTCCTCTGCGAGTAGGCAGTGGATAGGCTGCATTGCCTTCTTGAGTGATTGCTTAAGGTGTAAGAACGTCCATGTGAGAAATGCGCTATCCTTCGCTAACTTTTTAAAGTTTCTTTATGCAAAGACTCCCGAATCGCGCAAAAACCCACGTATTTTACTTCCCCCTGTTTCATGTGTGGCGTATTGAAAACATGTTTATTTCTCGACAACCACTACGTCAATTTGTCTTCATGATAGGGAAATTTTGATGGGAAAAATATACGTGTGATTACGTACGCATAGGTGTTGGGGTCGGGGGTCGATAGTGGCAAGACCATTTAAATGATTCTTATAAAAGCCGCGATCACGAGTTAGCAGTCAGTCACAATGGGTCTGGGCATGCGCAGCAATCAAAAAATCCGCTACAACCCATTTCCGTCCACACCACGGCACAGGCGACTAAAATCCCCTTTTCCAGGTAGTTCCGGACAGCTTGGGCGGAAGCTTGCCCAAATGTGGGATCGGCGGTGAAGATATCAATCAGAATGTTTGTGTCGACGGTGGTGATCACACCGTTCCCCGAACGTCTTCTATTGAAGGCATCCGTACTGGGTATATCACGCAAACACCCATATAATCATATTACTGGTTCCCACGCGGGAACGAGGTGTAGTGTAGCGCCCGCAGTGCGATGATGCGTAATTCGGGGACTGGGGATCGTGCGTCTTTGGCACGGTGGTATGTGATTGAAATCGAAATAGCACAGTTGCTCGATCCAACTGTACCTTAGTTATTTGACCCGTTCCCGCATGTTCAACACAAGTAGCGCCAATGTAATGCTGGCAATACCGGTGAGGCTGGCGAGGATGTCCCCTAAAGAGGCGTAGCGTCCATCCAAGAATCCTTGGTGGTATTCATCCAGCAACGTAATGGCAAGCACTAACGCAGCTACCCACAGCACCCGGCCACGGCCTTTGCCGAGCCAGAACGAGTAGGTCAACAAACCGTAGACTGCACCATGGGCCCATTTGTCGTAGGGATGCTGAAACAGGCCAATGGCGTAGTCTTGTGATCCGCCATAAAAAATTCCGACGACAATCAAAACAGCAATGATTGTTGAGACAACTCTAAGCATCATTATTTATCAAAAAACTCTTTACCCTACTCCATTAATAAATGCGTTTCAGCCAAGCTACCGCCGTACAGACATTAGCAGGTAACGGCCGCACAGAAACGGGGTGCGCCCTCAACCACAGGGTTACGGGATCACGTGTAATTCAAAAAAATTCAGGCCGCTGGGGGGTACAGCAAAACTCAACAACCGATGTATCTATCAAAATTACGTAGTACTACGTAGTCTAATAAGTATTAGCTCGGCTTCCTTTGTCCAACAGCGCTATTCTCATTTACCTCAGTTTATGGATATACAGTGTATTTCTGCGCCTTACACACGGTTTATACTACCGTTTCAGCATTTTATGTATATAAGCAATAATGCTAGTATCAATGTGGTTTATACTTAGTTGTTGATAATAGAAAGTTGTTGATGATAGAAAAAAGAATTGCAGGTTCACCTGCAAGGTAATTTAGAAAGATTAAATTGACTTAATCGCGTATAGCGAAGGGATGTGTGGAAATGTCCTCAATACCCATTTTAGATTCTGACTCAAACCGAAGCCGCCAAAATGACAGGCGTAGCTCTAAAAAAGAAAGACGCAAAGTATCTATGCCCTCTGCAGATAAAGGTGGTACTGTACATGTCATTGAGGATAACGAAGGGCAGCAAACACTGTTACGCCGCCTGCTGGAATCTGTTGAATATCAGGTTGAGAGCCATATGTCCGCAGAAGATTTTATTGCCAACTATAAACCCAACACGGCAAGTTGCCTGGTAATCGATGTGCGACTTCCGGGCATGAGTGGACTTGAATTACAGGAGCATATCAACACCCACCATAGCTATACGCCTCCTATCATATTCCTGACCGGTATTGCTGATGTGCAAATGAGCGTTCGCGCATTAAAAGCCGGTTGTCTGGAATTCATAGAAAAACCAGTCAACGAACAGACATTACTGGATTGTGTCAGAAAAGCTGTTCGATGCAACAAAGAGAATAACGAAAAATTTAGAAAAAATAATGAGATCCAATCACGCATTGATTCACTCACGCCCAAGGAATACGACGTATATAAAATGGTATTAGAGGGAATGACCAGCAAGGAAATTTCTGTTGTGCAATCTGTCAGCTATCGTACCGTTGAAGTGCATCGCTCCAATATGATGAAAAAAATGAAAACCAAATCATTAGCAGAGCTTATGAAGATGGTTTTAACCCGCGCCTGATTTGGTGCGCATAAAAATCACTTCCGTGCTCGCACAGACGTGAAAGACAGTACCTCACCAGCAGGACCTGATCAGCCTCTGTTTTACGCCTACCTTGCATTGCTGGTTTGGCTGCCCTTGCCTATGGCCAGCGTACGCCCATGGGCACAGGCACTGATGGAGATATGGGTATTTATTTTGAGCGCCGTATGGTTATGGTTCTTCGTTCACGACAGGACACAATTTACAGATGCGTTTCTAAAGGCACGCACACCCCTACTGCTGTTTGCTGGCTGGCTCATTATTGTCGCGATTCAATTACTGCCCCTACCCTTACCCATACTGAATCTGATCTCACCTGAAGCCGGGCAACTGTATACCTCACTCGGCCAGTTAGCTTTTGCTGAACAACTGAATCAGAGCGGCACGGCCCATACAGGCAGCCTTTCCCTTGACCCATGGGCGACTTCCCTTGCCTGGTCGCGTAGTCTGGCAATTATATTGATATTCGCACTCACACTGTTGTTAGTGACAACACGCCAACGATTGAGACTGCTTATCTATCTGCTATTGTACAGCGCACTGTTCCAGGCCATTTTTGGTAGTTTTATGACCTTGTCTGGCATTGAATGGGGTTTCTTTCATCACAAAGAGGCCTACCTCGGTAAGGCGACTGGGACTTTTGTGAACCGCAATCATCTGGCTGGATACCTTAATATGGCTCTGGCCATGGGCATCGGCCTACTCATCGCCAGCCTGACGGCCAGTACAACACGACGTAGCCTGCGGCAACGGGCCCGGGATTTTCTGAAATTATTATTAAGCCCCAAGATGCGGCTGCGGCTTTATCTCGCCATCCTGGTCATCGGCCTGATTCTTACCCGTTCACGCATGGGAAATACGGCATTTTTTGCCAGTTTGCTTATCACCGGTTGCCTGGCCCTGGTGTTGTTCAAACACAAAACTCGCAGCATGGTCATATTGCTGGCCAGCCTGGTGATTATTGATCTATTTTTGCTGGGGGCCTGGTTTGGGATCGACAAGGTAGCCGAACGCATTGAAAGAACCAGCATACAGACCGAAAACCGTGATGAAATATTTCGTGATGCCTCGACGATGGTTAAAAAATATCCAGTAATGGGTACAGGACTGGGCAGCTTTTATTCAAGCTTCCCGCGCTATAAAGGTGAAGATATCTCCGGCTTTTACTACCATACCCACAACGACTATCTCCAGTTTCTGGTAGAAGGTGGCGGCATAGGCTTTGTTCTGGTGGGGTTGCCCGTAATACTGGCACTGTTTACCGCACTACGTGCGATGCGAAAACGGAGGGACCCACTGATGCGAGGCATGGCCTTTGCCGCGACGATGGGTATCACCGCAATACTCATTCATAGTGCCGTGGATTTTAATCTGCAAATACCGGCCAATGGAGCATTATTTATCGTCCTGCTTGCCTTGGCCTACATTGCCTTGTATTTACGTGATGACTCTAAACAGAAAATGGGGGTTTAGGTTAGTGATACTAGCCATGTAAAAAAGAAATACCCTTTATATGAAGTAGTGTTAGGGAATCTGATTAATTCGTCATTCCGTGCCCTCGGCCTTCGCCGGTACGACGACGCCGAGTATATTTATATTTGGGTTTTCACACAGCCTCTTTCGTGGGAATGACGGGATATGAATGAGTCAGCCTCCTGATAACAGTGATTCTGATCGTTCCAACAGCTCTTTGGCATTCACCAAGTCGGCTGTATCCGAACCCTCCGAGAAACTGTTATATAGCTCCGCTAACAGATGCATCACTGCTTGTGCATCACCCCGACTCAACAATAAACGGCTCATACTGATTGCAGCACGCAGCTCCCAGCCTTTTGCCTTCTGCGCTCGAGCAATATCAAGGGCCCTTTGAAAGCAGTCCTGCGCATCGTCAAGTGCTGTTGGGTTCTGCCCCAATATCAATTCCCCACGCAAACGATAAAGCTCCCCTTCATAGAGGGTTTCACCTCTATGTTGCACCATGTTGGTAGCACGAACCAGACAACCCAGGCCCTCCTCCCATGCCCGATTTTGTAAACAGGCATCCGCCAACATCGAGAGAAAATAGGTATGGGCAAGTTCTGCCCCCGCTGCTTGGTGGGCATCAATGGCCTTGCGAATGGTATTGACGCTATCCGGGTCCTGGTCACTTCTTGCCCACCCATCCAACATGGTGCCAACTGCCTTCCAATAAGCGAAACGCCGTTGGGTCGAAATCTCTGTGCACTCAGATACCTCTTTAACGGTATCCGTTCTTTCCTGGCGGTGTTGTCTAACCCGAGCCAAAAAGTTCAGCGCAATGACCAAACTATGGGGATGCCTCAATGATCGCGCCAACGCTACCGCAGCTTGTGCCTGACGCAACGACTGATCCGGCTGACCCAACACCCACAGGGTCAAGGCAAGATAACCCATGCTGACGACCACCAGATCATACCCGTATATTGCTGCATGTGAACGCTGCTTTGAATCCTGGAATGCTATGACCTGTTCGAGGTGGGAACGGGTACGCAATAATTCTCCGGACATAAAATATGTATTGCCGAGCATATAGTTTGCTTCGTGCACTCGTACCGGGTCTGCATTGTCTTTGGCTTGAAGCATAAATTGCTGTGCCAATTCCATTGCCATGGGTATATCACCTCGGGCACCGAAGAAGCGCCACAGCCCAAATAGGGCAGCAAATATCTGATCATCAGCTCTCTGGGCGCCCTCACACAGGTCCTTGGCCCGTGAAAATGCCCTTTCCGCCACCCTTGCTGCATAACCCTTGGTTACCGCATGCGCATTTCCCAGGATCAATTGTAATCCGAGCTCTAACTCTTCTAGTTCACCGTCACTAGGCCCATTTTCCAGCAAATCCAGGCCTTGTGTTGAATGGCAAATAGCCTCCACATAGGCCGAGCGTTGCATCGCATGGCGTCCTGCCCGAAGCCAAAATGCTATGGCCTTAGGCTTTATGTCGGCCTGTGTATAATGCTCAGCAACGACCTCGGGTTGATTGTCACAAATATCTTGACAATGTATTTCCATCATCTCTGCTATTCGAAAATGAAACTTTTTTCGATTCTGCTTTAGCAGGGTGTGATATGCCGCATCCTGAATTAGAGCGTGCCTAAAACTATATTTTAAGCCTGGACTATTTCGATGAAATTTAACCAAGCCGGCGGCTTCCAGTCGATCAAGGGCTTCTTTTACCACATGGGGTTTTTCATGCGTAATACTGCAAATATATTCATAGCTAAACTCCCCCCCCACCACGGCCCCGGCTTGGGCAATATCTTTTGCTTGACCGAGACAATCCAGACGGGTCATCAACATGTCTTGTAATGTATCTGGAATCTTTGCAGAAAGGGGGTCTTTAACAGCAATATCCCCTTCACTCTTTTCCTTCAAGTGACTACTCTCAAGCACCATCTTTGTCGATTCTTCAATGAATAGCGGGATACCATCGGTCCTATCGATAAGCCCACGAACAATACTGTCAGGTAATCCTGCCGCCCCTGGAATCGCCCCTATCATCTCCCTGGCGTCTGATGCACTTAAACGACTGATAGCTACGTGAGCCACTCCCGGATTGTCATTCCACGGAAAGTGGCTACCCGGGCGCGTAGTCATCAGCAGCATAATGGGCGCCCTTATGCCATCTTGAATAAGAAGCTGTAACAACGCCAATGTGGATGGATCGATCCAATGCAAATCCTCAACAACAAACAAGACGGGCCCTTCCTTTGCCCGCTCATAAAGTAGATCCAACAAGACGGTTTGAGTCTTCTTTTTTTGTTCTTCAGGCTCAACTTCCTGAAGCTTTTTCTGGTCATCTGTTGATAGTGACAATAAAGATGCCAGAACAGGAATAGCATAGGGGCCGTCTGTTCTTGATGTAAAAAAGGCCTCAAGTTTCTCCCATTTATCCTGGTCACTATCCGTTGCTGTAAACTGGAAACGCTGGCACAAATACTCGATAATGGGGTAGAAGACACTATTTTGTGCCCTCCGTGTGCAGTGAAATTTGACTAGATTCCTTGTCACTACTGCAAGCTGTTTTTGCAGGCCTTCCACCAATCGGGTTTTACCCACACCGGCCTCACCCGTTAACATGACAACCTGTCCTGTGTTGATTATGGCCTTGAACCAATAAGCCAACAACTCCCTCATCTCCGCATCCCGGCCCACCATCGGAGTAAAGTCCACTATCAATGGCTTGCTCTCTTTAAGAGCTTTGTACACAAGGGCCTTACCAGGAATATCCTTAAGTTTGCAGCGCCCAAGTTTTTCAAACTCAAATAAATCTTTTACAAGACCATACGCTTTCTCGCTCACAGAAATAGTATTGGGCTTTGCGCTAGCGGATAATTTTGTAGCAAAATCCAGTATTTCATTTTCGGGTTCGTTCTGCCCTGGGTCATCCACTCCACCTATAGCGTCATCCGTAACTAATCCAGTATCGATACCGATATGCACCGTTAAATCAGTAGACACAAACGGATCAAGCTGCAATCCAGATTGTGAAATTCGGGCTATAATCTCTAAAGCGGAGCGTGTCGCACACTGTGTTGGATTTTCTAAAGCATCTTGATATCCATAGTAGGCGGTGACTACCGTATCATCAAAACGATCTGACACAAGGCCACCATGATGCATAACAGCATCTATGCAGTGCTGCCGATAAATTCGCATCACTTCATGCCTATTTTTAGCATCAAGAGACTTTGCTAGAGGGGCCGCCCCTACCATGGTGCAAAATAGCACAGTAAATTGCCGAGGTTCACTCTGAATTTTAGATGTTGTTGTGGACTGCATAACCGGCCAATCAAATAGGTCTTTAGTGGATTTTAGGGATGGCTTCGATATCATCATGAGATATATATGCAGCAAAAATTTCTTCGATAGCTTTAGAATCCGTCGGTTTGCTGACACAAGCGTCCAGCTCAGATTCCCGGATCACCTCATCATCTTCCTGGCAGATTGCGGTTACACCAACAATAGGGATTGGCTTGTCATATGCCATCATGCGTTGCCTCAATCTTTGAGATAGTTCATAACCATCCATACCAGGCATCGTTACATCCGTAAACACAATATCATAATCACTATCAAACAAAGAAAGTGCTTCTTTCCCTCCCCATGCAACAACTACCCTACATCCTAATTTTTCAATAATCTCTTGCAATAGAATTTGCTGTTGTTGATCATCTTCCACAAGAAGAACCTTTAGCCTCGAATAACCAATCGGTAATAATTTATTCCCACCTTCTTTGTAAGCACTATTTTCTTTGGGGAGTTTCAAACCCAAGTGAATAGTAAATGTTGAACCCTGCCCAAGTATACTATTCAATTTAATCCCCCCATCCATCATCTCAACCAATTCTCTGGCAATTGACAAACCGAGTCCAATACCACCATGGCTCCGTGACCGGGAATCATCTACTTGTATAAATTTATTAAAAATCAGGCGGTATTGATCGCGCTCAATACCGATGCCGGTATCCTGAACAGTAACCATCAATTCTAATGTGGTTTTTGTGACAATCGCTACATCCACTTTGATATCAATACCGCCCTGGTTTGTAAATTTTATAGCATTCCCGATTATGTTATTCAGGACCTGGATGATTCTTCCTTCATCGCCCACGCACAATCGTGGCACCTTGCTGCTAACAGTCACATCAAATTTCAGATTCTTTTTCTCAGCCAGCGGCCTGAATCTCCCCGCTATTCTGGCGATGGTGTCTCTGACTGCAAACACATCATCCTTGAGTCGAATACCACCACTCTCCAGTTTTACGTAATCCACTATATCTTCAATTATTCGCTGTAATTCACTGGCTGCCGTCAATATAGTGGCCACATCTTCTCGTTGCTGATTTGTTAACTCTCCTTTCAGGAGAATATTTGACATGCCCAGTACCACATTGAGCGGCGTACGAAGCTCGTGGCCAATTACTGCCAGAAAAGTTGATTTAGCCTTGTTGGCAGCATCGGAATTTAATTTGGCCTGTTTAAGATTTTCCTCATATATTTTGTTCCTCGTTATATCAACCCACGCACCAATTAACTCACGTGGCTTATTATTTGTGTCATGAGAAACGCGAAATTCGTCATGCATCCAGAGGTAATTTCCATTTTTATGGCGGAATCGATACTCCTGAATATGCTCCTCATGATCATCAAATGATGAAAGTTCTTGCAACACACGTTGCTTATCATCAGGATGAATATGATTTACCCAGAAGTCGGGGTCATCTGTAAAATCTGCAGGGGAATAACCTAACTGAGATTGTATCCCTTCGCCCATAAAAGTGAGCGCATAATGCTCACTCATCTTACGTGTATAAATAACAGAAGTAGACAGGGTTAATACGCGGTCAAGCTGGTTCTGTAATGCATGGTTAAGCTGATCTTGCAACAAGATTAGATCTGAATCTGTTTTCTTCATTGCCGTAACATCACGCGCGCTAACAATAACCGATGTGACTTTTCCACCTTCAATCATGGGGGAAACAGTTGATTGGTAAAAATGATCACACCCCTCACTATCTTGATAACTGACGCTATACTCTCCATTTTCTCCGGTATCAAAAACGTGCTTAAAACAACTCTCCATGGCTTTATGTGCCGTCTCATCAACGTATTGATATACGCTGGTCTTAATAACATCTTCCTTTTTTAAACCAGGGGCGGCATGATTGATGTAATATATGATGCCTTCTCTATCAAGCACCATAATATGGTCTTGCGTAGCTTCCAATATCGATCGCCACCTTGCTTCTGAGGAGGCGAGTTTTTCTCTGTCCCTTATCTTTTGAGTTACGTCATCCCCAGAAAATAACATACCAATGATATTAGCCGTATCATCATGTATGGCATTGTTATGCCAGGCAATTAATTTTTCTTCGCTCTTCCTGGTGATAAGCACACTCTCATAACTCGCATAGAGGTTTGTGTGGCCATCCAGTCTGGATTTAAATTTTGCTTTTACGGCTTCCCGAATATCGCCTGGGATAAATTGATCAAACCAATTTTGGCCTAATAGTGCATGCTTGCCGTACCCCAATAATTCACAACCTGCCTTGTTTATAAAAGTAATATTTCCACTCAAATCCAAAGCGACAATGATAGTATCCACAATATCCAGATACTGCATTGCTTGCTCATTTTTTTCTTTTTCTTGTGTGGACATGGCCTTTAGATTCATGCCCCACATTCATAGAAGAAATACACTGGATAGCAAAGGCTTTAGGCATGGTGACGCCCACTTACGGACTTCGGCGATACCTTGCTGACGAAGCAAAACTGCAGATAGGGGGTAAACACCCAGTGTGCATTGCGAAGGAACGCACAGAAGCTTTCGGCTGATTGGATTTATGTGTGAATTTTCGTGGTTAGAAACCATCTCAACTCACTTAGCCCGTGGATTAAATGGTCGGGGCGAGAGGATTCGAACCTCCGACCACCGGCACCCCATGCCGGTGCGCTACCAGGCTGCGCTACGCCCCGAATAAATTCTTTTATGTAAGGATAATCTTTGAGATTCCCGGTGGGCAAAATACCAAATGACCGGATTTAATTTTTGAGAATCTGTAAAACCTCATCCAACTCTCGAATCAAGTCTTTGACTACGACGGCATGTTCGTTTTTTGAGTTTACTTCACCGTTACCCGCCGCCGAGTCGCCATCGAGGCGGTTTCGCGCACCGCTGATGGTAAACCCATCGACATAGAGCAGACTGCGGATCTGCCGAATCAATTGTACCTCATGGCGTTGGTAGTAGCGTCTGTTACCTCGACGCTTTACCGGCTTAAGCTGCGGGAACTCCTGTTCCCAATACCGCAGTACATGAGGCTTTACCGCGCACAACTCACTCACTTCACCAATGGTGAAATAGCGCTTGGCGGGGATAGGGGGCAGTTCTGAATTGTCACCCGGATCCAGCATTCGCCTGTACCCGTACCATATTCAGTTTACCCCCAAGCAGTTCAGAGTTATCTTCCACACGTTGTTTCAATTTCTGACTGGCTCTAAAAGTCACTACCCGACGTGCAGAAATGGGTATTTCCTCGCCCGTCTTTGGGTTGCGACCTGGCCTGGAATTCTTCTCGCGCAAACCAAAATTGCCAAACCCCGAGAGCTTAACATCCTCACCCCTTTCCAGGGCGTCTCTAAGTTTCTCAAAAAACAACTCGACAAATTCCTTGGCTTCTCGCTTATTCAATCCCAACTCATGGTATAGCGCATCTGCTAAGTCCGCTTTGGTAACCGCCATGAACCCACCCTTTTATTCTCTTAGTTGTGCGCCACATCTTGTCTGCAGAGCCGCGAGTACGGTCTCCATCACTGCATCGACATCCTCATCTCTAAGAGTGCGCGAACTGTCTTGTAAGGTCAAGCCAAATCCAAGACTTTTTCTCTTGGAATCAACACCTTTGCCCCGATAAACGTCAAATAACTCGAGCTTTGTCAAGGTCTCCCCGGCGGCTTGGCTAACGGTATCCAGGACCGTCTGCACCGGTAGGGCCTGGGCTACGGTGACTGCCAAATCCCGCCGAATTGCCGGAAACCGTGCTAAGGGTCTGATCGTAGGGATATGCCGTCGCCTAAGGGCCTCAAAGTCGAGTTCAAACAGACACACCCCAGAGGGAATATCCAGCTTCTCTGTCAATTCAGGGTGCAGACAACCCATTTTCCCGATATCCACCCCTAATGAGTCAAAAATAGACACCGATTGTCCGGGGTGTAAGGCCGGAAATGATTCAGGGGAGAAGGTGTACCGCGATCCTGTACCAGACAGGCCTAACAGGGCCTCCACATCACCCTTGATGTCGTAAAAATCTGTTTTAAAGTCTTCAACCGACCATTGCTCGGGCTGCCGCGACCCACAAATGAGGCCTGCAAGCATCCGGCGCTCAATGTACTGACCGTTATTGCGACTAAAAACCTGCCCGGCCTCAAACAAGCGCACCCTGCGGTGCTGCCGGTTAAGGTTGTAACTGAGCGCCTGCAATAATCCTGTCCATAGTGTAGAGCGCATCACCGCCATATCATGGCTAATGGGATTGGCCAGGGCCACCAGATCGCCTTGAGGCTCCAGCAAAGATTCTAATTCACGGTCAACGAAACTATAGCTAATGACTTCCTGGTAATCGCGATCGACCAAGAGATCGATCATTCGAGAAGCCTCTATCTTGGCTTCAGATTGCGGTTGCATTTCCATATGTGCATAGGGCAGTGCAGTGGGTATCTCACTGTACCCCTGCACCCGTGCGATCTCCTCGATAAGATCGCATGTTCTACTGATGTCGAATCGATGGCTGGGTGGAGTAATACGCCAACCCTTGATGGATTTGACGACACCCATACCCAATCGGGTCATTATTTGCTCGATGGTCTTTGCGGATAACTCGATACCTAGAATGCGATGTACGCGATCATGATCCAGTTTAATAACACTACGCTTGGGCAGCGAAGCTTTGTCCCTAATATCGCTAACAGGTCCTGCACTCCCACCAGCGATATCCAAAATCAATTTTGTTGCCCGTTCTATGGCCAAAACTTGTAGGGCAGCATCCACTCCACGTTCAAATCGATAGGAAGATTCCGTTTGCATCCCCATTTCCCGCGCCCGGCCGGCAATCGCCTGGGGTGCGAAGTGTGCGCTTTCCAGAAAAATATCACGGGTCTGTTTGTCCACCGCCGAATCCAGCCCACCCATGATGCCAGCAAGTGCCAAGGGACTCTTGTCATCGGCAATCACTAATGTATCGGTATTCAACTTGGTCTCTGATCCATCGAGCAGCTTTAGATGCTCGGACTGCTTGGCGTAACGTACTACGATGTCACCCTTGAGCTTAGCAAGATCAAAGGCGTGCATGGGCTGACCCACCTCCAGCATGACATAGTTGAGTACATCGACTACCGGATGAATACAGCGCTGCCCACCGCGACGCAGGCGTTCCTGCATCCACAATGGGGTGGCAGCCTGTGAATCAACGCCCTGAATAACCCGCCCCACATAACGTGGGCAGGCCTGTTTGGCTTTGACGACGACTTTGCGTTTTAAACGAATACTCGCGCTTATGACCGGCATCTTCGGCGGTTTGACCCGCACCTTGGTGAGTGCAGATAACTCCCGTGCCACACCGGCAATACTCAGACAATCACCCCGGTTGGGGGTAAGGTCAATTTCTATAACCTGGTCATTGAGTTTTAGGAAATTTTCAATCGGCATGCCCGGTTTTGCCTGCGTGCCTAAATCCATCAAACCCGAAGAATCTTCTTCCAAACCCAACTCGGCCGCAGCACACAACATCCCCGCCGAGGCCACGCCGCGTAGTTTGCTTTTGCCAATTTGAGTCCCATTGGGCAGCACGGCACCCACCATGGCCACCGGCGCGTACATTCCTTCGCGGGCATTGCTGGCACCACAGACAATTTGCAGTGGCGCTGCCTGGCCCACGTCGACCTCACAGACCCGTAATCGATCTGCATCGGGATGGGGCTCAATAGCACTGATCCGGCCCACCACAACCTTATCCAGAGGTGGCGCAGCAGGCTCAATACCCCCCACCTCCAACCCCGCCATGGTCAGGCAATCGGCCAGCTCCTGGGTTGTCATCTTGGGTGACACCCACTCCCGTAACCATTGTTCGCTAATTTTCATGTTGAATCTTTCAAGTTCGTTGTAAACGCAGAGCTCGCAGAGGCGCAAAGACGCAGAGGATATTTTGTCTACTCATGGTTGTGACCTTTTCGCTTTTTGTATGCTGGGCATTTGTCCGCAGCATCAAACTGATTTAGTTTTACTTTGCGTACTCTGCGCCTCTGCGATCTCCGCGTTAATCCGTGGACTAGTTGAATTGTTTCAAAAACTGCAGATCATTCTCAAAGAACAGCCTCAGGTCGTCCACGCCATAGCGCAGCATGGTGAGGCGTTCGACCCCCAGGCCGAAGGCAAAGCCACTGTATTTGTCGCTGTCGATTCCACAGTGCCGAAACACCTCGGGATGGACCATGCCGCAACCCAGCACTTCCAGCCATCCGGTGCGGCTGCACACACGGCAGCCCTTGCCACCGCAGATGACGCAACTGATATCGACTTCAGCGGACGGTTCGGTAAACGGAAAGAACGATGGCCGAAATCGCACCTTCAACTCGGCTTCAAAAAACTTCTCCAGAAAATTGATAATGACGCCTTTGAGTTGGGCAAAGCTCACGTCTTCACCCACCACCAAGCCCTCAATTTGGTGAAACATAGGGGTATGGGTGACATCGGAATCGCAACGGTAGACCCGGCCAGGGGCGATAATCTGAAACGGGGGCTCGTGGCTTTGCATGAAACGCACTTGCACCGGCGAAGTATGGGTACGTAACAAATGGCCGTCTGGCAAATAAAATGTATCGTGCATGGCCCGTGCCGGATGGTCTGGCGGGATATTGAGGGCCTCAAAATTGTGAAAATCATCCTCAATCTCGGGACCATCGGCAACCCTAAAGCCCATGTGGGTGAACAGCGATTCGAGGCGGCGCAGGGTACGGGTGATAGGGTGCAGCCCCCCTGTCTGTCCGTTGCGACCCGGTAATGTGACATCCAGCCCTTCGGCCGCAAGTTTTTGCTCCAACGCGGATGACTCCAGTTGACTGCGGTGAGCCTCAAGGGCGTCCTGGAATGTCTTCTTGGCCTGATTGATCTGCTGGCCTGCTGCGGGCCGTTGTTCGGGTGGAAGCTTGCCGAGCTGCTGCAGTTGCGCGGTCAACACACCCTTCTTACCTAGCAGTTTGACGCGCAAGGCCTCCAATGACGTCAGATCATCAATCTCGGCAATCTCGTCCATGGCCTCACCCAGAACCGTGTCAAGTTCTAGTGTCATGATGTTAACTCACTGGCTGTGTTGTTGTCTTGGTGCATTGTTGGTCTACAACAGTTATGGGCGCTTCTATTAATCCCCTCTCCCTCCGGGAGAGGGTTAGGGTGAGGGAGTCAACCAAGGATAATCTATTGATTTTATTATCCCCTCATCCCAACCTTCTCCCGGAGGGAGAAGGAGCTATCAATTAAGAAGTGCCCTTATGTCAGTTACCTCTAGTTGAAACTACTATCGCAAGTCGTACAAAAAAAGGGAAAGGCGCGTACACCTTTCCCTTCTCAACTCGAACTCGCGCGCGGGGCGCACAAGTGTTGATTAGGCCAGCGCAGCCTTGGCCTTTTCCGCCAATACCGAAAAGGCATTTTTATCGTGGACTGCAAGATCGGCCAGGACCT
Source organism: Gammaproteobacteria bacterium (assembly GCA_013152415.1). Classification (GTDB taxonomy): domain Bacteria; phylum Pseudomonadota; class Gammaproteobacteria; order HyVt-429; family HyVt-429; genus HyVt-429. The sequence goes on along the minus strand of JAADGI010000004.1, from coordinate 35,616 downwards.
TACGATCCAGACTCACATCGACCTTGGTGAGACCGTGCATAAAACGACCGTAACTGATACCACATTCCCGGGCCGCCGCATTGATACGCACAATCCACAGGGCACGAAACTGGCGCTTGCGCTGACGTCTATCGCGATAGGCATAGGATGCTGCCCGATCGACGGCCTGCTTGGCCACCCGAAAGACGTTCTTGCGCGCACCCCGATAACCCTTGGCACGGGCAATGACTTTTTTGTGACGGGCACGGGCCGTCACACCACGTTTTACTCTTGGCATGCTACTTAACCTCTATCTCAGGCGTAAGGCAACATCCGCGCTATCTGCGGAGTGTCACATTTTTTGATCAGGGCACCGGCACGCAAATGACTCTTACGTTTGGGTGACTTCTTGGTCAGAATGTGGCGCAAATGGGAATGTTTGCATTTAAAGCGGCCCTTGGCGGTCTTTTTAAAACGCTTGGCTGCACCACGGTTAGTCTTCATCTTCGGCATAACACTTAACTCCAAATCGGTTGGTTCACGAGGCCTTTTTAGGCGCCAGGACCATGACCATCAATCGGCCTTCCAGCTTGGGGTATTGTTCCACTACCCCGTATTCCTTCAGGTCTTCTTCCACCCTGTTCAATAATTTACGACCCAATTCCTGGTGGGCCATCTCACGACCCCGAAATCGAAGTGTAATCTTGACCTTATCCTCGTCCTCAAGGAACTGTATCAATTTACGTAGCTTGACCTGGTAGTCACCTATATCCGTACCCGGCCGAAACTTGATCTCTTTTAAATGGGTCTGCTTTTGTTTCTTCTTCGCCTGCTGCTTTTTCTTGCTGGCCTCATAACGGAATTTGCCAAAATCCATAATCCGGCAAACGGGCGGTTCCGCATTAGGTGAAATTTCAACCAGATCCAGACCTGACTCTATGGCCTTTTGCAGGGCTTCCTGGGACGACACAACTCCGACTTGTTCGCCATCGGCCCCAATCAACCTGACCTCAGGTATCGTAATCTGCTCGTTCAGGCGTGTCTTTTTCTCAACTGCGATGTTTTCAGTCCTCTAAAGTACGAATGCCGCGGCTCGCGATATCCCGGTCAAGGAGCTCGATAACGGCATCTACCGTCATGCTCCCAAGATCCTCACCAGAACGCGTGCGCACGGCCAATGTATGGTCGTTGAGCTCCCGATCACCTGCAACCAGCAAGTAGGGAACCCGCCTTAAAGTATGCTCGCGGATTTTAAAGCCGATCTTCTCGTTTCTCAAGTCGGATTCCACCCTGAGACCCTGTTTTTTCAGTGTTTTTTCCAATTCGAGCAAATAATCGGCCTGGCGGTCGGTGATATTGAGCAATACCCCCTGAATCGGTGCCAACCAGGCGGGGAAGGCACCGGCATGATGCTCGATGAGGATACCGACAAAACGCTCGATTGAGCCCAAAATGGCCCGGTGCAACATGACCGGGGTCTGACGTTTTCCATCCTCAGCGACATATTCCGCCTCCAATCGTCCCGGCATGGAAAAATCCACCTGGATGGTGCCACACTGCCACACCCGGTCCAGACAGTCCTTCAAAGAGAATTCGATTTTGGGCCCATAAAATGCCCCCTCACCGGGTTGGAGCTGCCATTCCAGATTTTTAGCGTTGAGGGCCTGCTCCAGGGCCTGTTCGGCCTTGTCCCAAACCTCATCGGAACCGACCCGCTGTTCGGGCCGAGTGGACAATTTAATGATCACATCGGTAAAGCCAAAATCTGCATAGACCTTAAACAGCAAATCTATAAAGTCCGACACCTCATCCTGAACCTGCTCCTCGGTACAAAAAATGTGGGCGTCATCCTGGACAAAACTGCGCAGGCGCATCAGGCCATGGAGGGTTCCAGAGGGCTCATTGCGCAAACAGGAGCCAAACTCTGCCAGTCGCAAAGGCAGATCCCGATAACTCTTGAGGCCCTGATTGTAGACTTGAACGTGGCAAGGGCAGTTCATGGGTTTGATGGCGTAATCCCGGTTCTCCGACGCGGTGGTGAACATGTCATCACGAAATTTTTCCCAGTGCCCCGACTTTTCCCACAGACTACGGTCCACCACCGCAGGGGTATGGATCTCCTGGTAACCGTGGTTGTTAAGAATATCCCGGATGTAGTGAACAATGCTCTGATAAACCGTCCAACCGGCCGGATGCCAGAACACCATACCCGGGGCCTCTTCCTGGGTGTGAAACAGGTCCATGCGTTTGGCCAGCTTACGGTGGTCGCGCTTTTCCGCCTCTTCGAGGCGATACAAATGGGCCTTGAGGGCCTTCTTGTTGGCCCACGCAGTACCATAGATACGCTGTAACATGGCATTGTTGGAATCACCCCGCCAATAGGCCCCCGCCACCTTCATTAACTTGAAGGCCTTGAGCTTGCCGGTACTGGGGACATGGGGGCCGCGACATAAATCGATAAACTCCCCCTGGCGGTATAAGGAGATATCTTCTCCTGCAGGAATATCCGCAATGATTTCGGCCTTGTAGGCCTCACCCATGCCCTTGAAAAATTCGATCGCCTCCTCTCTGACCATCACCTCGCGGGACACGCTGATATCCTGCTTGACGAGTTCCTCCATCTTCTTTTCGATCTTGGCCAGGTCTTCGGGGGTAAACGGGCGCTCAAAGGCAAAATCGTAATAAAAACCATTATCGATCACCGGGCCAATGGTCACCTGGGCCTCGGGATACAATTGCTTGACCGCTTGGGCCAGCAGGTGGGCAGTGGAATGACGAATGACCTCCAGGCCTTCGGCATCGCGGTCGGTGATGATGGCCAATGTGCTATCGGATTCAATACGAAACGAGGTATCGACGATACGACCCTCGACGCGACCCGCCAGGGCGGCCTTGGCCAGACCGGCACCGATATCGGCGGCGACTTCGTGAACAGTAACGGGTTGGGGAAACTGACGCTGGCTGCCATCCGGCAGTGTAATAGTAGGCACACAAACTCCTTATTTTTGCGACCGCTACGAGTGGCCGTGGATAAACCGGTACGGCCCATACCAAGGGCCGTTAAGATATTGTTGGTAGGCGCGATTGGATTCGAACCAACGACCCCCACCATGTCAAGGTGGTGCTCTAACCAACTGAGCTACGCGCCTGAAGAGGACGCGAACGTTAGCATATTCGGACTTTCGGGATCAATTGAAATCCTGGCTTTTCACCACTTAAAGCGGTTATGCAGGTAGTGCCTCGATAAAACTTTAGGGATTTTGAGAGAATCTAAGAAAATCCGGCTCTGACCCTTTTTCCTTTTTTCAGAGTGGGTGTTCACGTTCCGCCAGAATATGCAGGTGTCCGTTTTGCGTTGTTTGCCACTATTATATTATCTGGTTGGTTACCAATTTAATCGTCGTCAAGCGGCGGTAATAATTCCTCGATGCAGGTAATCAAGGTGAGTATATCTTCGCTGGCCGTCTTGTAAAGAAGCTCATGATTGATCTGACCGTATTCATGCGCCAGTATGTTTCTCTGGCCAATAATTTCTCGCCATGGAATCTCCGGATGGGCATCTTGATAGGTTACTGAAACACAACCCGCAGCCTCTCCGATGATCTCAATGCTGCGCTCCACTGCTCTCAACATGACACGGTCAGCAAGAAATGCGGCCAAGTCATATTCATACAGCATACTATCGACTTCCTTGGCGGCCTGAAGCATGTCCCATAAGTAGGCCGGATCTCTATCTTCAGGCAGCATAAAGTTTCTCGATTTCCCGTTCTATCGCTTGGCGACGGTAAGGGTTGTTCATAATACTGGGTGTGGCGATGTCTACCTTACGGCCTTTGAATAAAGTTGAAAAGTCATCATGAATTTTAACCATCCCTCCCAATGAAGGTGATTTGCCTTTCTCAAATTCAGCAATCAGATCAATATCACTATCCGGTCCAAGTTCCCCTCTGGCTGCAGAACCGAATAGGGAAAGACGCTTGATATGATAACGCTGCGCCAACTTCTCCAAGTTTCTACGAGGCACAACGAAAGTTTTCCCAATCGCAATATTATCTTTGTCACTAGACTGCATGGAATCCTCCAAGCCATGATATGACGACAATCGCGATTTCAGCTCATTTTTAGCGATATCGCGCTCTCTGGCACGTCCACCCCGAAGCACGTCCACTAGGGCTAACAATTCATATAGCTTTGGGTCGTTCTTTGCTGCCGTTGGCGCAGACTTGTACAACGGCGCAAAAGACTCTCCCTTAATCCTCCCATCGGGATCCGGCCATACCGGCGGAAGTTCTCCTTTAGAACCCGTAAAATAATCCTCCAAAGGCCCATAGGCATATGCAGTCGGCATACCGCGATTCAACCCACCTCGATCAGGTACAAATACATACTGAATGCCGTGCAATAGAAATTCCTCCAAATTCATGATGTTCGGCCGAATATGGTCGTCCTCTTTACCCGCCAACCTTGCAACAAGCGCACGTTTGGCTGCTGCGTGAACTTCGGATGGACTCATACCGAGAGCAATCGCCAATTTGGCGAAAGACCAATCTTCTTTACCCAAAGCAACGAGCTTGAGTAGAAACAGCAGATCTTGAGGTTTGAGATTCATCGATATTCTCTATTCGCGAATTGAGAACAAAGAATACCATAAGCACCGCGTTGGTCAACCCTGAAGATAGAGAGTAGAGTCGCGCCTACACAACCCCTTGATTCATATGATAATAATGGCATAAATCCGCCGCACGGCACCACAAACCAGTCTTCATTACGGTGCAGATACGTTTCGAAATAACTGTTCACTTGCAAAGCCCGTGTAGCCTGTTGCGTCCCACATGAGTTGCCAGGTCGCATAGCGTCGATACCGCAAGAGTAGGGTCGGACCTACGCAACCCCTTGATTCAAATATAAATCAGGGCCTAAATCCGTCGTTATTTAGCCTTAAACTGCTCTTTTTGCCCCCAAAATGGCATACGAGCCCTGAGCCTCCTTCAGCACATTATCCGACTCTAGTTTTGCATTTGAACGATATTTGGCGGTAACCCCCAGTGCTGCCTGAACCCGAGCAACATAGTCCGGACTCCCAATAGCAAGACTATCGGTCCACATCCCTTGGCGTTGTTGATGGCTTGCCTCCAACGCAGCTTCAATCCAACTACGGTGGGCAGCTTGAAGCTGTTTCAGGCTAGTGAACCCGAGAACTTGAACCAGTGCCGGTAAATCAATGATGGCATACCGACTAGGTGGGTTTTGAATATCACGATAACCGCTATCACACCAATGGGCAGGATGCCTTACCACGCCGGCGCGCACCATGTTGAGATCGATATACACCAGACAACGCGCCAGGTGCGCATCGGTTTCTACCGCCGTAGCGTGGTAGCGATCTTCCCAAAATGCACCCTGCCTTAGTTTACGTTGGTTGTATTCCTGGGCAGTGCGGCCGGCAACAAGCTGCATGCTCTTTGCAAGCGCACCCTCAGTTTTGTCTAGCACCAGCAAGTGGATGTGATTCGAGGTGATGATGTAATTTAAAACACACAAGCCGTAACGCTTTTTTGCTTCAAACAACCAGTACCACCAACGACGACGATCCTTGGCGAACTTTAAAAGAAATTCTTGGCCGTGACAGCGGTGGGTAATGTGCCAGGCATGACCGGGCAGAAAATAGCGATGAGCGCGTGGCATAGCTTCCTCCTTGAAGCCTTCATTTTAATGCTAAAAAGTGTGTTCTAAGCGGTTTTTAGGGGCCTTTTTTAAGTCCTTTCCCTTTTACTTCAATGAGTTGCGTAGGTCCGACCCCGTTATTGGTTCAATGCTACACGTCATAACCTGCGGCTATGCGTCATACCGGCGAAGGCTGGCATCCATATCTCTTTGATTCTGTTGATACGTATCTTCTGGACTCCGGCCTTCGCGGAGTGACGATGAACCATGAACTGGACTCCAGCCTCTCTCAGAAATTAAAATTATCGATCATTCGCCGATGGCTCGGTCGCTTCTGGAACCAAACCTAGACTATTCTTCCGAATACCCTCGATTCGGTCCCGCAGTGCCGCCGCTTTTTCAAATTCCAGGTTGGTGGCATGGCCGTACATTTCCTTCTCCATCTTCTTCAACAAGCGCGCCAATTTTCCCGGTTCCATGCTCACATAATTTGCTTGTTCTTCTGCCGCTTGCACACTGGCCCCTCGACCGCGCCGTTGATAACCTGCCCCAGGTATGACCTGGCTGGCACCGTCGATGAGATCATGTACCGCCTTTTCGATACCCTTGGGGGTGATCCCATGGGCCTTATTGTGGGCCTGCTGTTTTTCTCTGCGCCGATCGGTCTCATCCAGGGCCCGGCGCATGGAATCGGTTATCCGATCGGCATACATGATGACCCTACCATTGATGTTACGGGCCGCCCGGCCCATGGTTTGGATCAAAGACCGGGTGGAACGCAAAAAACCTTCTTTATCGGCGTCGAGGATGGCAACCAAAGACACTTCCGGCAGATCCAGACCTTCCCTGAGCAGGTTGATCCCCACCAGTACATCAAATTCTCCGGCACGTAGATCACGAATGATCTCCACCCGCTCTACGGTATCAATATCAGAATGCAGGTAGCGCACCCTGGCCCCGTGTTCGTCGAGATATTCGGTCAGGTCTTCGGCCATACGTTTGGTCAAGGTAGTGATCAACACCCGCTCTTTGAGCGGTGCGCGCTTGTTAATCTCCGATAACACGTCATCCACCTGGGTGGCCACCGGGCGCACCTCCACCTCCGGGTCCACCAAGCCCGTGGGCCGTACCACCTGATCGATTACCGCCCCGGCGCGCTCAGATTCGTAATTACCCGGAGTAGCCGACACAAAAATAGTCTGGGGCATGAGACGTTCGAATTCATCGAACCGCAGGGGCCGGTTGTCCATGGCTGAGGGCAGACGAAACCCGTACTCCACCAGGGTCTCTTTGCGGGATCGATCACCTTTATACATGGCACCGGTCTGGGGCACGGTGACATGACTCTCATCCAGCACCAATAACGACCCTTTTGGCAGGTAGTCGATCAAGGTGGGGGGCGGTTCACCAGGGGCCCGGCCAGACAAATAGCGCGAGTAGTTTTCGATGCCGTTGCAGTATCCCAACTCCCGCATCATCTCCAGATCAAACTGGGTGCGTTGCTCCAGGCGCTGGGCCTCTACCAATTTGTCCACACTACGTAACACCGCAAGCCGCTCCTTTAATTCGATTTTAATTTTATCTATCGATTTTAAAATGGTCTCCCGAGGGGTGACATAATGACTCTTGGGATAGACCGTGGTGCGGGTAATGGTGGCTTCTACCGCCCCGGTGAGAGGATCGAACTCGCTCAGGCGTTCGATTTCATCCCCGAACAGCTCGACTCTGATGCACAGATGGTCGGAATCCGCCGGATAGATGTCCACCACGTCACCTCGGACCCGAAACATTCCCCGGCGCAGTTCAACATCATTGCGGGTGTACTGTATCTCCGCCAAGCGGCGCAAAATATCACGCTGGTCCATAATTGCGCCCTGGCGCAGGTGCAGAATCATGCCATGATAGGCGTCTGGATCGCCCAAACCATAGATAGCGGACACGGTAGCAACGATAATGACATCCTGACGTTCCAGGATGGCCTTGGTGGCGGACAGACGCATCTGTTCGATGTATTGATTGATAGCCGCATCCTTCTCGATGAAGGTGTCACTGGCGGGCATATAGGCCTCAGGCTGGTAATAATCGTAATAGGAAACAAAGTACTCCACCGCATTGTGGGGAAAGAACTCCCGCATCTCGGCATACAACTGGGCCGCCAGGGTCTTGTTGGGCGCCATGATCAAGGTCGGCCGTTGTACCGCTTGAATCACATTGGCGATGGTGAAGGTCTTGCCCGATCCGGTCACACCGAGCAGGGTCTGACAGGCCTCACCGTCTCCCAGACCGGCGATCAGGGCCTCGATGGCTGCAGGTTGGTCACCGGCAGGCGTATAGGCACTCGTTAATGTGAAGTTGTGAGACATGGCTTGGGTTCAGACTCAGGTTACAGGTATATTACTCGATGTTAGTATCAGGGCACTTCCAGCCATACCCTCTCCCTGGAGTAGTTAAGGAATGATCAATATACTGAATGCTAAGGAAAACGAAAGTTACCCGACACCCTTCATCAGCGGATTAGACAAAAAAGAAAAATCTCAATGAAACTCTCCCAACGTGTTGGCCGTATCCAACCCTCCCCAACCCTCGCTATCACCAGTCGTGCCAAGGCACTCAAGGCGGCCGGCCGGGATATTATCGTACTGGCTGCCGGTGAACCGGATTTTGACACGCCCGATCACATCAAGCAGGCGGGTATCGACGCTATCTTGCGGGGCGACACCAAGTACACCGCCGTGGACGGTACCCCTGCACTCAAACAGGCCATTATCGATAAACTGCAGCGCGACAACGGTCTCGACTATACACAGGATCAAATTCTGGTATCCGTTGGCGGTAAACACAGTTTTTTTAACCTGGCCCAGGCCATGCTGGACAGCGGCGATGAGGCCGTGATCCCGGCACCCTACTGGGTATCGTATCCCGACATGGTACAACTGGCCGACGCCCAAGCTGTTTTCATCCACGCCGGCATCGATCAGGGCTTTAAGATCACGCCGCAGCAATTAGATACCGCCATCACCGCTAACACCCGCCTGGTGGTCATCAACAGCCCGTCCAACCCCACCGGGAGCGTTTACAACCGTGGTGAACTGGAGGCCCTGGGGAATGTGCTGCGCCAACATCCACAAGTGATTATTGCCACTGACGATATGTACGAGCATATTTTGTGGGCAGACGAGCCATTCTGCAACATCGTCATGGCCTGTCCGGATCTCTATGACCAAACCATCGTCCTCAACGGCGTCTCCAAGGCCTATTCTATGACCGGTTGGCGCATCGGCTACGCCGCAGGGCCCAAAGAACTGATTGAGGCCATGAAAAAAATCCAATCCCAATGCACCTCCAACCCGGCTTCAATGGCCCAGGCCGCAGCGACCACCGCCCTCAATGGCGATCAATCCTGCATAGTGCCTATGCTCAAGGCCTTCCATGAACGCCACGACCGGGTCGTGGCCAGGCTCAACACCATACCGGGATTCCACTGTCTGCCTTCACTTGGAACGTTTTACGCCTTTCCCCTGGTACAGGAGGCCATATCCAGGTTAGCCGGTATTAATAACGACGTGGAATTGGCCGCTTATATACTCGACAAGATCGAAGTTGCCCTGGTCCCGGGCTCTGCCTTTGGTGCCGAGGCTTACCTGAGACTGTCCTATGCCACCAGCATGGAACAACTTAACACCGCCCTTGACCGCCTGGAGACGCTATTTGCGACTCCGACCGGATAATATCGTGTCACAAATATGCAAACAGCTGATTGTGATGAGCTTGGTGCTGAGCGTGAACGCTCAGGCCGGCCCGGAAGACTTCAATTCCATCAATGGTGGCGAGCTTCATATCCTCACCACGCTCCCGGACAAAGCTATCCCCCTGCACAACAAGACCCTGCGCTTGAGTGTGGACTCGCTCAATACTCTCTGGGTCCACAATAGCCAATGCCTGGCCAATATGGATTGGTGGGGGGATGCGGTACAGATCGTATTTGGCAAGGGCAAGGTCAGGGCTCTCAACATCACCCATTCGGTGAATATCGGTAAGTCATGGGTAGAAGAAAATACCGTGCAACTGGAGGGCATTGCAGAAAAGGCGGTGCTGTGCCTGACCAGCGAAAACCTTATCCTGCACCATGACAAGGCAGCCGATAGCTACACCCTGACCGTTGGCCCCTTTTTGTTTCGATTATTTGATGGCTTTTTCCCCATGACCGTGGCCATGCGCATCGATTATCCAAAGGATCTATTGGTACTCGAGGATATTTCACCCGCCGCCGCACCGGGTATCGACATTATTGATGAACCTGGACAAATCCACTTTCGCACCAGCTTTGAGGGTGTCCTGTGGGTAAAATTTCATTTCCGCCGCGCTGGGCCCTCTATAGGCTGGTGAACTGCAGCTCTGGGTGGGTTGTTCGCCCCGGCCCCCGAGCAAGCCTCGCATCACAGTTTTAGGATATAATCACCAAGTCCACGGTGCCTGACAGCCCGTGGCCACTCTGGGCTAGGATGCCTGGTTGGGTCTTTGCCCGGATCCACATGCACCTGACATGGCACAAGGAGGTGACCATGAAACCCTTAGGTCTTCGCTCGGCTCGCCGTGAAAACGGCCCCTATTCTACGGTCTGTACCCCTGTCGCTCCAGGGCGACTTCCCCACCTGTTCGGCTATACCCTGATTGAAATGGCCGTCACTTTGAGTATTACCAGCATCCTGTTGGCAATCGCTGCGCCCAGCTTTCGGGATGCCATCTTGAGTGCGCGTTTAAGCACAAATATGAATCAACTGGTCCATGATCTGCACTTGGCCAGAACGCTGGCGATCAGCAACTCCGAAGTCATCACCGTCTGCCAAAGCCTCGATGGCCGGCAATGCGGCTCAACGCCCCAATGGGAGGTGGGTTGGATCGTGTTCAAAGACCTCAATGTCAATCGCAAGGTGGACGAGGATGAGACCATTTTGCACCAGCGTACCGCCCTGGGCCCCGGTCTCGATATACGCTTTCGCGCCTTCGGTTCATCCCGTAATCTCTCCTACTACCCCACCGGCTGGACCTGGAACCGTAACGGCACCTTCACCTTTTGCGATGACCGGGGAGCCTCCCAGGCCCGCGCCATCATCCTTCACCGCACCGGGAGGGTCCGGACCAGTCATCTCAAAGCGGGAGGTGATGCCCTGGCGTGTCCCTAGGCCAAGATCAGCAATTCTAACTTGACCCCCCCGCCGGGCCTCAGTACCATCCGCGTTCCGCTATTCCCCAGTAGCTCAGTTGGTAGAGCAGCTGACTGTTAATCAGCTTGTCCCTGGTTCGAGCCCGGGCTGGGGAGCCAAATTTCCTTTCTAGTTCTAATGGTTACAGCACAGTGGTGCATTAGCGATTAGTGATGTTCTACATAATTCGGGGGGTGTTCTACATAAATGTGAGAAGGATGATGATCATGCTGCCCACCGTTGATGATTAATCGCGAGATCGAGGGTTAGCTCGAAAATTCTGTCACGCTTCTCTGTAAAGAGATCTTTGTCGTAGCTCTCTTCGGGCAGGTGCTTATCCAGAACAGCGCCCACCTCATCACGCACGGTAAGACGCGTCTGGCTATCTTTGTACCAGTCCTGCACAAGAACTCTCGGGGTCTCCTCGGTCAGCCGCTTCAGCAGGGCCTTGGCGGCCAGGCGAACTTTCTTCTCCTCAGGCTTGGTCATCTTATCCTTGCATAGCAGGTCGTAGATCTCCAGTTCATCCTCGGTAAGGCCTTCCCGAACGTGGCGCTCGTCTTCATCTTTCATATCCTGCGCAAACTTCACCAGCTCGGCGTAGTCGGCATCCGCTGATGTACTACCGGCATTGTAGTTATCGATAATCTCTTGCAGGCGTTCGGCAAAGTCGCGTCGAGTACGATTCTGATTGAGCATATCATTCAGCTTCTTCTCGAGAAACGCCCGAAGATCGGCGATCTCAATATTTTTGTAAGTTGTCTGTTTGAAATCCTCTTTCAGCTTGTCGAAGTCAATCTTACTCAAATCCCAGGTCTGGCCTTTCTGTTTGATTTTCCAGCCACCTTTCTCTTCCTTGACCGCATTAAAGTTCGCATCGTCAACGATAACGCTTTCATCGAGCAGTTCGTTGATCTTCTTGACGGCTGAGTCAATGTCCTGCTGCTGGATGATACTGTCGACTACACCACGCAAATACTGGAACACAGCCACTTTACGCACCACCGGCTGGCCCAGAATCTCGGGCTTGTTCGCCTCGTAGAGTGCCGTGATGGTGTTTTCATACACCTTGAAAGACTTGCGCCATTCATCTCTCGCCAGCAGCGTGTCCGCCCAGGTTTGAAACAGCCCCACCTTGGTGAAGACATCGCCGGATGTCAGCGCCTCATCAATATCGATGTCCCGCTCGACGCAGAATGCTCTGCCCTGCTCAATCGCCTCGTCAAGCAGGCTGAATAGTTCGTCTTTGTCTTTGACCGGCGGGTCGTCTGTCCCTTCATCCCCCTGGCCGTAGTCCTTGATGGCTTTTTTCAGCCGCCCGATGACCCCGTAGTAGTCGACAATCTCACCGTTCTTTTTCTCAACGCCGTTGATTCTATAGGAACTCACGCGGTTGGCACGGGCGATGGTCTGCATCAACGTGTGGTCTTTCTGCGGTTTATCGAGGTACAGTGTCGACACGGTGGGTGCATCGAAACCTGTCAGCCACATGGCGCAGACAAACACCAGCTGCAACGGATGCTCGGGGTCTTTGAAGTTGTACTCTATATCATGGCCGTGCCCGTCGACCTGCACCATGCACTTGCGATGAGGCCGAATATCGAGATTCTGCTCGTCGAACTTTGCCTCTTCGCCGTTCTCGGCGCTGACGACCACCGCCATATCGGCCTTGCGCATATAGTCGATCATTCTCTTAAGACGGGCTTTATGAATCTCGTCCTTTGAATTCTTAAGCTCGCCACGTAGCGATTTAATCTCCTCTTTCCAGAGTCGCTGCACTTTGTCGTACATCTTCACGGCCGTGAACTTGTCCACGGTAATCATCATGCCTTTGCCAAGGTAACCACGACGCGGGAAGTGGTAGACGATATCCTCGGCAATGGTTTCAAGGCGGTCATCCCGCTTGATCACCTCGAGCTCGCTGGCAAATTTGCGCTCAAGTTTTTCCTGCTGTGCGTCGTCGAGATTCTCGTCTTCAAGAATCTCACAGAATTCCTCGCTCAGATCCTCGTTCTGGTTCAACACCTTGGGCACGCGCTTTTTATAAAAGAGCGGCACGGTGGCGCCATCGTCCATCGACTGGCTGAAGTTGTACTCCGAAACATAGTCACCGAACCATTCGTTGGTCTTCCGGTCCCGGCCCAGCAGCGGTGTACCTGTGAAGGCCAGATACTGAGCGTTGGGCAAACCAGCGCGCATATTTTCGGCCAGCGACTTGTATTGGGTGCGGTGGGCTTCATCGACGATCACGATAATGTCGTCGCGATCTGAAAGCAGCGGATAAGCCTTACCCTTCGGCCAGCGGAATTTCTGGATCAGTGTAAACACCAGCCGCTTGTTCTGGCCAAGGAAGGTCCGCATCTGCTCACTGTTCTTCGGCTGGGCGGTGTCGGCCTTTTTGACGGTGCCGGTATTAAGAAAGTTGCGGTAAATCTGCCCGTCTAGATCGTCACGATCGGTGATCACGACGAAACTGTAATTGCCCTTGCATTTACGGAAGATTTTCCGGGCATAGAAGATCATAGAGAAGCTCTTACCGGACCCCTGGGTGTGCCAGAAGACACCGAGCTTACCGCCGAATTTCTCGCGACGCAGGAACTTGTCGAAGCCCTTGTTCACGCCGATGAACTGGTGATTTTGGGCGATAATCTTCTGCGTCTCATTATGGTAGATGACGAAGTTCTCGACGTAGTCGAGCAACTTGTCATGCGGGCAGAGGCCAGCGAGAAAACGTTCCGCGCTGGTACCATTTTCGCGGATCTGCTCGCGCCTAATCTTCTCCTTCTCGTCGTCGGGCCGAAGCCAGTGGAAGAAATACTCCCACTCAGCAGTCAGGCTACCGACGCGGGTTTCGATGCCATTGGAGAACACGCACAGCGCGTTGGCAAGAAACAGCTGGGGGATGTCTGCCTTGTAGTTGGTCAGGTTGTCGTCATAGGCCGTACGCAGTTTGATAGTCGAGTTCTTCAGCTCGATAAACACCAGCGGCAACCCGTTGATGTAGAGCAGAATATCGGGGCGCCGATAGCCCGCCTTGGCCGCAGCCCCCGTGCTCTGTATCCACAGCTGGGTGACGGCGAGGAACTGGTTGTGCGGTGAGGTGGGGTCGCTAAAGTCGATAAGCCTGATCCGCTCCTTGCGGGTGCGGCCCTGCGCGTCTTTAAACTGAACCCGCGCACCATCGCGAATCAGGCCATCCACTTCGCGATTGGCGGCGATCAAGGACATCACCTGACGCTTATTACACAGCTGCTTGAGCGCGCCATCAATTGCAGATTCGGGAATCTCCGGGTTCAATGCGATAGCCGCTGCCTTCAGGCGGTCATGCAGGATGACGTCGCGCTTGTCCGTGCGCCCGGAGCCATCGTTTAGGTCCGCCGGATCGGTGGTGTAGCAATTCAGCGTGTCGTAGTCATAGTCATCCTGCAGACGTTGCACCATCGCCTGCTCGATATCGTCTTCCGATATGAAGTTAGGCATGTGCGACCGCGGGTTCAGCCGACGCATCCTGCATGCTCGGTGGGAACTGGATGTCGAGGTCTTCGACCGACAGCTTGCCGGAGATCAGGCGCGGGATGAGGAGGTCACGAGTTTTAGTTAGAGTGAGATTTAATTCCAAAAGCAATGACGATTGCTCAAATAATGGTCGAACATTCGATTCAAACTGCTGAAGGAGTTCACTGGGTGGAATCACGGTTTTTTGATTGCCCAACTTTACTGGACTCAAGTTTTGCTGGGCAGCACCCGTAGCAATCATTTCACTAAAGGTCAGCAGGCTTGGCTGTCGAAAAAAGCAATAGATGTAACATCCGCTATTTTCTCGGAGTGGATTCAGTTTCGCTACCCGCTGATTGAGTAATCCGTTAGTTCCGTAGACCCTACACACACGGCCGACGTTTCCAGTAAGGGAAAGTAGGATATCTCCCTTAGTAAGAACGCAGTGACGCTTCATGTTTGAGGGCACTTCGTCCACAGAGTCACTGCAGTCTGGAATAAAGGTTCCATCGTGAACATTCTTGATGGTCACTATGCCGAATCTACCGCCAGTAACGTAGGTATCACTCTTGAATGAGTAACCGGAGAGGAAGTCGACGAGTGTGTTGATACGATCAAACTCCCACCCCTCCGGCACGCCTTTGACGAACTTGGTGTTTTGGTGTCCGGGGAAGCGCATGCGGCCGAACCATTCGCGGTAGAGTTCCTCGGCCATCTTTTCTAGCAGGGCGATGCAGCGCTTGTTGGTCTCGATCAGGTCATCGTAGGCAGTCAGAATCGCGGCAATCTTTCGCTGGAGGAGAAGCTCCGGAATTTTGAGAACGGTGTGCTTCTTAAATGACGAATACTGGAATCGAGCTACTCCGGTATGTTGAATGTGAAATACACCCATGTAGCCGGAGCGATGCAGGCTTTGAAGAAGATAGTAAATGAACTCTGGGCAGAACCTCGAAAGGTCGAGACGTAAGTGGCGACTGAAGCTGGCACATACCGCAGGAAGAGGTGCGTTGTGCTCGAAAGGCCTGGCTTCAGTAGAGCGCTTCTACCGGTTGATTGTGTGGAAGTGCCTCCTGCCATCTCGAAGACAATGTCACCCGGTCGAAGTTTTTTGCGCTCGACCAAATGGTTTTTGATCCACCGATGAGGCAGACTCTGCTCCGGGTCGTTTACACCAGCAAAGTCCGTCCCGCGAATGACAACCGCTTCTGTATGGCCGACTTCCGGTTCACCTTTCCCCCATTCGCCGTCGCGGCTTTCGACGAGAAGATCAGCAAAAGGCACATCACACCATCTCTTCATGCGCCCTCCGAGATTTTCGAGATGTTGGAATCAATAACCGTGCAAAGCTTGGCAGCGTCAGAGGTCAAAGCCGTGAGTTGCTCATTTAGGTCCCAGATGTTCTGCAAGAATTCTTCCTCTGTCTTACCATCCTCCTCAATCACTACGCCGACATAACGCCCCGGATTGAGCGAGTAGTCCTGCTCCTTGATCTCGTCGAGGTCAGCCAGTTTGCACAAGCCGGTGACGTCTTCGTATTTCGCCTCGGGGAAGCGTTCCTGCAGCCAGTGGATGTGAACGAAGAAGCTTTCCGCGTTCTTCACCTCGACATGCAGGGCTTTGAGGGCGGCCTTGAGTTGCCTGGTGGCGCGGCTGGCGGTCTGGCGTTTGCCCACTTCCTTCAACTTTTCCGCGAAGGTTTTTTCGTGGCGGCGCACAGCCTTGTCGATCTGCTTGAGGCAGTCGTGCAGCTGGGTAAAGAAGGGATCGAAGGTGGTACGCAGTTTCTGCTGGGCGGTGTTCTTCTTTTTCACTGTGGCTGGCTTGTTATCGATAGGGCCGTTCTTCTTCTGGTAGGCGGCGTAGGCTTTTTCAAGCGGAGCGAGGTCGTCCCAGGTTTTCACCAGACTGGCGACGGCGTCCTTGCCCACTTTGTCGTCGAGGACTTCGAGGATTTGCGCCGAAACCGGTGCCACCTGGGTCTTGTTCTCGGCGAGGCGCTCCATGCCGGAAGCGAAGTATCCGTCGATGAGGGAGAGGAATTCGCCACGGCGGCCTTTGTGCAGGCGGCTGATGATGGCGATGTTCTGAATCTGTTCTGCGGAGAACTCGCGGTGGGCGCGGTCTATCTGGGTGAAGATGTTGCGGGCGTCGATGAAGAGGATTTTGTTATCGCCGGGGTCATTATTCTTTTGGCCCTTGTCGAAGAACCAGAGAGTGGCCGGGAGGGTGACGGTATAGAACATGTTCGACGGCAGCGTGAGCATGCCATAGATGAGGTTGTTCTCGATAAGAGTCTGGCGGATGTCGGCCTCGGAGTGACGGGCGTCGGAGGCAGAATTGGCCATGACGAGGGCGGCGCGTCCACCCCCTGTTTTGTTCGAGCCCTCGCCCTCCGGTTCCTTGAGCGAGGTGGCGAAGAGATTAATCCAGAGGTAATTGGCGTTAGGGACGGTTTCCTTGCCCTGCTCTGATTTCTTAGCCCTGGTCTTCCTGCGCGGGATACCGTAGGTGTTGAAGCGAGGGTCTTTCTCGACTGAGGACAGCGAGACCTCGTCCACGTTGAACGGGGGATTGGCGAGCACGTAGTCGAACTTGCCCAACGACTGAAAATGATCCTCGTAGTACGTGATGCCCTGACGGATCTCGCCGCGTAGACCATTGACTGCGAGGTTCATGCGGGCCAGCTTGACGGTTTCGCTCTCTTTCTCCTGCCCTGACACAAACACGCTGGTGTCGGTACCCTGCGCTTCCAAGTCCTTGCGGTGCTCTTCGATAAACTGCGCCGACTGCACGAACATACCGCCCGAGCCGCAGGCCGGATCGAAGACCGTGCCGCCGTGGGGCTCAATGATCTCGACCATAAGACGAACCACCGAGCGGGGCGTAAAGAAGGTTCCGCCGCCCTGCCCTTCGGCTAACGCGAACTTGCCGAGAAAGTATTCGTAGATGTGACCGAAAATATCGCCGGTCGTGTCATCCGGAATGTTATCGAACTGCCGGAGCAGATCGAATGGCAGCGTCTTCATCTGCTCGGTGCGGGTGAGCCGGTAGTACTCGTCCTTGGGCAGGCTGCCGTCGAGCTCGGGCTTGTACTTCTCGATTGATTCCATCGCCGCTTCGAGCGCCTTGGCGATGTCCTGATCTTCAGGCAGATCGAGCAGGTAGCGGTAGCGGGCGTGGTCGGGAAGGTAGAAGCCGCACCTGGTGACCGCGATTTCGTGAATCGGTTTTTCGCGACGGCCGCCTTTGAGCTTGTCGAACTCAGCCTGAATAGCATCTTCGTGCCGGCGGTAATTAATGTCCGCGAACTTTAGGAAGATCAGACCGAGGACGGGCGTGCCGTATTCCGAGGCTTTCAAATCGGAATTGGCGCGGAGATTGTCAGCGGCAGACCAAAGTTCGTCTTCGAGTTGTTTGAGTTGTTCTTTGTTCATATAGCTATTTTGTAAACCTTATCCGTTTATATGTATCAGCCTGTAATATCAGTTACACCTTGTTTAAAGGCTTTAAGAAGTTCCAGATTTTCTTCAAATTGATCGCCTGCACCAGCTCTTGTCATGTCTTCTACGAGCGGATATCTGTCTGCTTCTCTCGTCTGTTCCTTAAGAATCTTTTTTAGCACCGTGATGCTTTCTACGCCCAATATATTGGCGATATCCCTTCCCAACAATCTTGCGCCGGTAACAACATAATCAAAGTCATCATCAAGCAAATCTGCATGTTCATCATGCAACCTTTCATTGTTACCGGCATCAAGATAATTACGGGTAATGAAATTCAGATCAATCGCATCTCTCGTGTTAGCTGGTGCTCTGTCGTTCCAGGCTAATAGCTTTAGCGCAGCCAACGATGATGGTGAGGCCACTAAAATTTCCAAAGATGGCTCCAAGCTCAACCTGATCTGCATTGCATCCTGATAGGCATCCTCAAAGCCAAGTATATTCATGCGAATTACATGTTTCGGTGGCCAACTTATTGTTCCATCCGCCTCTTTAATTGCACCAAATGGCACAATATCGACTGGCATTGTTTCTTGATACTGCAATCTCTGTGTCATCCTTGTTTTGGCAAAACTACCTGTTTTAATTAGCCCCATTTTAAGCGCTTCAAATTCATCCCAATTTGACACTTGTACCGCCAAATCGATGTCTCTGGTAGCTCGACGCGCTTCAATACCAAATCCATGCTGCAATACAAGATCCCGTGCAGTTGCGCCAACGACAAAAAACTTTAAGTTTCTTGCCTCAGATACAGATGCTATTAGCCCAAAGATAGCAACTGTTTGCTGATCAATTTTCCCTGAAATGTCTAGCAATTTCCTTCTCATATATCATGTCGGCAGTCTCAATATTTCTCGGGTCGCCAGTTGCCAGCAGATCTGCATAAATCAATATTGGATGGACTATCTTGTTATCTATCCAGTCACATTCAACATTCCAGAAAGTTTCTAACAGCTCAATCTCGCCGTTCGGATCTTTTCGCATTTTGAATGCCAATTGCAGGCCCTGTGGTCTCCCTCTTACGTACACTGTTTTAAATTCTGGAATTAGATAGTGTGTGAGATATTCTGCCGCTATCTCGCCCCCCATGTATCCGCCTAGATTCTGCAGCTTGACATTTTTCTTCCAGACTTTCTCATTCGTGGTGAATCTTCCAATAAGCAGTTTAGGTCTCAGTTGATCAGGGTAGGCTTCCACCCAACGCTCAAAGAGCTTCTTCAGCCCTTTAAGTCTTCTCCTTTTTTTCCCCATATCCACTAGGTGTCCTAGATCTTTCAAATCGGTCACCACCCAACCAACGGTGCCGAGCGCCACATCCGCTGCATGGGCAATATCTCGATAAGGTGCATTCACCAGTTCCGGGTTGCAAAGAAAAGCAAAGACAACTTTTAGGCCGGTGGGTTGGAATGCTCGCCGCTTTGGCATCTTCCCAATCTTTTGTTCTGGCCTATTCCCTTTCACATACACAAGCACAGGGGGCTCGTTGATATAGGCATTCCCCACTGTATCCATAAACCATATATTCAATTCTTTGAGGCGATCTGCCATCAAGGGATTAATATAGTCAGCGACCAGCATGCCTTTTTCTGGGTATTGTTTAAATTGCTGTGCTATAGCCCCAACAACAGCTTTAGTGGGGTGATGCTTCACTTCGATGAGCACCGGCGTTTCTACCCCACCGTTTTTCAAATAACCAAACGCATCAGCCCCTTTGGCTGGCTCAAGCTGCTCGATAACCACTCTCAGGCCTGTAGTTTTATGGAAGAATTCACATGCCTTGTCGAGAAGATTTTGCTCCCTATCCAGGGCCTGTAGTTTTGTTTGATTCATAACCTATCTACCCAGTTTGTACATTATTTTATCTTGTTCATTATTAATGTACAAGATTATTTTATGTACAGATAATCTATGAAGAGATTGGATATTCTTAAGGGGGTAGAGGGGGGAAAGTATTTTACATAAATCTCGGGCTATTAGTGTTTATAAGGCCTTGTTAACTCGTTTTAAGAGTTTTGCATGTAGAACACAAAGAGATATAATACTTTATAATCAACGAGATAAGATAATCCGAGTCGCTGACTGTAATCAGCTTGTCCCTGGTTCGAGCCCGGGCTGGGAGCCAAATGGCCCATATTAGTCAGAGTGTTATTAAGGTGCCACGGGAACGGGGGGCTGAGGTGACCAGAAAAAATCCTACTGAATTGGATTGCTGTTTATTGCTCCTGTTTCCAGGAAGTATTTATTTCAAAAATTCCTACGGCAGAATCTTTTCCCCTTTACTGCAGAATAATTCAATCTATTTTTATTAAAATCCAACAGTCTTCCAAGCAACATTACACCAGAACCACTCGATATTTTTACACCCATGCCCGGCGTACACTAGGGCAGCGGTTATGGGGATTTTTGAGCAAATTGAAACACGTAATCAAAGGCAGGCCCCTCAAGCCGGATGGTGGCTAGGGTACCCCTGTGAGCACACCCGAACCCGACTTGAGCACGGCAACCAAGGCCGTTACTGCATCCCAATACACTCACCTTCACTCCTGGTTCCGAGCATGCAGACGGTGTCAACTCTCAGGGACTGTCGCCCCCGCTTCGTACCCCATGGTGACCAGCAAAAATAAACTACTCATTCCTCTTTCTTTGTGGCCTCGTGTATGGCCTCACGAGACTTCTCTATGACATCTCCTGCGGTATCTTTAACCTTCTCGCTGAAGGCCTTGTCTTCAAATGGGTTGCTCAATATGGGCTTATCTTTGCCAATATTCAGACCCACCAGGAACCCGAATAGGCCACCAATTATCAATCCCCAAAACAATTTTTTCATAACGCCTCCTCATGTGATGATCACGATTGACTATTAAATTTATGGGCCTATTATAGCGCCTCGGCACATAAAACTTGCAATGATGATTTTGGACAAACCGGCCTTATCCAATATCACTCTTGGTGCTGAGTTGCCAAGCACACCCACACTCCAACCTACACAAAACATATTGCACTATGTCTCTTCAGATCAATAACTACACTGCCCCCGACAACCTGCTTGATAACCGCATCATACTGGTCACCGGCGCCGGTGATGGAATAGGTTACGCCACTGCCATGCGTTATGCACGGCACGGTGCCACCGTCATTCTGGTTGACAAGGAGGAGTCGGCCCTGGAAACCCTATACGATAAGATTGAACAGGCGGGTTATCCGACACCTGTGCTTATTCCCCTTGATCCCATACAGTGTACGGCCGAAGTTGCACAGAACATGGCGCACCATCTTGATGAGGAATTTTCCCAACTCGACGGATTGGTACATTGTGCGTCACAACTGGATACCCTAACCCCGATCGAACATTATGACACCCAATCCTGGACACGCGTCATCCAGGTCAATTTAAATACGCCCTTTTTCATCACCCATGCCTGCCTCCCCTTGCTGAAACGGGCACCCCAAGCCACCATCTTGTTTACCAGCTCGCAGGTCGCCCGTCAGGGACAGGCCTATTGGGGGGCCTTTGCCACAGCCGGTTTTGGGATAGAGGGCTTCATGCAGGTCCTGGCAAAAGAACTCGAGGATAACAGCACGATACGCGTGAACAGCCTGGACCCAGGGCCCATTCAGACGGCTCAACGCAGGCGTGCCTACCCCGGAGAAGATCCGAGTCGCCTGCCTAAACCCGAAGATATTACCGGGCACTACCTGTATTTAATGGGTCCTGCGGGTAGAAAACTCCACGGTCAGGCCCTGACGGTGGAAATTTAAGGACACTCTGACGGTAGCCACCCTTTTCAAGGCCTGCATGGCACTGAAGATCGTGTTCGCACCAAAACGCTAAAGGCACAAGGATAAGGAGTCTAAGCGTCAGAAATCGCTGCCCAGATTCATCATGAGCAAATTGGACTGCCTGGATTGAGAGAAATCAGCGGCCCCTGCGTACCGGGTGACCGGGTGAAAACAAAAATTTTCCCGGAGGAGTTTAGCTTTTGCTCTCCAGGGCCGCTATCAATTGGTCCTCAAGCCCGATACGAGTAGCAAGTTTCTCGCCCAGGGCTGACAAATCTCCAGAAAGATTATCACCGATTTCGCAGTGGTCCTCGCAATCGTATTTATCGTTAAACGACACGGCGGCGTCTGTCGTCTCAGCGATACCGGGGTATAGACGCTCTGCCAGGTGTACGACATCTTGGCGTCGTTCGGTGCCATTAAGGATTCGCTCGTATAGCGTAAAATGCCCCACGGCAACATAGTCGACCAAGACCTGGCAAAACTGTTGCAATACCTTCTGAACGGGCTGACTGCTGTGATAAGGCTCCAATCCGGCCGCTCTACAGAACAGCATCAACATCTCGGTACGCTCATCATTGAGCTTGACGATCAAATCCTGGGTACCCGTACGGCGTTCTTGTACTTCCTGTTTAAGGTCAGCCATATTGTCTTCTCATGCTATTGCCACATCCTCTAACGTTTACATCATCCAAATACTTTCGGGGGAAAGAAATCCCAAACCCCAGTGGCCCTGGCGGCACGCACCCCACATCTACCGGCCCTCAGGATAACCCGGTTCTCTCACGGCGTCTACGTATTGAGGGGGATAAAAACGCTGGAAATTTGACCTTTTTTGTGGTGCATAGGTATAGTGCGTCCTCCACCCTGGAATACTCCAAATTATAAAATAGAGCATGCAAAAACAAGCCAGTTTTACCCGTGAAGAGCTACTCGGTTGCGGACGTGGGGAGCTGTTTGGACCCGGTAACGCACAACTCCCTCTGCCCCCAATGCTCATGTTTGACCGCATCACTGAGGTCACTGAGGAGGGTGGCAGCGTGGGCAAGGGCAGCATGGTGGCCGAACTCGATGTCACCCCCGAACTGTGGTTCTTTGACTGTCACTTTCAGGGCGACCCTGTCATGCCGGGGTGCCTGGGCCTGGATGCCATGTGGCAATTGATCGGTTTTTATCTGGCGTGGCGAGGTGGCCCAGGTAAGGGCCGTGCCCTGGGCGCGGGTGAGGTCAAGTTTACCGGACAAGTTACACCAAAAAATAAACTGATCACCTATCGCATCGATATCAAACGTTTGATCATGCGTAGGCTGGTTATGGGCATCGCCGATGCCGTAATGGAAGTGGATGGCCGCCAAATCTATGCCGGTCATGACCTACAGGTCGGCCTATTCATTGACACCGATAAATTTTAAGGGGTGGCATAGTGAAACGTGTAGTCGTAACCGGCTTAGGCATTGTTTCGAGCCTTGGCAACAACACCGAAGAAGTCACCCAATCCCTGCGCGAGTGCCGTTCAGGGATCGAATTTGCTGAGGACTATGCCGAGTTGGGGTTTCGCTCACGGGTGCATGGCCCCATCCACCTCGATCTGACTGAGCTCATCGACCGCAAGCTTAAGCGTTTCATGGGTGATGGCGCCGCATTCAATTATCTCGCCATGCAACAGGCCATCGAACACGCGGGATTGGAGGATAACGAGGTCTCCAACGAGCGCAGTGGCCTGGTAGTCGGGTCGGGGGGTCCCTCCACCGCCAATATTGTACAAGCCGCTGATATTTTACGGCAAAAGGGTATACGACGAGTCGGGCCCTATATGGTCACCCGCGCCATGTCGAGCACCAATTCCGCCTGCCTGGCCACACCCTTCAAAATCAAGGGCGTCAACTATTCCATCACCTCGGCCTGCTCAACCAGCGCCCACTGCGTGGGCCACGGCGCAGAATTGATTCAAATGGGGAAGCAAGACCTGGTATTCGCCGGTGGCGGTGAAGAGGTCCACTGGACCCTGTCCGTTCTTTTCGACGCCATGGGGGCCCTGTCATCAAAATATAATGACACGCCCCAGACCGCATCACGGGCGTTTGATGAAACCCGTGATGGTTTCGTCATCTCCGGTGGCGGCGGCTTATTGGTTTTGGAGGAACTCGAACACGCCAAGGCCAGAGGGGCCAATATACTGGCCGAACTGGTGGGCTACGGTGCCACATCCGATGGCTTCGATATGGTGCAACCCTCTGGTGATGGCGCGGTGCGCTGCATGAAGCAGGCCATGGCCACCGTTGATGGCGATGTGGACTACATCAATGCCCACGGCACCAGCACCCCAGTGGGTGATATCCGTGAACTCGAGGCCATGAAGGCAGTATTTGGTGACAAAATGCCTCACATCAACTCAACCAAATCCCTCAGCGGCCATGCCCTGGGTGCCGCTGGTGTCAATGAGGCCATCTACTCCCTGCTGATGATGCAATCGGACTTCGTTGCCGAATCGGCCAACATCACCCAACTGGACCCTGGTGCAGACGGCTTTCCCATCGCCCGCCAACGCATCGACAATGCCGGTCTCAACATCGTCATGTCCAACAGCTTTGGTTTTGGTGGCACCAACTCCACCTTGGTCTTCAAGCGCTTCGACTAATCTGTACTGTTGGAAAACGAAGCCCTTGAGGAAACTCTGTAGGTAGAGCTCGACGCCGGATGGTACTCTCGCAAAGGTTTTCTCCTCTGCGACCTTGGCGTCTTTGCGAGAGTTCATCTTGACACCCATAACATCCTGAAGAACCAAAATGATTTGGCCCATTACTTCTCAACCATCTGCTAATCCGTGGCACCGGATTTTGGTCGACGAATGAACTGGGGCAGTCGTGACAAAAACTTGATAGGAAAATATAGCGGCGTCACCTTCAGACCATGAGCCTTACAGGCACGGTAGGATTCCAGATTTCCCCTTAAAATATTACCGATCGACCGGTTGGTGGCACCTCCGGTACGCATACGTACCCAGATCTCGGGATAATAGCGTGAACAAATACCGGCCACCGCCAAAAATCGCAGAGTAAGCTCAGTGTCGGCGTGAAGCCGATATTGGAGATCAAAGCTACCGAGGCTTTCATAGACACTGCGCCGTACAAAGAAAGTAGGGTGTGCGGGAATCCAGCCACGCTCAAATAATCCTGGGCGATAATCACAGGATCGCCAATAGCGACTAACCTGATCCATATCCTGTGGGTCCACATAGACCAGATCCGCATAGCAGGCCTCCAGGCGACCGTCTTCAAACCCCTGTGAGACTGTCGTTAAGACATTGTCATGGTTGTACACATCGTCCGCATTGAGCGTCCCCACCACCTCCCCGGTGGCAAGCTCAATACCCTTGTTCATAGCATCGTAAATTCCATCGTCCGGTTCAGATTTCCACAGGGCAATACAATCCCGATGGCGTTCGATGATCTCAAGGGTCCCATCCGTAGAGCCGCCATCAATAACGATGTGTTCTACATCGGGATGGGTCTGGGTCGCCACCGAACGCAGGGTGTCCTCAATGGTGTCGACCGCGTTCATCACTACGGTAATGATTGAGATTTTCACAGCCAATATGCCGCTGAACACTGCGCTCCCGCCAACACCCACTCCCTTCGAGAGAGGCTTGAAGTGACTTGATAAATCATGGTTTATATCCCCCCATCTATTTACCGTCACTATAGTACGCACAACGTTTCTGTAACACACAAGACTCGCACAGGGGCCGCTTTTTACAAACATCCTTGGCCTGAACTACGATAAGGGCGTGATATTCATTGTATAAGGCAACGTCTGCACCCAGTGACGACTCAAACCACAAGCGTAATTCTTCATAGCCTTCTTCGCCACTGACCATGCCCAAGCGACTAAATAATCTTCGAGTATAGGCATCAATCACAAATACCGGCCGCTCGAAGGCATACAACAGAATATCGTCAGCAGTTTCAGGGCCGACACCCTTAACGGCCAACAGGTCTGCCCGCAACGAAGGGGTGGGCATGGCACTGAGCGCCTCCACACCACCACTATCTAATACAAATCGACACAGGCTGCGCAGACGCTGCGCCTTAACATTAAAATACCCGGAGGGTCGCAGCCACGCGGCCAGGTGCCTATGCTGGGCCAGCACGATGGACTCGGCGTCCAAACTATTGACGGCCTTGAGATTGATGATGGCCTTTTCCACATGGGTCCATGCGGTATTCTGGGTCAACACCGCACCCACCATGACCTCAAAACCCGATTGTGCCGGCCACCAGTGCTGCTCACCATAGTGTCTATGGAGGTGTTGGTAGACTGCCCGCAGTTGGCGGCCCTGAGGTTTCACCGATGGGATCGGCTGGGGTGTACGCCAGCTGCAGGGGGCTTGTTTGTTCGTGTTCCGATCAAGCTGGAATCGGGCCTGTCACGGTGTAGGCCAACTTGCGTCAGCAGGCTCTCGATTTCATCAGGTCCGAGTACTCGTGATTGTCCGGGGTGCAGGGATCGAGGCAAGACGATGGGGCCAAAGCGTATTCTGATCAACCGGCTCACCCTCGCCCCTACTGCCTGCCACATCCGTCGTACCTCCCGATTACGTCCCTCGGCCAACTGCACCCGATACCACCGGTTGGCACCTTCACCCCCACCATCTTCGATTCGCTGAAAGTGGGCGTTACCGTCATCGAGCATGACACCTTTTTTCAGACGCTTGAGATCGGCGGTACTCACTTGACCCAGGACCCGTACTGCATACTCTCGTGTCAACCGATAACGCGGATGCATCAGGCGATTGGCCAACTCTCCACTGTTGGTAAACAGCAGCAACCCGGTGGTATTGATATCCAATCGCCCTACTATAATCCAGCGCCCACTGTGCGGCGCAGTGAGGTTGGAAAACACAGTAGGCCGCCCGGCAGGATCATTGCGGGTGCATATCTCACCTTCTGGCTTATGATACAACAACACCTGGGGGGTGTTGCCCGGTGTCACACTGACGCGCTTACCGTCGACCTGGAGTTGCTGATCTGCCGTGACCCGATCACCCACACAGGCAATGCGTCCGTCTACAGATACCCGCCCTTGTTCAATCCAGCGTTCCAGTTCACGCCGTGAGCCGAGACCGGCCCGGGCCAGGACCTTTTGCAGTTTTTCACTCATGCACCACTGGCGGCAGTGGGGCCTACCCCTTCTGCGGCGGTGGCATCATCCCCTTGGGGCGGGTCCTCCAGGGACAGGCTGAGATTGAGTTCCCGGGAAATACTCTCGGTGTCGCGTAATTCTGGAAGCTCCGGTAACTCACTCAAACTCTTGAGATTAAAGTGTTCCAAAAAACCCTTTGTGGTTCCGAACAGGGCCGGCTTGCCGGGAATATCACGGTGTCCCACCTGGCGAATCCATTCACGCCCGAGCAAGGTCCGGATGATATCCGTGCTCACCGCCACCCCACGGATCTCTTCAATCTCGCCCCGGGTAACGGGTTGACGATAGGCAATGATGGCGAGGGTCTCAAGCAAGGCACGGGAATAACGTGGCGGCCGGGTCTCCAGGAGCTTTTTGATCCACGGAGAATAGGCCTCTCGAGATTGAATACGGTAACCCTTATCAATGCACTTAAGCTCTATGCCCCGGTTCGCATAGTCGGCCTCCAGGGCCTTTAATGCCTCTTTGACGACCTCACGGCTCGGCTGGGCGCCTTCGCTAAACATTGCGATCATCCGGTCAATGCTTAGCGGGCTATCGGCAACCAATACGGCGGCTTCGATAATGGACTTTAGATCTGAAACTTGTTCCGTCATCAATCCACCGCCTTGACGTGGATCGCGCCATAAAGCTCATTTTGTACCAACACAATAGATTCGTCCTTCAATAATTCCAGCAAAGCAACAAATGTCACCACGATACCCATGCGGCCTTCGCTGACGTCAAAAAATGCCTCAAAACGGGTAAAGGCTGCCGCCTTCACTTTCTCCAGGATCATAGTCATGCGCTCGCGTACCGACAAGACCTCCCGGCTTAGCTGTAGGTGCCGAAACTGTTCCGCCCGCTGCAAGACCCCCTTAAATGCGTCCAACAAATCCGGCAATGCCACTTTGGGTGCAACCTCGGGCATCTTGCTGTAATCAAAGGCAATGGAACCGACAAAGATATTCCGTCCCACCCGGGGCCGGTCCTCAATATCCATGGCCGCCTGACGATAGCGTTCATACTCTTGCAGTCGGCGCACCAATTGGGCACGGGGATCATCCTCTTCGTCATCCTCGTCCACTGGCCGGGGCAACAACATGCGGGATTTAATCTCCGCCAACATCGCTGCCATCACCATATACTCTGCCGCCAGATCGAGACGGGCCTCCTTCATCAACTCCACATATTCCATGTACTGTTCAGTAATCTGCGCCACCGGAATATCCAGGATATCCAGGTTCTGTTTTCGGATCAGATACAGGAGCAAGTCCAGGGGGCCTTCAAAGGCGTCAAGAAAGACCTCCATGGCCTCCGGTGGGATATATAAATCCTGGGGAGGCCTTGCCACCAATTCACCATAGATCACCGCGAACGGCATTTCGTCCTGCAGAGGTGTCTCCATCAGTAGTACTCCAGCCCCATACTGTGCCGCACCTCATCCATAGTGTCATCAGCAACCTTGCGTGCCTTCTCACAACCATCGGCGATGATATTTCTGACTATGGTGGGGTCCTCCACATAGGGTTTGGCTCGCTCGGCAATCTCAGCCAACAGGCCAAGAACTTTATCGATAACCGGCTGCTTACAATCGATGCAACCGATACCGGCGTGGGTACACCCCTCCTGTACCCATTGGTGCACCGATTCATCGGTGTAGACCTGATGCAACTGCCATACCGGACACTTCTGGGGGTCACCCGGGTCGGTGCGGCGCTGCCGTGCGGGGTCCGTAGGCATGGCACGAATACTTTTCTCGACCTTTAACGGATCATCTCGCAAGGCAATGGTGTTGTGATAAGACTTGGACATCTTCTGGCCATCGAGGCCAGGAAATTTCGAGGCCTGGGTAAGCAACGCCTCGGGTTCCTGCAAAATGACGCGACCCCCACCCTCGAGATAGCCGAACAGGCGTTCGGCATCACCGTGGGTAAGATTCTGCTGATCGGTCAACAAGGCCTGGGCCTTTTCCAGGGCCGAGTGGTCACCCTGTTCCAAATAGGCATCACGTAGTTTGCGATACAATTTAGCGGACTTCTTGCCCAACTTATCTACTGCAATCTCAGCCTTTTTCTCAAAACCTGGGTCACGACCAAAGAGGTAGTTAAAACGACGTGCCACCTCACGGGTCAATTCCACATGGGGCACTTGATCTTCACCCACCGGCACCAGACCGGCACGATAGATAAGGATGTCTGCACTTTGCAACAGGGGATAGCCGAGGAAACCAAAGGTGGCCAAGTCCCGTTCTTTAAGCTTTTCTTGCTGATCTTTGTAACTGGGCACCCGCTCTAACCAACTTAAAGGAGTGAACATGGACAACAAGGTGTGCAGCTCAGCGTGCTGGGGCACCAAGGATTGTATAAACAAGGTGGCATGACCCGGATCCACCCCCGCCGCCAACCAGTCGGTGACCATGTCCCAGGTATAGGGGGCAATCTTTTCAGACTCGTCATAGTGCGTTGTCAGGGCGTGCCAATCGGCAACGAAAAAGAAACAGTCATATTCACGCTGCAATTTTATCCAATTCTTTAACACCCCATGGTAGTGCCCCAGGTGTAATGGCCCCGTGGGTCGCATCCCGGACAGGACACGCTGGGGCTGACCAGCCGTTGATATCAATGAGTACTCCTGAAATGAATTATTTAAATTGTTCGTCTACCACAACACTGCCAACATGATCCGTGGTGAAATGTCCAGCAATCCACCCATAAGCAGGGCCAACCCTACCACCGCCGGTTGAATCAGCTTGCCCAACACCCCCAGCATGGCGAGCCCGAGAATAATAAAAAATCCGTAGGGTTCCAGTCGGCTCAACTGCCAGGCCCAGGGACCCGGCAACAAGCCGACCATGACCCGGCCACCGTCCAGAGGTGGAATGGGTAACAGGTTGAGCACCATCAGCACACCATTGATCACCACACCAGCACTGCCGACATAGATCATAAATGTCCCTACATTGGCGGGTAGCCCCATTCCGATACGAATCAATATCGCCCACAAAACCAACATCAGCAGATTGGCCCCAGGACCCGCTGCGGCCACCAGGGCCATATCGCGTTTAGGGTGGCGCAAATTCTCCCAGGTCACCGGCACCGGTTTGGCCCACCCAAACACCACCGGACTTACCATCAACAAAAGCGCAGGGACCAATAATGTGCCCACCGGGTCAATGTGTTTTATAGGGTTGAGGGTCAAGCGGCCCAGGCGCTCGGCAGTGGGATCGCCCAACAGCTTGGCGGCCCAACCGTGGGCGGCCTCATGCACGGTAATGGCAAGCAGCACGGGCAATACCCATATTGCGATCTTTTGTATGATAGTGAAGGCTTCCATCGGCGGATTATATCAGGGATCGCAACGCGAAATTCAGGGCTGAGTCATGCCTCATCACGCCAACTCCGGAATGGGCTTGCCACACCCCTGACGCACCAATCGGGGGGGACCGTCTACCAGATCAATCACGGTAGTGGGCTCCAGACCGCAAAAACCACCGTCTATCACCAGGTCCACCTGGTGTTCCAGTATCCCCCGAATCTCCTCGGGGTCACCCAGGGGTGTGGTCTGTCCAGGCATAATCAGGGTGGAACTCATTAGCGGTTCCCCCAGACGAGTGAGCAATGCTTGAGGGATGGGGTGGTCCGGCACCCGCAGGCCGATGGTCTTCCGACGTGGATTCTGAAGCCGCCGGGGAACCTCCCGGGTGGCGGGCAGGATATAGGTATAAGGTCCCGGTGTATGGGCCTTGAGTAAACGATAGGTACTGTTATCCACCTTGGCATACAAGGCCAACTCCGACAAATCTCGGCACACCAGGGTGAAATGGTGACGGTCACCCACCTGACGCAAGCGTCGAATGCGCTCCATCGCGGCCTTGTCTCCCAAGTGACATCCCAAGGCATAACTTGAATCTGTAGGATAGGCGATGAGGCCCCCGCTACGAATAATTTCGACCGCTTGATCGACCAACCGCATCTGGGGGTTTTGGGGGTGAATTTGAAAGAACTGGGCCATTGGCTAAATCACCCAGCGTTGCCATACCGGGGTACAACTGACGGGGAGCTCCGGCAAGCGCCCCAATTCCAACCAGCTTTGTTCTGGCCCATGAAAATCGCTGCCCACCGAGGCCAGCAACTCAAACTCACCACACAAATCAGCCAAGCGGCTCGTACCCTCCTGGGACTGACTCCCTGAAAACACCTCTATACCATCACCCCCCAGATCCTTAAATTCAGACAACATCCGCCGAAAACGGCCACGGCCCAGCTTGTAGCGTAACGGGTGGGCGAGGATCGCTTGCCCCCCGGCCAGGTGAATCCAATCCAGGGCCTGGGTCAACGATGCCCATTCACCGCGCACATAGCCTGGACAGCCCTTGGCAAGATATTTTTTAAATGCCTGGGGAATCGTCCGTACATAGCCTGCATCGACCAGAAACCGGGCAAAATGGGTTCGACTGAGAATAGGCCCGGATACCCATGCATTGGCACCGTCCAGGGCCCCCACCACACCACGTTTTTCCAGTCGCTTGCCAATCTCTTCCCCCCGCCACAAGCGAAACTCACGCAAACCTGCCAGGCCTTCGGCCAAAGCTTTATTTTCGGGGTCCACACCCAGGCCAACGACATGTAATGTCAGGCCTTCGACACTCACCGAGACCTCGACACCGGGCACCAATTTCAGCCCCCACTCCTTAGCTGCCTGGGTTGCCTCATCTATCCCATCAGTAACGTCATGGTCGGTCAGGGCCAGCACATCCACACCCTGCTGGTGGGCACGGGCAACCAGGTCCCGAGGGCTGAGGGTGCCGTCGGAAAAGCTGCTGTGGGTATGTAGGTCGTAACGTGGCATTTGAGCAGATACGGTCTGAAAGTCGGCGCGGATAGTACCAGACCGCCTCCGCACTTGCCTATTCCCCACAGCAATGCTTACCGGTGCCCTCGCCTGCCGGTATCGACACTTAGAATAGCCCTCCTGGTTTTTGCCCCCCTTTAGAAAAATCCATGGCTAAAGCTCGACGCAGGCAAACGACCCAGTGTATGATTTGCCGGGTGGTGTTCTCGCAAAGGCGCCAAGCGCACAAAGAATAATTGTGTTTATTGCCACTTTGCGGGCTTGGCGTCTTTGCGAGAAGCCCTTTTTTCTTGGAACCCCAAAGTCTTCTGACGAACCGAACTTTCAGGCCCTCCCTCAATGAAACTTTTATCCGATTTTTTCCCCCTGATATTTTTCTTCGGGACCTTCAAACTGTATGGCCTTTATGGTGATCCTGCCGATGCCATCTACGCCGCTACCGCAGTGGGCATTGTTGCCTCCATGATTCAGGTCGGTTTCTTTTGGCACAAAAACAACCGGGTAGAGACCGTTCACATTATCACCCTGGTGATCATTACCGTGTTCGGTGGCCTGACTTTGTTTCTGCACGATGACACCTTCATTAAGTGGAAACCCACTATCATCAATTGGATCTTCACGGTCATCCTGCTGGGGAGTCAGTTGTTGGGGAAAAAACCGGCCATACAATATGTCATGGGATCGCAGTTACAACTCCCAGGGCATGTCTGGCAGCGGCTCAACCTGGCCTGGGGTATTTTCTTTCTGCTGGTGGGCACCCTCAATCTCTATGTGGCCTTCTGGTACCGCCTCGACCTCGACTTCGCCACCCGACAGGCATTGTGGGTAGACTTTAAGGTATTCGGCCTGCTGGGGCTCACCCTGGTCTTTGCTGTGGGTCAGGCGTTCTTTCTGGCCCGACACATGAATCCTGAGACCCTGAAAGACAAGACCTGATGTACTACGCCATTATCGGGCGTGACAAGGATGACAGCCTGGCATTACGCCTGGCGGCACGCCCCACCCATCTTAAGCGGCTGGAGGCGTTAAAAGACGCAGGCCAACTGTTGCTTGCAGGCCCCTTTCCCGCCATCGATGGCAATGACCCCGGACCCGCCGGATTCAGCGGCAGCCTCATTGTCGCCGAATTTGACTCCCTGGAGCAGGCCACGGAGTGGGCCCATGCCGACCCTTACACCCAGCAGGGTGTATTCAAGGAGGTCAGTGTGCTGCCCTTTAAAAAGGTACTGCCCTGATGATGGACCGCTGCGACAAAATAAAGCAAATACTGGTAGCCGATTTCTCGCCCCAATCTATCGAGGTCGTCGACCAGAGTCATCTCCACGTGGGCCATGCCGGGGCCCAATCCGGGGGCGGCCACTTCGACCTGACCATCGTCACCGAACGCTTTAAAAACCAGAATCAAGTGGTCCGCCACCGCATGATCTACACCTCCCTTAATGATATGATGCCCGCGGAAATACATGCCTTGTCGATAAAGGCACTCACACCTGATGAACTATAGGGTACATTGCCGGTCGTATCTCACGTCGCCAATACACTCCCGATACCAAACAGAAGGAAGCAAAATGTTTGCAAAACGAAATATTTCATTACTGATCCTGGCCCTGGCAACACTGACCCTTGTTGGCTGCAAGGAAGACATCGACACCAGTGCCGTGCTGGCCACCGTCGATGGAGAGCCGATCACCGAGAAGGCCTA
Source organism: Gammaproteobacteria bacterium (assembly GCA_013152415.1). Taxonomy (GTDB): domain Bacteria; phylum Pseudomonadota; class Gammaproteobacteria; order HyVt-429; family HyVt-429; genus HyVt-429. The sequence goes on along the minus strand of JAADGI010000004.1, from coordinate 2,257 downwards.
TGATTTTTTTACTGCCCGTCTCCGTCAGCCCGTTCACCCGGATAAGGCCAAGGCCAAGGAATTGATCTTAAAACAGTTGGTCACCCAGCAATTACTGGTCAATTACGCCCTGCACAATAAAATTGATGAAGAGCTTGATGTCTATCTTGCCCTGGCCCGTCAACGTAACGCCCTGCTCATCGGTGCCGCGCAACGAAAAATTCTCAAAGAATTTCCAACCATCACCGAAAGCCAGATCAAGGCACGTTACGCCAAAGAGGTCGATGCAACCCACAAATTAGCTTACAAGACCAGCCATATCGTCCTCGCCAGTGAGGCAGACGCCAAGGCAGTTATTGCCGAGCTCGACAAGGGTAAGGGCTTCGCCGGACTGGCCAAGAGCAAATCAAAGGGTCCCACCAAAGACAAGGGTGGTGATCTGGGTTGGGTACAACAGGGCATGGTGGTACCGGCCTTCTTTGAAGCCGTCACCAAACTCAAAAAAGGGAGTTACACCAAGACACCGGTCAAGACCCAATTTGGCTGGCACGTCATCAAGGTAAACGACAGCCGCAAGATCAAAATTCCACCTTACGACAAGGTCAAGGCCGATGTTGCCCGTCTTATCCAGCAAGACATGCTGGCAAAGAAAGTGGAAGAATTAAGGGAAAAAGCCAAGATCGACATCAAGAAAGTGGAAGCCGCCAAACCTGAAGAGAGTTCCGAGGCCAAGGGTTAAGGCAAAACTATCTTTGACAAATACGACTACGAAGAAGAGGGCCGCATGGCCCTCTTCTTCTTTTTATGAATTGATAACCCCTTCTACCCCTACAAAATCAATAACTTATCCTTTTCCTACAGCCTCAACTTGAGCTAAACGGCGCGTTCATGCATCCGCTTAAGCGCCTTGATATACCTATTTTCTTTCCTCGGCCTTACTATGCACCAAACCACGTTCTCTCTTTCCTACGGCAATTACATATATTACTATTTCATTATCACTTACCTCATAAACTAACCTATAACCCACTGCCCGAAGTTTTATTTTATAAACATCTTTAAATCCGCGTAATTGACTGGCTTTAATTCTTGGGTTGTCGGATCTCTCTTCAAGTTTTTTCTTGAACTCTTTCTGAATGGGAGGCGAAAGCTTTTTCCATTCTTTAAGTGCGATTGGAAGAAACTTTATTTTATAGCTCATCAAAACTTACTTCGACAGCTTTGTCTTTTTCATGCTTTCGAGCATTAACTATTTGGGCCAATTCTGCATCTTCTAGTTTATCCATGAGCCATTCATATGTTTCTGCTGGGATTAGATATGCGACAGGAACATTGTGATTTAAAATAGCTATAGGAGAGCCCTCAGCTTCATTTAAAAGGGCTGTGGGATTCTTCTTTAACTCTGAAATGCTTGCGGAGCAGCTTGATAGGACTTGTTTCATGGTAAACCCCAATTCTCAATAAAACCAAAATACGGACCATAATATAGGTCTTTTTATGGCTTAATTCAAGAAAAGAGGGCTCAAGTCGCTTACTTCACAATACTCTCCACCACTGCACTGACAGTGCGAGTAAGCTTCCTTAGCTTATAACTTGCATATGGATTACAGCCATAATACCCATTATTAGCATTTGTACTCCTATTACAGACAGGATTAATCCCATCAACCGAGTAACAATACCAAGCCCACTTCCACCAATTACAGATATAATATTTGAGGAAAAAATAAAACAAATAAATGTGATAACACATAGAGCAGCAAACATTAGAACTGTTACAGTAATTTCTCCCCACCCTGCTGAGGCTGAATAATTCATAGCTGTTGCAATAGTTCCTGGTCCGGCGAGAAGCGGTACAGCTAGAGGTGACACAGCCACATCTAAATTTTCACTTTCTTGAGCTGTATGTAAAGTCGAGTTTTTTCCTTGAAGCATGTGGTATCCGACAAGAAATACCAAAATACCTCCTGTTATTCGTAATGCAGGAAGAGTTATTCCAAAGAGGTGAAAAATTGATTTGCCTAAAACAGAAAATAGTAAGATTATTGTAAAGGTAATAAATAGAGATTTGAGTGCTATTTTAGTTTGTTCGGATTTTCCCATGCCCCCTGTTAAACCAGCAAAGACAGTCGTATTTGCTATTGGATTCATAATAGCAAAAAAAGCCATAAAAACTGTCAATGCATGCTCAAATAGTTGACTCATTTTTTCATGACTCCTTAGAAAGCTAATGCCCTCATCAGAGACTTTCAGAAGGGGCGCGATTTTTGTGGATGCA
>JAADGI010000027.1 GCA_013152415.1 Gammaproteobacteria bacterium | reverse complement strand
GGACAGGACAGGACAGGACAGGACAGGACAGGACAGGACAGGACAGGACAGGACAGGACAGGACAGGACAGGACAAACGTCACATTAATTTCCGTCCAAGAGTAAATTAAACTTTACATTTGAACCTCACGCAGGGAGGGATCATAAGACATGGAAAAAACTCGTCCCATTTCGTCTCCATTGCCCGTATTCAAACAGCTCCAAACACACCATGACCCGGAAAATGGAGTGGCTTGGCTCTATATGGATCCGAACGAAAGACCCTGTTTCTCCCTCACGCTTCTCCATAGTATGAGAAATTTTCTACAGTGCCTTGCTGACCAAGACAGCAAAAACCTGCGTCCCGCACGCGACCTTCATTACGTCATTCTTGCCTCAAAACAATCTGGTGTTTTTAATCTTGGTGGCGATTTAGATCTTTTCCTGAAGTTGATACGGAAAAAGGATAAGAATGCCATAAGCCAATATGCAAACCTGTGTGTCGATATTGTATTTCGACTATCAACCCACCTTAGGCTTCCTCTCACCACGATTGCCCTTGTGCAAGGCGATGCCCTGGGCGGAGGATTTGAGGCGGCACTTTCATGCCAAGTCATCATCGCCGAGAAAAGCTCAAAACTGGGGCTTCCTGAAATTCTGTTCAATCTATTTCCAGGCATGGGTGCCTACAGTTTTCTTGCCCGAAGGCTGGGACCCCGTGAAGCTGAAAAACTCATGGTAAGCGGCAAGGTGTATACTGCTAGCGAACTGGCAGACCTGGGTGTTATCGATGTAGTGGCAGATGACGGCAAAGGAGTAAACGCACTACACGACTTCATGCGCTCACACAGTAAAAAACAAAATGCCATGCAGGGCATCATGGATGCTCGTGATCGCTATAACCCCATCACCCACGAAGAACTTAATGATATTGCAAATATCTGGGTTGATGCTGCCTTGCAACTTGGTGCGAAAGATTTGCGTACTATGGAAAGATTGGTTCGAGCTCAAAACCAACGATCCAAGCTAACGCCTCCTGTAAATCAGACTCTTAGCGCCTGACCCACCTCACATTCCTACAGACAACTGATCCCGATACTCTAAAAGCCGGGCTCTTGCGGTATTCCATTCATTGGCAATCTCACCCAATAGCGGTGCCGCTTGAGCAGCCATTTCATTAACACTACTTCCTTCCAGATATTCACAACGCTGGGCGAGCCGCTTGGCACCCAAATTCCCGGCCGAACCCTTTAGCTTATGCGCCAGATCCCTGACTTCACTCCATTTCTGACTAGACAAGGCTAATTCTATACTGTCAACCAACTGTTCTGAATCTTCGGTAAACAACACAATTAGATCCTTTAGAAAATTATCCGACCCTAACATTCGCAAGTCCTGTAATACCCCAGTATCGATAGTGTCAGTATCTTGCGTAACCGAAGAAGGCATCATTATTAGCTCACCAGGTTTTGTGTCTATTTGCCGGGCACCTAATCGATTTGACTGAACCCGATCCAGAATTTCGAACAAATGTTTGGTGTCAATGGGTTTTGACAAGAAATCATCCATCCCCGCCTCGGTGCATGCCGCCATCACATCCCCCATGGTATCGGCAGTCAGGGCAATAACCGGGACACGTGGTTCCTGGAGATTTGTCAGGCGATATATTTTTGTTGCCTCGATACCGTCCATAACCGGCATTTGTAGATCCATAAATATCAGATCAAATCCATCGTCTGTCTCTAGCATATCGAGGGCTTCTTCACCATTTTCCACACAAGATACCTCGTGGCCTGCCTTGCGAAGTATTTCGGTAATCACCCTTTGATTGGTTATATTGTCTTCGGCCACAAGCACCCTTAGGGCACCAGGGTCCTTCCTACGCCGCATATAGTGCTCAGCCAAAGACACCACATCGTCTTCAGACCTTGCCAGCCCGGCGAAATGCAGAGCATTAAACAATATGCTCTTGTCCACTGGCACCTGTATACTGATATGTGTATTTTCCGTGGACCCGAGATTCATCTCTGCGGTACTTACTGCATCCGACACCGTAATCACGGCAAGATCACCAAATCGTCTATCACCTTTTAGGGTCTCTACCAACTTCGATGGATTTATATGCAAATCCCGCTCAAATACGATAACAACATCATAGGGTGGACCCTGCTCTGCAGCTATGGATATTGCAGTTAAGGCCTCACTAAGATCTGCAATCACAGATATATCGATGCCCCAACTAACAAGGTACCCCCTTACCCGGGCAACACTTTCTAAGTCATCACCAATTAACATGATTCGCCGCTGTTTTATCTCCAGTCCACTGCCCTGCCCTACACTCACCATTCCACGAACCCCAAGAGGGACACTAAAGGAAAATACACTGCCCACATCAAGTGCACTCGTCAGGTGAATTTCTCCCCCCATAAGCTCCACCAATTCCCTGGCAATGGTTGTACCCAGACCCGTACCACCGTATCTTCTGGTCATGGATTGATCAGCCTGAGAGAAGGGCTTGAAGATATGCGTCTGAGCCTCTGTCGACATACCGATACCCGTATCTCTGACATTAAAATTGACCATCACTGTACCGTCATCAATCGCGTCACTGCTGACACTCACTGTAACCTTTCCTCTGTCGGTGTACTTAACCGCGTTACCGATCAGGTTAATGAGTATCTGGCGCAAGCGTAATGGATCACCGATTAATAAATTTGGAGTTTCTAAGGAAATATCCAAACAAAGACCCAGCTCCTTTTCTCTAGCCTCGGCAAGAAACAGACTCACTGTAGATTTAACAATGGCATGTAAGTCGATGTCTGCCCGTTCCAGGGTGAGCTTCCCAGACTCAATCTTACTGATATCAAGTATATTATTGATCAATATCAGCAGTGTGTGTGCGGATGTGTTAATCGTAGAAACATACTCAAGTTGCTCATTTTTTAGTGGTGTCGACATCAATAGATCACTCATGCCGATCACACCGTTAAGAGGCGTACGGATCTCATGGCTCATGACTGCAAGAAACCGACTCTTGGCTTGATTGGCCTCCTCGGCACGAAGTTTTTCTTGGGTGAGCTTGCGAAGTAGTGAAGACGCATACAGTGGAATCAAGACCAACGGCAAAATAAGGCTATAGGCAATATTACCGCTGTTAATCCAATAAGTGCTTTGAAAAATAACCGTGCAAAACCCGATGACACTTAGGGTCGTTGCAGCCAATAAATATCGCTGCCCATAGCGTAGTCCGTACCCAATAGACACCCATATGTACAAGGAGTAAAAAATGACTCCTCCCGCTCCCCCCATATAAACAAGAAAAGATATCACCAACAGATCAAGCACCATGCTTATGTAACGACGGTAGACTGATATGCTGGAACTAATGGCTGTAGCAAAAAGCAAGCCCACAGAAAATATTGCAAACGATAAAAATACAACCAGCAGATGCTCCTCTGAAGCATCAATCACACCATCATCCAGGGACCGGACAACCAGATAGATTAAGATTAGGGCATTAATGCAGATACGCACCACACCCTGCTCAAACTCACTATCAGGGCGTGCCGCTATTCGACTGCGTAGTGCAGAAAAAGTGGATCTCAAAAACATGGGTTGGGATGATGAAATGTCCATCACGCAGTTCCCAGAAAAGCTCCTTGCCTCCCGGATGTAATACAATAACAACACGTTTGCATTCGGAACTACCTGGTGATGGGAAAAATCAAACAATCTCCTGTCACTATCGTCACAGCAACACTCAGGGCCACTGCCTCCGTTTATTCACAAACACACGAGTCCCTGCCCATTTTCCTGTGGTTACGGGACTACCCGAAATCTGCGATTCTCTACCTGTTTATCGTCAGCGCAGGGCAATTCTTGAGGCCCAGCCCAAACACAACGACCGAGCAGAACTACAGATTCTTCTATCTATAAAAGCAACCCACTAAATACACACCACAAGTCATTGATCATTAAGAAAAACATCTTTAGCACTCCCCAGGTTTCTGGCTCACCCACACCTGAGAGAACCTTATCAACGACAGCAGCCGACACCACAAAATGATGGGCCAAAGACCGCTATGCTATGCTCCACTAAGGAAAACGAAGGTTGGCCGACACCCTTCATCAGCAGGTATTGGCGACATGGACACTGCCATCAAACGTACAGGGGCGTATTCACCGCGCTCCACTGATGAAGGATGCCGACTAAGCGATGAACTCGGTAAATGTAAGTTTGCAGGGGATTGTGATGACGTTCAGAGCACTGATATTGTTTCTCGCAGATCGGATTGGGCAGCACCAGATTCCGGTGCACCCGGGTGCCCATGAAATACGTCACTTCCTCGGTGCCGATGGGGTTCATCATGATCTTATCTCCCGCACCGTTCGGCAACTATACAAAGCCAATCACTGTGGCCACCTGGATGCGCGTATCAGTGGACCCACTACCCTTGCCACGCTTGCGGCGATACGCACAGAACTGTCCCGCTGCATCAAGACAGATATAGATCAATACAAACTTATCGACAGCCTATGCGCAACCACATCTGAGTTTCTTGCCGAATACAGCGAGGCAGAAATAACCCGAACACCGCCCACGCCCATTAAGGACAATACTGCTACCGTAGTGGAGTTGTCCTCAGGTCATCGGGCGTCCAGCCCCTCTGTATAAATAGAAGTACGTCACCACTATGGTGGTAGCGACAGAATGCCGCAATAGCATAACAACGCAGGCCTGACACCCACCTTCCCGCCATCTTTGTAGAATTGGTTCAGCTTGTGTTCATATTCTTGGGAGTAGACTACAAAATCAGTTTTACTTTCGAAAATTTACGAGCTTGTTTCTAGATACTCAGGGTTCTTCTTGTTTTTACCCAAGAATTATCGATAACACCTACAAAAGGAGCTTAAGTCATGAAAAAAATCTCAATAGTGAGAACGGCCCAAGTTATTGCCCTAGTGTTTCTGCTGGGAGGGGCATTTTCCTCTGCTTTCGCTAAATGGAAAGTAAACATAGAGCCTAATCCCAGAGGAGGTTTTATCGCTCTGATTGAGAATCTGGATCGAGAAGGCAACGCAATTGAAACCAGGACAGTAGGTAGGTACAAGACCAAAAGGGAAGCAAGGAAAGCAGCACGGGAGGCGGCTGACGACGCAAATGAGCCTTCTCCATAGCACAGGGGCCTGGGGTCAGAGCCGGGTTCTCTTAATTTAGCGAGACGTTACGAGTTTGGCTCTGACCTCATATATTCTACATTCCTGCATAAATAAAAATACGCCAGCAGCAAAGCAATAAAGGAGATCAGTGCCGCCAACATAAAGGTCGCTGTCGCCCCCCACCACGCCCAACTGTAACCACTATAAAAGCTTCCCACCGCACCCCCCATACCAAAACTGACACTGCTGTATAGCGCCTGGCCACGGTGCTGATGGGGGCCTGTAAAGTATTGATGAACCAATTGCACTGCACTGGCATGGAATGCACCAAAGGTCAGTGCATGCATGGCCTGAGCAACTATGAGAATCCATAGCTCGGCAGGAAACTGGGCGATCAATATCCAACGGATTATCGCCACTCCGAAGCAGGCCAGAATAACATAGGGCAGGCTCACCCACAGCTTCATACGGTGCATGACCAAAAAGATGCCAATCTCACAGACCACACCAAAGGCCCAAAGAAACCCGATCAAACTCTTGGTGTAACCGTAGTCACTTAGATAGATGGTATAAAAAGTATAATAAGGGGCATGACTGGCCTGCATCAAAAAACTAACCAACAAAAATACAACGACCGCCGGGCTTTTGAACACCCGTAACAAAGACACATGGGATTCGTGTTTTATCTGGCAGGCGCTCTCTGGCACCAGTAAACTGGACAACCAAATACCTACCATGAGCACAAGTAAGACGGGCAATATTATCGCTTCGCCCTTAACATCGACCAGGGCGCCCATGGACCACACCGCCACAATGAATCCAATAGAGCCCCACAGCCGCACCCGGCCATAGTGCCCACTCCCTTCATCCACATAATTTAACGTAGTCGCCTCGAGTTGCGGCAAAGATGCGTTCCAGAAAAAACTGAACAGTGTCATCACCAGGGCTAACCACCAAAATTCCCGGCCAAAAAACACACCGACGTAACACACCACGGTCAATAGGGCCGCCAGGCGCACCACCCCCATACAACGACCACTACGATCGGCAATCCAACCCCATACATTGGGCGCAACAATCTTGGTCGCCAATATCAGGGCGACAAGATTACCGATCTCAATCGCCGAAAAACCGATTGAGCGCAGATAAGGCCCCCAATAGGGTATGAGCGTACCCAGGGTGGCAAAGTAGAAGAGATAAAAGGAAGACAGGCGCCAATAAGGCATTGGATCAAAAACTAGACATCTATTTCCCAGCAGGAATTACCGGTGTTTCCGACACTACATCCCTATTCTGGCCCCGATGACGTAGCGCATGATCCATCAACACGATGGCGAGCATGGCCTCGGCAATAGGGGTGGCACGAATACCAACACAAGGATCGTGGCGGCCCTTGGTCACCACCTCGACTGCATGACCGTCCGCATCCACCGAACGGCCCGGGGTGGTGAGACTCGAGGTGGGCTTGAGGGCAATACTGACCAGGATATCCTGACCACTGGAGATGCCACCGAGCACGCCACCGGCATGGTTACTCAAAAATCCCTCGGGAGTTATTTCATCACGATGTTGGCTGCCGCGCTGGATCACACTTTCAAAACCGGCACCGATTTCCACGCCCTTTACCGCATTGATACACATCATGGCGTGGGCGATATCCGCGTCCAACCTGTCGAAAACAGGTTCACCCAACCCCACAGGGAGCCCACTGGCCACCACATTGATGCGGGCGCCAATAGAATCACCCTCCTTTCTCAGTCTGTCGACACAGGCCTCCATCTCGGCCACCTTACTGGCGTCGGGGCAAAAGAAGGGGTTTTGATCGACCTCGTTCCAATCCAATACCTCGGCCTTAATCTCACCCAGCTGGGAAAGATAGCCACGAATGGAGATGCCATAACGCTCATGCAGATACTTTTTGGCAATCGCACCGGCAGCCACACGGATGGCCGTCTCCCGGGCCGACGAGCGTCCACCGCCACGATAATCACGCACACCGTATTTTTGCTGGTAGGTATAATCCGCATGCCCAGGGCGAAACTGGCGCATGATCTCTGAATAGTCTCGTGACCGTTGGTCCTGGTTTTTGATCAGCAGGCCAATGGGGGTGCCGGTGGTGCGCCCCTCGAATACACCGGAGAGAATTTCCACGGCATCATCTTCACGCCGCTGAGTCGTATATTTCGACTTACCGGGCTTGCGCCGATCCAAATCCACTTGCAGGTCCGAGGGGTCCAGGGCAAGCCCTGGGGGACAGCCGTCCACAATCCCACCCAAGGCGGGGCCATGGCTCTCACCAAAAGTGGTTACCGTAAAAAGTTTTCCAATAGAATTGCCCGACATGGGAACATGTTACCGGCTTAGGCGGTTGAGGCCAATGGGCCAACTATAGATGCGTCACTCAACACCAGCATGATGGGCTTTATTGAGGGCCTCAAACATCATGTAATAAGGCATGGAACGCCTGTTTTGCTTGGCCAACTCGTAGAAGGCCAGGTCCGTACCGTTGGCGAACGAATGGCTGCCCTCTGTGACTTCCTTCTTGAACTGCAGCAACTGTTCTATCAAGGTCTTATAGGCAGGCATAAATTCATCATACTCGCGCAATTCATCGTATTCGATACTGGACATCAGGTCTTTGACCTCAAAAATAGTCTGCTCGATCAAATCAACAAACGCATCAACAGTCTTGGGTGCTTCCATAGTCGCTCAGGCCTTGGGCAAGGTGACACCTTGCTGCTTCTGATATTTACCGCCACGATCTTTATAAGACACCGAACACTCCTCATCGGCCTCGAAAAAGATCACCTGGGCCACGCCCTCATTGGCATATATCTTGGCAGGCAAAGGTGTGGTGTTAGAAAACTCCAGAGTGACATAACCTTCCCACTCTGGCTCAAAGGGAGTCACATTGACGATAATGCCACAACGGGCATAGGTAGATTTACCTAGACAGATCGTCAATACATTCCGTGGGATTCTAAAGTACTCAACGGTACGCGCCAGAGCAAAGGAATTGGGGGGGATAATGCACACCTCACCCTCGAAATCCACGAAGCTGTTGGGATCGAAATTTTTCGGATCGACTACCGCAGAATTGATATTGGTAAAAATCTTGAACTCACCCGAACATCGAATATCATAACCGTAGCTTGAGGTGCCGTAAGACACCACACGACGGTTATCCACAGTCCGCACCTGTTCAGCCTCGAAGGGCTCGATCATGCCGTGATCCCGGGCCATACGGCGAATCCAATTGTCTGATTTAATGCTCAATGTGCTGGGCTAACCCTTAATATCGAATACTATTCTCGCTATGTAAACTGATCTGCCGCAAAGACGCGAAGGCGCAAAGAAAAACTTAAGCTGAAAATATATCAATTATTTATTCAGTTCTGTTTGGTCTACTCAGAATCGAGCCCATCATAAATTTAAAAACCCGTTCTATTCTCTGCGTCTTAGCGTCTTTGCGGCAAAAACTATTTTAGATTTTATGTGTTTTCAATAACGATAGAAGGAAAGGCGTCTGAGTAGTCCTTTTTCTTCATGGACAACTTGGCCGCAGTACGGCGGGCGATTTCCTTATAGATCTGGCTTACCCGGCCATCGGGATCGGCCACCACTGTTGGCTTGCCTTCATCGGTATCGATTCGGATACGCATATCCAGGGGTAAGGCACCGAGGTAGTTTACATCATACTGCTCGGCCATACTCAGGCCACCACCGGCGCCGAAGATGTGTTCTTCGTGACCACATTGGCTACAGATGTGGATACTCATATTCTCAATGACACCCAATACCGGCACTTCGACCTTCTCAAACATCTTATAGGCCTTACGCGCATCCAAAAGGGCAATATCTTGCGGCGTGGTCACGATAACGGCACCGGATACCGGCACCTTCTGTGCCAGTGTTAACTGGATATCACCGGTCCCTGGGGGCAGGTCAATAATCAGGTAATCAATATCCTTCCACTGGGTATCTCTGAGTAATTGCTCCAGGGCCTGGGTCACCATGGGGCCACGCCAGATCATAGGAGTCTCTTCCTCGACCAAAAAACCCATGGACATGGATTGCAGATGATAACTCACCACCGGTTCCATGCTGCGGCCATCTTTAGACTCGGGCTTGGTCGAAATACCCAGCATACGGGGCTGGCTGGGGCCATAGATGTCAGCATCCAGGATGCCGACGGTGGCACCTTCTGCTGATAACGCCAGGGCCAGATTCACAGCGGTAGTAGACTTACCGACGCCCCCCTTACCCGAGGCGATGGCAATCATATTCTTGACACCTTCCAACGGTGAGACACCCTGCTGTACCGTATGGGCAACGATCTGGGTCGATACCTTTACCGTGGCATCACTCACAGCCTCAAGTGCCTCTATCTTGGCCTTGAGCTGTTGGGCATATTGGTCAACCCAGCTCTTGGCGGGGTAACCCAACACCACGTCTATGCTGACATTGCTGCCCTCAATTTGAATAGACTTGATACACTTACTGGTAACAGGATCTTGATCGAGGTGAGGATCGATGACCTCTTTCAGCGCTGCCTCGACTTGTGCTTGGGATACCGACATGAAGATTAATCTCCGATTGCTGTGTACTGCGGGTGCGCAATCCTACACTGTCGGCGCACAAATGTCAGTATAGTTGACCAAAAACCTCAGGATTTAAAAAGCCTTTATTCGCAGTGCTTTGCGGTGATTATAGTGGCCAAACTGGCTAGCCCCCTACCTACAAAACTGGTACCGTTACGCCCCCGCGACGGCGGTGCCTTTAACGCAACAGATTTTAAGCAAAAACCATATCCTTCATGACTCAAGCGGTTCGAAAAATTCTTGTCACCAGCGGCCTGCTCTATGCCAATGGCCCCATCCATCTTGGCCACTTGGTGGAGACCATCCAGGCCGATATTTGGGTACGGTTCCAAAGACTGCGTGGCCACAATTGTTACTATGTCTGCGGCGATGACACCCACGGCACACCGGTCATGTTGCGTGCCGAACAGGAGGGCATCCGCCCCGAGGCCCTGATCCAGCGGGTACAGACCGAGCACCAGGCGGATTTCCAGGCCTTTCATATCCAGTTCGACAACTACCACTCCACCCATTCGGAGGAAAACCGGGAACTGACCCAGGATATCTATCGGCGCCTGAAGGCCGCAGGCCTTATCGAGGTCCGCACCATCGAGCAATATTTTGACCCGGAAAAAGAGATGTTCCTGTCGGATCGCTTCATCCGTGGCGAGTGTCCCCGTTGCCATGCCGCCGATCAATACGGTGATGCCTGCGAGATCTGCGGCGCCACCTATGACCCCACGGATTTAATCAACCCCGTTTCTACCCTATCGGGCAACACCCCGGTTTTAAAAGAGTCTGAACACCACTTCTTTCGCCTCGGCCAGGCCGAAGACTATCTGCGCCAACGGATGCAACAAAAAACCCGTCTTGGCGATACGGTACTGCAATCCGATTCCATCAATAAACTCGAGGAGTGGTTTGAGGCCGGTCTGCGGGATTGGGACATCTCCCGGGATGCCCCCTATTTTGGCTTTGAGATCCCTGACGCCCCAGGCAAATACCTATACGTGTGGTTCGATGCCCCCATAGGTTATATGGCAAGCTTCAAGAACCTGTGTGACCGCGAGGGCCTGGATTTTAGCGATTATTGGAACCCCGGCAGTGACGCCGAACTGCACCATTTTATTGGCAAAGACATCCTCTACTTCCATGCCCTGTTCTGGCCTGCGGTCCTGCACTTTGCCGATTACCGCACACCGGATCGATTGCATGTGCATGGCTTTTTGACCGTTGATGGCCAAAAGATGTCTAAATCGCGCGGCACCTATATCACCGCGAGCAGTTTTGCCGAACACCTTTCGCCGGAATATCTGCGCTACTACTATGCCGCCAAGCTCAATGACCGCACCGAGGACATCGATCTCAACCTGGATGATTTCGTCGCCCGAGTGAACAGCAATCTCATCGGCAAGTACATCAACATCGCCAGCCGCAGCGCCGGATTTATCAGCAAAAAATTCGAGGGTCGTCTGGCCAAGGAATTTGATGCCGAAGGTCAAAGCCTGGTCACTACGCTGCAACAGGCCGCTGACGACATTGCCGAACTGTATGAGACACGGCGTTATAGCGAGGCAGTGCGCAAAATCATGGCGCTGGCGGATCAGGCCAACGAGTACATCAATGCCACCCGGCCCTGGGAACTTGCCAAGGACCCGGAACAAACTGATCGTTTGCAACAACTTTGCACCAGCAACATCAACCTATTTCGGCTGTTGACGATTTACCTGAAACCCATACTGCCCCAACTGGCACACCGGGTGGAGACCTTCTTAAATGTAGAACCACTGCAATGGTCTCACAGCCAACAGGTTTTGACCGGTTGCCAGATCAACCCCTATGAACACCTCGCCACCCGCATCGACCCCAAACAGGTTAAAGCCATGACAGACGCCAATACAGCGAACACCCCTACTCAACAGGAAACGCCCCCGGACAAGAATATCGATCCCGTCGCTGACACTATCGGTATCGAAGATTTCTCCAAAATCGATCTGCGCATTGCCCGTATCGTCAAGGCCGAGCATGTCGAAGGTGCCGATAAGCTGCTCCAACTCACCCTGGACATCGGCAACGGCACCCGCAATGTCTTTGCCGGCATCAAAAAGGCCTATCAGCCAGAACAGTTGGAAGGCAAACTGACGGTGATGGTGGCCAATCTGGCCCCGCGCAAGATGCGCTTTGGTGTATCGGAAGGCATGGTGCTGGCCGCCGGTCCCGGGGGTGAAGACCTCTGGATACTGTCGCCAGATGAAGGCGCCCAGCCTGGCATGCGGGTGAAATAGGCGCTGGACCTGGGGAGGGTCAGTAATCATTGCCGCAGAGGCACCAACCTCGGTACCCCCCTGTGGGGTAGACGCAAAGACAAAAAGGTTTTTTCCGAAGAATTTTGGGTATCCCAGGATGACTATTGCCTCGTCGATCCGCCCAAGTATGGTAAGGAAACACGTTGGTTTTTTGAGTAACCTTGGCGTCTACCCCACAGGGGGGTACCGAGGTTGGCGCCTTTGCGCCCTATGAATGGAAACAAGGGCTTACTGAAAAATCACGATAGAATTATGCAATGATCGGGGCCACATGAAAGAATTTGCATTGATCATCGTCAGCACGGTATTGGTCAACAATTTTGTGTTAATCAAATTTCTTGGCCTGCACCCCTTTATGGGCGTACCCCGCAAAGTGGAAGCCGCCATCGGTATGGCCATAGCCACGGCCTTTGTACTGGCATTATCCTCGACCTCAAGCTATCTGCTGGAAACCTACCTGCTGACACCGTTTGGTCTGAGCTACCTGCGTGCCCTCACCTTTATATTGATCATTGCTGCAATAGTACAAGTCACCGAGATGGCGGTACGTAAGGTGAGCCCGGTATTGCATCAAGTCCTGGACATTTATCTGCCTCTGATCACCGCCAATTGTGCGCTACTGGGCATGGCCTTGCCCTATATCCAGGAGAATAATGGCTCGACATTCTACGGTTTTGGCGTCGCCCTAGGTTTCCCCCTGGTGCTGATTTTATTTTCCGCCATGGGCGAACGTCTTGAGGCCGCCGATATCCCGAAGCCCTTCAAGGGCACTGCCATCGTCTTGATTACCGCTGGCCTGATGAGCATGGCACTCATAGGTTTTAGTGGCCTGGCATAAGCATGCTGTCCACTATTTAAGCATGCTGTCCACTATTATAGTCATCACCCTGCTGGCGATCCTCTTCGGCACCATCCTGACTGTGGCCGCAACACGCCTGCCTGTGGCAGGTGGCCCTCGAGTCGACCGTATCGACGCACTGCTCCCCCAGACCCAATGCGGCCAATGTGGCCATGCCGGATGCCGGCCCTATGCCGAGGCCATGGCCAGTGACCAGGCCGATATCAACCTCTGCCCACCCGGCGGTGACGCCACCATTGCCGACCTGGCTAATCTACTCGGCATGGAGATCAAGCCCCTGGACGCATCCCTGGAGCAGGCTGGGGTCAGGACCGTTGCTGTCATCGATGAACAAGCGTGTATCGGTTGCACCTTGTGTATTAAGGCCTGTCCGGTGGATGCCATACTCGGCGCCTCCAAACAAATGCATACGGTGATTGGCGAAGAATGCACCGGCTGTGACCTGTGTATCCCACCTTGCCCGGTTGACTGTATCGACAGGGTCCCCGCTTCTCAGGATGCAAGGAAAGTGAGCCTGCCACCCTCGAATAATACTGTACTAACAATCAAGACCCGTAATTATATTACGGCCCACATTGAGACCGAAGATCAACGGACCCATGCAACACAAACTTGTATTCGTTGTGGACGATGCGCAAAAGTTTGCCCTTCACGACTGTTGCCACAACAATTGTATTGGCACATCCGTACGGGTCGTTTTGATAAGGCCCAAGCGCACACTCTTTTTGATTGTATAGAATGCGGTCATTGTGATGAGGTCTGTCCCAGCCACATCCCCTTGGTGGACTACTATCGCCATGCCAAGGGTGAAATCCTCAAGCAAGAGCAAGACCGGCAACGGGCCGAGCAGGCAAGACAGCGAACTATGTTCCGCAACTTCCGGCTTGATCGCGCAGAACAGGAACGGGCAAAACGCCACGCCGCAAAACGCGCAGCACTACACCAATAAGCACAAGACAAAACGGCACCTGTATCTATCAGCTTGATTCGGGCCGAGCAAAAACATAAGGGCACTTCTGTTAATCAGAACAGATACACCATCAATACGTGAGAACCGTACCCGAAAAATATCTGCTGCGCATGCTATGTTCGCCCGGCTTGGGCTTAGACATGCTTACCCTACTCCTTCGAGTGGCGATAAACCATCAAGCGCGTCGGCCACAGCCTGGGAGGCCGTAATCAGATCCGCGACCAACCGCTCGTCCACATTCAGGTCGCCCTCATACTCGCCAAGATTACGAATGTCGTGACACTTGGCCAACACCCGCCAGACTTCCGGTCCCAAACTTCAGGGTATGCGGCAACACCTGAAAAACTCCGCCCCGGATTCCCAAACAACACACCCAGCACACGCTGTTGTACCTTGGTGAAAAGAACATCGGCGACTCCGGTCGGACGGACCGGGATCGCTTTCTTGGTTGTTCGCTTCTGCATTCCCATATTGGGTATGATAAACCCCAATTTGGGAATGTTCACCCAAAGGCTGTGTGCGTACCCCACCGAGACGCTGCCAAGCTGATTCAAAGTGGAGCGCGAGATTTCCACCCGCTGGAATAATCGACTTGGCTCGGTCGCACTCCTCATCCACCCCCGGACCAGCGCGACTGCTGTAACGGCCGCACCGAGGCGATTGTCTCGAAGTCCACATCGTTATGCAGTAGCAACACCTTGTGCTCCATGCCCAGTTGCGCAATACAGCAATCAATTGGACTGCGCACCGTCAACCCCTTCCTGCGCAGGTCGAAATAAATCCGGGCAGCCGCCGGCCAGGTCGTCGGCGACACCTCAAGGTAGTCCTGGCTATCCAGGTACGGGGCCAGCAGACTCCATTCCTTCTCATCCCGGCAGCCCTGAAGCAGTTCCAGTTGATTAAAACGGGACAGAACGATATCCCGGTCATCCAACCATCGCTCCAGAGCCTTACCGGTTTCGCCGCTCTTGTCGCGAAAAACGTCTACCCATACCGAGGTATCAACCAGTACCATCCCGCATCGTCCTCATCTCCTTATGATCGTAATCCGGCTGAAATTCCAGCCTTCCACTTAGCTCAAGCAGGTTTTTCTTCTTTTTCGTGCGGATCAGTTCCCTGAGCGCCAGATCGATCAGCGCCCTCTTGGTGCGGACCTGGGTCAGGGCAAAGGCCTCTTTGATCAGTTTATCGTCGAGAACTATGTTGGTACGCATGGTGGCATCCTTGAATGTGTATATCTATGTGTATGATACACGCCGCATCTTCCCAGCGCAATCGCGTAACACCTCGTTCCCACGCTCCCGCGTGGGAATGCATATATTTGCTCGGGTAGAAGGGCCTATGGGTTCCCACGCGGGAGCGTGGGAACCAGGGGTAATGAAATAGCATCCACTTAATTCCTGAACGCCGAGGGCGGCATCCTTGTCGTCTTCTTAGCGTACTCAGGTCATTCCGCTAACAAGCAATGTAGTTTGCCTCTGCCCGAAACAGCGAGCCTGGGCGTAAGTCGATATGGCTCATCTACGCAATTTCCACATTACATGTTATATTTGAGCAGATGATAAAGCGCCGAATTCAAAAAGAAATCGAATCCTCCATAGCCAAGAACCCGGCAGTAGCCCTTATGGGGCCGCGTCAGGTTGGCAAAACGACCCTTGCCCTTGGCATCGCAGATCTGCAACCTTCTATCTATCTTGATCTTGAAAAATCGCGCGATCTCGCCAAGATCACTGATATTGAAATTTTTCATGCGGAAAACCGGGGCAAATTGAATATTCTGGATGAAGTCCAGCGTGCGCCGGAAATTTTTGCGCCACTTCGGGGCATCATTGATGAAGAACGCCGCCGGGGCAACAATACCGGACTGTTTTTATTTCTGGGTTCGGCTTCGATTGACCTTCTCAAACAATCCAGCGAAACATTGGCGGGACGTATTGCCTATATTGAATTACATCCTGTAGATGTCTTGGAATATTTTGAATACAGGAATAAGAAAAACTCCGATCTCTCCATCAGTCAACTCTGGCTGTACGGTGGTTTTCCATTAAGCTTATTGGCTGCTTCAAAAAAGGAGAGTTCTGAATGGCGCGGAAATTTTATCAACACCTATTTGGAACGTGATATTCCACAGCTTGGCCCCCGTATCCCGGCAGAAACCCTGCGCCGCTTCTGGACCATGCTGGCTCACTGCCAAGGCGGTATTCTAAATGCGTCCCAGCTGGCCGGAAACCTGAGCGTAAGTGGAACAACCGTGGCTCGTTACCTCGATCTTATGGTGGATCTGCTTCTTGTTCGCCGCCTTCCGCCCTGGTCATCCAATACGGGAAAGCGCTTGATCCGTTCTCCCAAAATCTATATCAGGGACAGCGGAATCTTGCACGCTCTGCTTCACATCCAAACCATAAATGATCTTTTGGGACATCCCATTGTCGGTGGCAGTTGGGAGGGATTTGTGATTGAGAATATTTTGTCTGCAACACCCGGACATGTTTTCCCCTTCTTTTATAAAACACCAGGCGGGGCGGAAATTGATCTGCTCCTTGAATTTCCAAATCAAGAGAAATGGGCGATTGAGATCAAGCGCAGCTCTACTCCGTCATTATCAAAAGGGTTTTACACTGCCTGTGCAGATGTGAATGCAACACGGCGTTTTGTAGTCTATGTGGGACAGGATAGATTTTCCATGGAGCATAATACAACGGCCATATCGCTCTATGAGATGATGAATGAAATAGCATCCGCTTAATTCCTGAACGCCGAGGGTGGCATCCTTATCATCTTCTTAGCGTACTCAGGTCATTCCGCTAACAAGCAATGTAATTTTCCTCTATCCGAAACAGTGAGCCTGGGCGACCAGAAAATAAGCGCGGCCTCGCTTTACCCCTCCGGGAGAGGGTATTAAGAAATGCCCTTATATATTTTTTGCAGAACGGCAGTGATAAAATTACATTTGAGATGTCTTCGCTAACCCATAACCCCACCAGTGTGAGCGCCATGATGCGCACAGTTATCTATGCCCTCATGCCGGGGATAGGGGTCAGCCTGTGGGTTTATGGTTGGGGGCCATTGATTAACATTGCCATCACTGTGACTGGCGCACTTGTCGCCGAGACTGTGGTTCTGATGTTACGTCAACGCCCTGCACTTCCGGCACTGGGCGATTACAGCGCGACGATTACGGCCCTGATCCTGGCCCTGGTCCTGCCTCCCCTGTTGCCGTGGTGGCTCCCCATAATCGGTATTGTATTTGCCATCGTGGTAGCAAAACATCTGTATGGGGGTCTGGGATACAACCCCTTTAACCCCGCCATGGCCGGTTATGCATTATTGCTCATTGCCTTTCCAGACGAGATGGCCCGCTGGCCGGAACCGCTCACCCCTTGGGGTATAAGCTTAGACTTTAGCGAAACCCTGGGAACCGATCTGTCCACGCTTTCTCTAGAGGGGCGCCATGCGATCATCGTCAACATTGCATTTTTGGTAGGCGGCCTGTGGTTAATCAGCAAACGTATTATCAGTTGGCACATTCCCGTCGCCATGCTGGCAAGCATAACGCTGTTGGCCACCATTTTTTGGCTGTGGTCACCCTCACTGTACCCCGCACCCCTAACCCATTTGTTTGGCGGTGCCACCATGCTCGGTGCATTTTTTATCGCCACCGATCCTGTCACCACATGCACCACTAACCGTGGGCGCCTATGGTTTGGAATGGGTAGCGGTATATTGTTCTATATGATTAGCAGTTTCGGTGGCTACCCGGATGCCATCGCCTTTGCAGTTCTAATCATGAATATGGCTGCGCCGACTATCGATCGCTACAGTGCGACCCCGCACGCTTGACCACAAATTTAAAATATCAGGTCCCAAGCCATGAATCCCGCTAAACGCAAGCGCATCTTTGAGTGCCTACGCCTGGCCAACCCCAAACCCACCACGGAGTTGCGCTACGACACGCCGTTTCAGTTGCTCATCGCGGTACTCCTCTCTGCCCAGGCCACCGACGTCAGCGTCAACAAGGCCACTGTCCAATTATTTTGTGATGCCCCCACACCCGAGGCCATGCTCGCTCTTGGGTTACGCCGATTGAAGGGCTACATCAAAACCATTGGCCTGTATAACACCAAGGCAAAAAATATACTCAAGACCTGCCGATTGCTTATAGACCAACACCAAAGTGAGGTGCCCGATAGCCGTGAAGAACTCGAGGCCCTGCCTGGAGTTGGAAGAAAAACCGCCAATGTGATTCTCAACATCGCATTCGGACAGCACACCATCGCCGTGGATACCCATATCTTTAGGGTCTCCAATCGCATGGGCCTGGCACCGGGAAAAAATGTACTCGAAGTGGAAAAAAAACTGCTGAAATTTGTGCCCGATGAGTACAAGAAACATGCCCATCATTGGCTCATCTTGCACGGTCGCTATACCTGTCAAGCCCGGCGCCCACGTTGCGGCGCCTGTGTTGTCTTTGATTTATGCGAATATAGGGATAAAGTAGCGCAATGAGCCCCGTACCCATTGCCACCGGACTGAGTTACGGCATGCAGGCCTCGACAAGTCATGCCGAGGCTGCGGTCAAACAGGCATTGGCCAAGGCCGAGCTGAGCCGGGCCAATAGTGTTTTATTATTTCTTACCCCCCAATACGCCTCCGACCCCACACCCGCTATCCGTGCCGCCGCCCGTGCCGCGGGCTGTATCCAGGTAATGGGCAGTACCGCCAGCGGTATCCTTACCGAGCAAGAGTGGGTGCTGGACAGCCCGGGGGCTGCGGCCATGGTCTTTGGTGGTGATGTCACCCTGACCCCCACCCAGGCAGGTCAACGCGGTGAGGCTGCACTCAGTCTTTGCACGCCCAAGGGCATCAGCGCCGACTGGCTCGACGCCCCCATCTGTCGCATCGGCGCTGTATCCAGCGATACCGTTGCCCATGGCCACTATGCGGTCTGGAGCAATAGTCGAATCGCCACAGACGGTGCCGTGGAGGCCGGTATCACCGGTGCCCACCATGCGGTAACGGTATCCCAGGGCATTCGTGCCCTCACCGCCCCTATTGAGGTAGCCGAAGTGCAGGGCTACGAGATCCTGCGCATGGGCAGTTATCCCGCCCTCAACGTGCTGGTGCAATCCCTACCCCCCAATGTGGGTGATATGGAACAAATCCCCTTCCACCTGCTCATTGGTGGTGTCACCTTCGGCAACCCGGATACCGCCATCACCGAGGGCCGTTATCGATTGAACTACATCATTGCCGCCGACCCACAAAACGGGTCCATCACACTGGCCCAGGCCTTGAACCCTGGAGAACGGCTGTTCTGGGCCATGCGTGATGCCCTGGCCGCCGAGCGGGATATGCGCCAGGTTATTGAAACGAGCTACAAATCTCTGGGTACCGAACCCCAATTTGGACTCCTGTTCCCTTGCACCGCACGCGGCCCATCTTTCTTTGGTAATCGTGACCGGGATATTGATCAACTACGGCAACGGTTTCCCGATATGCCGTTTATTGGATTTTATGGTAACGGTGAGATCGGCCCACTGGAAGAAGAAAATCATCTGTACCAGTTCTCCTCCATACTCGGACTGTTCAACTTAGAATAAAGCCCATCGCCACTACAGCAGGCCAAAATTGAGACCAGAACTGCTGTTTTTGCCACACAATCTAAGGAAATCTGAGCAATTCCTCCAAGATTTTACTCCAGCCCAAATGGTACTTACTTTAAGGGCACTTCTATTAATTAATAAATAATCCCTTCTCCCTCCGGGAGAAGGTTAGGATGAGGGGATATTAAAAATCAATAACTTATCCTTATTTTATTCCCTCACCCTCGCCCTCTCCCGGAGGGAGAGGGGATTAATAGAAGTGCCCTTAAGCTGAAAATACCCATTTGCCATGCTGTTCATCTCCGACCCCATTGTTTCCCCGAAACTTTCTGGTTATCGCAGAGTCATACCGTGCGAGATTGACGTTAACCATAAGGAGCTTTAATAAATGAAAAATCGCAACAAAGTCGTGAGCACCGCTATCAGTAGTCTCCTGGCCCTAGGCGTAACCGCAGCTGCCACCGAAGCCTATAGTGCTGGCCCGGCCCTGGAAAAATGTTTTGGTATCGTCAAGGCCGGCAAGAATGACTGTGGCGTCAAAAGCCTGGGCACAGCCTGCCAGGGGACATCTTCAAAAGACGCACAGCCTGATGCCTACATTGATGTGATCAAAGGTAATTGCGAGAAGATTGTAGGTGGTTTCCTGACCGCCAAAAAGTAATCTCTTTTCCCCGTGGACATAACCACAGAATCAAAGCTAAAACCGACAACACCGATCCCGGCCCAGGCCGGGATCGGTCTGCGAGCCGAACACTATAAAGAAGTAATCACCACCCGGCCCAATATCGGCTGGCTGGAGGTCCACAGCGAAAACTACTTCGGCCAGGGCGGTAAACCGCTTTACTACTTGGAACTGGCACGTCAAAACTATCCTGTGAGTTTACATGGTGTGGGCCTATCGATCGGTTCCAGCGACCCTCTCAACAAGACGCACCTGGATCATCTCAACCGGCTCATACAACGCATCGAACCTGGGCTGGTTTCTGAACACTTATCCTGGAGCTCAATAGACGGCAAGTATTTCAACGACCTGCTACCCCTACCCTACACCGAAGAGGCACTCAAGCATTTCAGCGATCGTGTCCACCAGGTTCAGAACATACTGCAACGACAGATACTCATCGAAAACCCTTCCAGTTATCTAAGCTACTCCCATTCCACTATTGCTGAATGGGATTTTATGAATGCCATTGTCGAAAGAACCGACTGCGGCATATTATTGGATGTTAATAACGTCTATGTCTCTGCCATCAATCATGGCTTTGATGCCCACCACTATTTACAAGCCATCGACGCTGACGCTGTACAAGAAATTCACTTGGCCGGATTTACCACTGATACTATTGAGGGTCAGGACATCCTGATAGACACCCACAACAAACCCATAAGCGATGAAGTATGGGCCTTATATAAAGCAGCCATTAAGCGCCTTGGCGCACTGCCTAGTTTGATCGAATGGGACTCAGACCTTCCGCCCCTGGAGTTTTTGCTTGAAGAGGCATCACGGGCCCAGACCATAATGGATGAACGTCATGCCCTCGTTGCATGAGTTGCAATCGGCCTTTGCCGACGCGTTGCTCAATCCCGACACCACACGCACCCTGTCCTATGTCGCCCAAGACAAGATATCCAGGGACCAACGTCTGTTCATCTATCGAAATCACGTATTCAGCAGCCTGACCTCTGCCCTGCAAGAGGCCTACCCCACTATTGAGCGCCTGGTGGGGGAGGCCTTTTTCCGCTCTGCGGCACGTGCTTACATCCGCCAGCACCCCTCCACCTCTGGAGACCTCGAACAATATGGTGATCGCTTCGCAGATTATCTCGACAGCCTGAAACAAGTCGATGAACACGCCTATTTACCTGATGTAGCCAGACTGGAGTGGGCCTACCACCGCGTCTACTTTGCCGCCGATGCGCCCGCTCTGTCCACGGAGAGTTTAGCCAAGGTCGACCCAAGCCAGCAGCATCGGTTATGCTTTGGCCTGCACCCGGCCAGTCAGCTGCTTCAATCGCCCTATCCAAGCTTGCGCATTTGGCAAGTAAACCAGAAGGCCTATTGCGGCGATCAGACTGTTGATCTGTCCACGGGTGGCAACTACTTATTGGTACTGAGACCCCAGCTGGACCCGGAAATACACCACATCAACCACGATGAATATATCTTTTTACACGCCCTGTCCTGCGACAAAAACATCGCTGACTCCCATGACCTGGCAACCAATATCAACCCGGAATTTGACCTGACAAGCTGTTTGCAAAAATTTATTTCGAATAAGACATTAGTCACCTTTTCCCTGGAAGCTTAAGGGCGATAAGACAAGAACCGACTGCTGAGGAGACCACACATGGCAACAATCAAAACGATAAAGACTATCGCCAAGCCTGCCATAAAGCTTCTTGAGACACTCAGGCCACTACTGGATCTGGGTATTCGGCTCTACATTGCCAATGTATTTTTCTTTTCCGGACTCCTCAAGACTGATAGCTGGTGGAAGACGGTGAGCCAATTTGAACGGGATTTTCAAGTCCCCCTACTGTCCCCCGAAGTGGCGGCTTATCTCGGCACAGGCGCAGAATTGATTCTACCCATATTTCTGGTGATCGGGCTCGGTGGGCGTGCTGCGGCTGCTGGACTTTTTGTCTTTAACGCCGTTGCCGTCATTTCTTTTCCGGAACTTGCCGGTACCGGACTCGCGTTACACCAACTGTGGGGACTGCTACTATTAGTAACCTTGATTCACGGACCGGGAAAATTATCCATTGACCACTTTATACGCAGAAAAAACATGGGCGCCGCATAGACCAGCCTGATGAATGATCTTTCAATCAACCTACCGACCCGGCCTGATATAACCGAATTTGGGCAAAAACTGTCCGAATCCGGTATCTGGCCTCTCACGCGTGCCCCCTTAAGTGAGTTACAAGTCAACTTGGGGCGTTTGTGCAACCAGGCCTGCCATCACTGCCATGTGGATGCTGGTCCTCAACGCACTGAAATCATGGCTTGGCCCACCATGGAAAAAATACTGGAGTGGGCGAGGCAAAATCACACCCAACGGGCCGACATCACCGGTGGCGCCCCGGAATTAAACCCCCACTTCAGGCAGTTTGTAGATGGGTTTTTGGATATGGATGTAACGTTAACATCCCGATGCAATCTCACCGTATTATTTGAACCCGGACAAGAAGACCTGGCCGAGTGGTACGCACAACGCAAGATACGCTTGGTTTGCTCCTTACCCTGCTATAGTAAAAAGAACGTGGATTCACAGCGGGGCAAAGGTGTGTTCACAAAGAGCATTGCCGCCCTACAGAAACTTAACGACCTGGGCTATGGCCACAACAATGATCTTGTATTGGATCTTGTCTATAACCCTGGCGGGGCATACTTGCCCCCGGCCCAATCACAATTGGAGGCCGATTATAAGACGCATCTAAGAAAAGAGTTTGATGTTGTATTCTCCAGCCTGTTATCGCTTGCCAATCTCCCTATCAATCGCTTCCGTCATGCCCTGAGTCGAGATGGACAACTGGAAGCATACGAACATTTACTTCAGCATCACTTCAACGCCGACACCGTGCCCGGCCTGATGTGTCGGCACCTAGTGAGCGTTGATTGGCTGGGTGAAGTCTTTGATTGTGACTTTAATCAGATGATTGACTTACCCCTGGGGGCAAGCCCCAGGAAGAAACTCTGGGAACTCAAGAGACAGGACCTCGAAAACCAACCCGTGGCGATCAAAGAC
This sequence comes from Gammaproteobacteria bacterium, assembly GCA_013152415.1. Classification (GTDB taxonomy): domain Bacteria; phylum Pseudomonadota; class Gammaproteobacteria; order HyVt-429; family HyVt-429; genus HyVt-429. The sequence goes on along the minus strand of JAADGI010000027.1, from coordinate 8,408 downwards.
CACTGTTTTGGCTGTACCGCCGGGGCAGGAAGCAGCTGTGGCGGTGCCTTGGTATAAAATTTAGGGCTCGACAGAGACACGCCGCACCACCCCATATTCACCGCTAACGGCCATCGACCCGGCATCCGGAAGTAAGCTCGAACCCTCTGCAGCACAGATCCAGCCCGCTACAAGCATCCTGTAATCGGCGGATTAAATATTGCATGCAACACAGCACACAAACCGTTACACTACGCGGCCTCCTGGCTTTGACTCAGGTCACCAGTGACCAACACAATCACAATACCCCGGCCAAGCTTTGGCAAATAACCCTTTCAGGTACTACACATGACTACCAACACGGTCATCACATTTGACCAACTGGCTCTGAATAGCTCACTTCTAAAGGCATTGAATCAGGTGGGCTATGAAACCCCTTCCCCAATTCAGGCGCAAACAATTCCGCTATTACTGGAAGGTAAAGATGTACTGGGGCAGGCCCAAACCGGCACCGGTAAAACCGCCGCTTTTGCGCTACCGTTGCTATCCAGACTCGATCTAAAACAAAAAGATCCACAAGTTATGGTACTGGTCCCAACCCGTGAACTGGCTATCCAGGTTGCCGAGGCCTTTCAAAAATACGCCAAATACCAAGAAGGATTCCATGTGCTGCCGGTCTATGGTGGCCAGGATTATCGTGGACAAATCCGCGCCCTAAAACGTGGTGTCCACGTAGTGGTAGGCACACCGGGTCGGGTGATGGATCACATGCGCCGTGGCACTTTAAAATTAAGCAATCTCAGCACACTGGTCCTGGATGAAGCCGACGAAATGTTGCGCATGGGTTTTATTGATGATGTGACATGGATTCTTGAGCAAACACCACCTGGCAGGCAAACTGCTCTGTTCTCCGCCACCATGCCACAACAAATACGTCGCATTACCACGAAATATCTAAACAAACCTACAGAAGTTACCATCAAAAGCAAGACCACCACGGTCGATACCACCCGCCAGCGCTTCTGGCCAGTCAGTGGCATGCACAAATTAGATGCCTTAACCCGCATCCTTGAGGCCGAACCCTTTGACGGTATGCTGGTTTTCGTACGCACCAAGACTGCAACTGTAGAACTGGCCGATAAACTAAAAGCACGTGGTTATTCATCCGCCCCACTAAATGGTGACATCCAACAAAGCCTGCGCGAGCGCACCATTGAGCAATTAAAAAAAGGCAAACTGGACATACTTGTTGCCACAGATGTAGCTGCACGAGGGCTCGATGTGGAACGTATCAGTCATGTCATAAACTATGACATACCCTATGACACGGAAGCCTATGTCCACCGTATAGGACGTACTGGCCGTGCTGGCCGGCAAGGTGATGCCATCTTGTTTGTCGCCCCACGCGAAAAACGTTTGCTGTCTGCAATCGAAAGATCCACAAGAAAGAAGATAGAGATAATGACTCTGCCTTCAACCGATCTGATCAATAACCAGCGTATCGCTAAATTTAAGCAGCGCATTACCGATACACTGGAAACTGAAGATTTAAGCTTGTTTTCCGAACTAATGGAACAGTACCAAGAGCAACACAACGTACCGGCACTAAAAATTGCCGCTGCTATTGCTCAGCTTTCGCAAGGTGATACTCCATTCCTGTTAAAAGACAAACCAAAACGACAAGAGAGAACTAACAGGGATAAATCTGAGGCCCCACGTCGCAAGAAGCCAACACACAAAGAGCGTGAACGTCCCCACAGAAAAGAGGTGCCACCCGACCAGGGGATGGCACGTTATCGAATTGAAGTGGGGAATGATCATGGTGTTAGGCCAGGCAATATCGTTGGTGCCATCGCCAATGAAGCTGAGATCGACAGCCAATACATTGGGCATATCGCCATTTATGATGACCACAGCCTGATTGATTTACCTGAAGGCATGCCCAAAGAAATCTTTAACAGCCTAAAAAAAGTCTGGGTATCAGGCCAACAGCTAAGGATTTCTCGACTATCAAAGGGGAAAACCCTGGGTAATCGCAGCAAAACAAGAACCAAAACCAAGAAACGAAGCAAAGATAGCGTTAAACCAAAAATAAGAAAAAAAGAGAAGGCGCAGGACAAGTAGGGTAATAATTTACTTCAGTAAAGGCTCATCTCCAGAACTGATGCCCCATTTTCTTCGCTATCGCCTTTAACTCTTTATCGGCAATTAGCATCAAGAGCGGCACTCACTCCCAAAAGGGGAATAGACAGCTCATCGCCTGTTCTCGTTCCCACGCTCCCGCGTGGGAATGCATACGCCGCAAATAACCAGGAACCTCTGATTAATTCGTCATTCCAGCCGCAGCAAAGCGGAGAGCCTGAATCGCACCTCGTTCCCACGCTCCCGCGTGGGAACGCATAAATTAATGTATTACTGGGTTCCCGCTTTCTCGGGAATAACGGAATCTGAATTAATCAGAACTTCCCTAGATGCAAAAAGTTGCAGGGCGAAGCGGCGCAGCTTTTTGTAGTCCATGTTTAATTTGCCTCGTTAGGCGAATTGTCTTGTTTGACGCTACTGTTCCAAGTTCGATTACCTACTGTAACAAGTGGTATGAGGCCTGGGATTATTAAAAATACAGATGTCCATTCCAGCCCAATAGCTTCTAATCCGCCATATAGGTAAATAGATAGGACAATCGAACAAAAAAAGAGTGAATATATTGGCAACATCAATTTCCAATATTTAATATTTGGGTGCTTCCAAGGAGCAGCCATACTAATGACTATAATTGCGACTATAAATACTGCTAGCCCTATCATCCCTTCGCTTATTTTATTTTGAAACAACCAAATGATAGACAGTAAACCCAACCATACAAAACCACCAAGCCAGCCACCGATCCACCCGAATCTTTCACCTCTTCGTTTCATTAATTTATCCTTCGCCTAACGAGGCTGTAGAAAAACCTTGAAAATCTGCCATTTTTATTTTTTCAGCTCGACGTCCTTGTTATGGTTTTTAACCGTGCTAGAGTGTGTATAACAACAGACAGTATACACACAAGGTGTTATATGAGAACCAATATAGTGATTAACGACCAATTAATGTCTGATGCCCTAAAGGCTACCGGATTGAGCACAAAAAAAGAAGCCGTAGAGCTTGGGCTTAAACTATTAGTGAGACGGAATAAACAACAAGCCATGCGAAAACTGAGAGGCAAGCTTAAGTGGGAAGGTGATTTAGACGAAATGAGAGGCGGGAAGTGAGATACTGGTTGATACCAGCGTTTGGATTGATTACTTCAATGGCGGAGAAAGCAAAGAAACTAATACGCTAGATACTGCACTTACCGATGGTACTGTTGCCATTGGTGATATGATATTGCTGGAGATACTCCAAGGATTTAGAAATGACAAGGATTACAACAGAGCCAAGAAAACACTAGCCACCTTAGACCAGTACGAGATGTTTAGCCATACTATGGTTATCAAATGTGCGGACAACTATCGTGTTCTAAGAAAAAAGGGAATCACCATTAGAAAAACAACAGATCTAATTATTGCCACCTTCTGCATCGATAACCAGTTCCCGTTACTTTTTTCCGATAGAGACTTTATGCCATTCGTCAAACATCTAAATCTGGTCTCAGCGCTAAACGAAACATAACAGATGGCGTGAGTAACGGAGAGGCCAGCATCTCCGACCTCAACTCGATACCATTGTTATAAGGATTTCCATAAAGCATTAAAGCATCGGTATGCTCTCTTTTTGCCCCCTCTTTTTATTTTTTAGATTTTTGTAACTTATAAAGAAACAAAAATATAGCTAGTGAAGCCACGCCAAGTATTAATGGTGTTAATATTAAAAATAGTATTTCTTCTATAGGCTGTTCAAATAAAAATGGAATTACAAAAGATATACTTATTAAACATATTGAGTTAACCATAAAAAAGGTTAAAGTCGAAGGCTTGTATACCTTAGACATAGTTGTACTTACTTCCTTAACTGACTGCCTTCTATAGACAATCAAATTTCTAATGAGAAATCTTTGTCTTATAAAGATAAATAAATATACGAATATTATTGGAAAAATACTTTCAAAAGAAATATTTGAACTAAGACCTAAGAGCATGCCATATATAACTGCTACAGTTCCAAAATATTTATTAACCCTTTTTTGGTATTTGAATAATTTTTCTTTTACCTCTGGAGTGGGGACTATACGACCCTTACCAAACACACCGTTTGGATAATAAATAGTTTCACCATTTTCATTTGTTTTGAAAACGGCCTCGGTAACTTTATCAAAATATCCCATCTTTTTCTCTATAAATCTAACGCCCTCATCAGGGACTTTCAAAAGGGGCCTGATTTTTGCGTTCTTTACAAAAAACTGTGAACCTTTTGAAAGCCCCGCTGGATGAGTTTGTAGGGCATGTTTACCACTTGATTAAATTGCATTTCGCAACCATAATGCAACCACGTGTAATTGATGGAGACCCTATATATGCCTGCTTTAACCATAAAGAATATCCCCGATGATCTCTATGCTGAGCTAAAAAATATTGCAAAACAACACCATAGAAGCATCAATAGCGAAGTGATTGTGTGTCTTAAACGCTCTCTATTTCCTAAACGAATCAGCCCAGATGAACGACTTAGCACGATTCAGGCTATTCGCTCCCAGATTAAACCTAACACCATTACAGCAGAAGATATTGACCAAGCCATAAATGAAGGAAGGCCATGATTATTGCTGATACTAATATTATTTCTTATCTTCTACTCCCGACTTCACATACAGACTCAGTTGAAAGCCTTTATAAAATTGATCCTGACTGGGCAGCCCCCATACTTTGGAAAAGTGAATTTCGTAATGTTATGGCGCTTTACCTTAGAAAGAAGATTATCAGCCTGGAAAAAGCAATGCAGATTCAAGATACCGCTGAGTCAATTATAATTCAAAATGAATATGACGTTTCATCATCACAGATACTCACACTCATAGATAAAAGTAACTGCTCATCATACGACTGTGAATTTGTAGCACTTGCTCATCATTTTGATACAAAATTAATTACTCAAGATAAAAAAATATTACGCGAATTTCCATCTACTGCAATATCTATATCAGATTACCTCTCTCATCTATAGACTGTCCTAATGATCAAGCTCAGCCGAGGAAGGCCTGACGCACTGGAGTGGCGTTATGCCATTTTTTTGAATTTCTGAAAACCTTTTATAGACTTAATATCATTTTTTTCAGCTTCTTGTGCTCGATATAAATCACAACGGATTTGCAAATTTAACCAGTAATCAGCAGATACACCAAAAAATTTAGCCAAACGTAGGGCGGTACTTGGTGTAATGCCTCTTTTTTTATTTATAAGTTCATTTACACGCTGATAGGGGACATGAATTGCGTCAGCTAAGTCACGCTGACTAATATTCATTGGAATAAGAAATTCTTCCCTAAGCATTTCTCCGGGATGTGTGGGTTCTCTGTGTGTTGGGATGCGCATATTGATACCTCTTAGTGATAATCAGTAATTTCAACGTCCGATGGGCCTGATTCACTCCACTTAAAACATATTCTATACTGTTGATTGATCCTGATACTGAGCTCTCCTTTTCTATTACCTGACAGTCTTTCAAGACGATTACCCGGTGGCACTTTTAGTTCCTCTATTGTTACAACCGAATCCAGTTGATCAAGCTTTCTCGTTGTTACTCTCCAAAGTGACTGAGGACAAAGCTTTCTGGCAATTTTCGTGTTTTTGCCATTAAATATATCTTCAGTTGCTTGATTTTTGAAAGAAACAATCATATTTCACATAATAGCACGGATTCCATGCTATTTAAGAGGCTAATTGCTATTTTAGGCATAACAGGGGCATAGGGGGACACTGATTCTTTAATGCCTTAGGAAATCACCGATTTGAAAAGTCCTCCCATTCAATACCATATTGTTGACAATACATTTCACCTCGTTTCTTTCCTCAAGTACTGTACTGCTTCCCAACCTCCGTAGCTTCGTATTAGACCCCCACCCGACAGATCTTGGGTTTTCACACCATTTATACCTTCGTTGACAAACTGACGATATCGGGATCGGGCCATTTTCTTTTGCTTGCCGAATAATCCCAATACCTCGTCCGTTGAATACCATTTTTGCGATGTATTTCCCATTACACCTGCATGCCCACTCCAACTGTATCGGTCAAGCGCTGACAAAGAGCCCACCATTATAATATCCTCCCGGTAAGTGTAGTCGTCCTTATCTTGGCATTGAATAAATTTAACAGGATCAATCTCGCTTTTCCACTAAAGCATTAAAGCATCGGTGTCCCCCTTTTTGGCCATAAGCGACTTGCTTAACAGTCAACGATGACAGACGAAATAATCGGTTTTGCTCATTGCTTTTGTTTTGGTTTTAAAAATAACCGAAATTGTTTGCTAATGACTATTGACAAACAAAAAGCTCATATATGTTAGGCTTATCTGCCTAGTGAATTCAGCTGCTGTTGCATTTGCTCTAAATTACCTCTGATTTCTGCTTTTTTCTGTTCAATAGCAGAATTCATAATTCCCCAGCTACCAATAAAGATAAGAGCAACAAGAATGCCCACAACCAATCGATTTGTTAACCCATAGTGTTTGCGTTTATAAAGATAAACTGGGTAACAAATTATCCATAACAGTGCAATTAGAAAGAACCAAGCAGTTGCACTGTATGTGCCTTTTTTTCTGTCAGACTTCATCCCAACTTTACTGGCTTCCATTGCGGCAACTATAGCAGTACCTAAGACAGTGACTAACATTAACAACGTCAGTGTGTCCCCAGGAGATTGAAGCATATTCATGCCAGATACCCAGAACCAAATAAGCATTGTTGTTACAACAGGGATTGCCAAAAGAAACATACCATAGTCTGTTGTGGGTTTTGACGAATCTGCATCATTATCAGATGTGCCATCCAAGTTGGAACCGCAGTGTTTGCATTTTTTTGCTACTGCTAATATTTCCTCGCCACAGAATTGGCAATTTTTTACTTCTTCACTCATTTTTATCTCCTATGTTGAAAAGCCTAACGCCAGCCGTAACCGGCGCATTTGTAGTGGGCACGGCGAACGAAAAATGCGCCCGAGTTTACGGCCTTGTTAGCTGATTTGCTGCCAAACATGAGCTTATTTCTCGATTGGATTTGGTAAATGTAAAATATATGAGACATTTATTTTGATTTCTTTTCCGGCTTTCATGATGGAGGTGAGGGGATTCTCTAGTTGGCCCTCAGTGGGAAGCTCAACCTTCATATCTACTTGGCCGGTGCCACTTTTCATAAGTGGGGGACCAAGCAAAGTACCGGTATTCGCTATTGCCAATTTCTCATATGCACTTTCGAGATCATTCCGAAATCTGAGCCAGAATTGATCTGTATGTACTTTATACCTTTTCATGGAATGCAAATAGTTACCCAGTTTTTCACCGGATTTCTTGAGAGCTGATGTAACTGGGGTGTAGTAAAGGCACACAATAAGCTCATTTGTACTTTTATCATGTACGGCCCAGCGAACTATCTTATTTCCAGTTTTAAAGGCTTTCTCGACATTTCTACCCATTTCCGCAATACGCCAACCCTTCTTTTTCTTTTTTGAAATGTGCTCCCAAACTTCAAGATACTCGTTCATTCTGGCTTCTATTCCGCAACGCAGTTCAAATGCAGCATAGAAAAGGAATTTACTGCTTCCTTCAGCTAGGCATTCTCCTGCACGGCGGAGATAATCCCTAGATGAAATTCTGTATTGAGCCTGCTCCATTTTTCTTTCAGCTAACGCCCTCATCAGCCGCTGGATGAGTTTGTTATGAGTTAATCACTTTGTTGAAACAATTATTGTGATTGTGGTTTACCTTTTGCTCTATTTTCTTTCTCGGCAATAATTCTTTTTAAGCCATCAAGATCCTCTTTTAGTTTTCGTATCTCTTCTTTATTTACCCTTGTGTTTTCAAGGTTAGATTTATGATGACTATCAATACTTTCCAGCAAGGTAGAAAACTGTGTGGGAGTTCCTCCTCCAGGTGGAGTAAAATACGATTCTAGAACTTTTACTCTCTTGTCTAATAGTTCAAATTCTTCTCTAGTTAATTCTTGCGTCACTGCTCCACCTCCTATGATTAATGCAGTTAAAATTGAAATTGCAGCAAATGATAAGAACACGGACATGCTATCACGCTTCCTTTTTGCCTCAACTTTATTTGTTAATTCTGAACCGGATATATCTTTTGATTGCAATTTAAATATGGCTCTTCAGGAAAATTAGTGGGTAAAAATATAGCGAATTTGAAGCAATAGAGATCACTACTGTCCGGTTAAATTATCAAACAAATTCAATTGGTTACCCATAACGTAGGCCTCATCTTTGTAATACGTATTCATAAGCAATTGA
>JAADGI010000007.1 GCA_013152415.1 Gammaproteobacteria bacterium | reverse complement strand
CGACGTGGATGACTTTAAGCAGGTCAACGACACTTATGGTCACGCAGTGGGTGACGAGGTATTGAAGTGTGTTGCCACATGTATAGCGAAGATCGCGCCGGGTTTTTTGAGCGTGCCGATCAGGCCCTGTACCGTGCCAAGTCTCAGGGCAAGAACTGCATCAAGGTTGCCGATTTGGCTTGATAGGGAACGGTTGTTGGTAGGCCTCAACAGCGGTTTGGTGGCGATCTGGAAAGTCACTACTCGCCACTTTTCCGCTGACCATGTAAGCAAATGCAATCACCTCGGCCACGGCGGTATATAAAGATCGAGGGATTTCGTCGCCCAATTCCACCTTTGAAAGCAGGGTCACTAAGGCCGGGTCCTCATAGAGGGGGATATCGTGTTCCTTGGCCAACTTCAATATTTTATCGGCAATCAGATGCTGGCCCTTGGCGGTGACCGTGGGGGCACCGGAGCCGTCGTATTCCAGGGCGACGGCGATAGACGGGGGGGTATAGGGCTTCATACAGTGGTGTCCACCAGGGGGTGGAATCGGTCTGTTTGGGGCTTGGTGAGGGTGTCGCTATTGGGTCTACCCGGTTGGCTGGCCAGGCGGCCCACTTCCAGGCCGGCACGATCCAGATTGGTGCGTAGCTGGTCCAGATTTTGGTCAAAGGCGGTGGCGGTATGATCCTGTTCTGCCCACAGGCTGACCGATACCTGGTTGCCATGGGCACTGATGAGGGTTCTTACCGGACCCAGTCCATCAAAATCAAATGCCAGCCATACCGACCACTTTTCTATTTCATCGCCATTACCCTCACTGTCTCTTTGTATGCGCAGATCAAATACATCGGCCTGGTTGCCGCGGCGTACCGGTAATTCCAGGGTGAATAGGGGTGCCGAGGTCTGATCCCCAGGGACCGACGCCAACTGATTGAGTTGTACTCGGGCCAGGCTTGATTCGATCTGTTGGACCAGTTCCCGTACCACCGTCGCATGGTTGTTTTGTAGGCTGGGTTCGGCGCTGGCCTGGGGTTGCACCGGTGTACCTCGCAGGGGTGGGGGTGCCTGAGGTGAGCTTGGCAAGCTGGCGGGTTTTGATTCGGTGCTGGCCTGGAAGAGTTTGGGCTGTTCGCCGGTGAGATCCCGCACCAGGCGCAATAGTCCGGCCTTGAAGTCGGTACCCAGCTGGGGTCGTGAGCCGGTCTGGACCGCTTGGGCGAGTTTGCTCTCCATAAACACCCCGGAATCGAGGATGGCCTGACGCAGTCCAGTGGGCCGGGACACTGTGTCGCTGCCCGGCAGCAGCTTCATGATCTGTTGGCCGAGCTGTAACAAATTATTGGGTAATGCCTGCTTGCCACTGCCGCCCGCTTGGGCGAGCCGATTGAGTTGACTGAGGTTGGCCAGCAAAGGGGGTAGCCCGGTTTGCCGGGGCAGCAACAGACGCATAGCCTGGGGCAGGGTGTCGGCTTGTTTGTCGGCGGTCATTATCTGCAGTACGGGCCTTTCGCCGGTACTGATGACCTTGAGCTGCAAGTTTTGGCCTGGGGCGGCGTTTAGAGTGGTTTGGGCCTGGACCCGTGTATTACCGATACGCAGCTCCAGGCCACCCTGGGTGGTGGCGAGGACGTTGGCACTGAGTACCTGGCCCAGCTTCCAGGTGCCGATGACAGATTGGGCTTTGGCCAGGGTCAGTTGGCCGGTTAGGCTGGGCCCTTGTATTTGCATCATCGCATTGATCAGGGGTTGCAAGGTGGCAGGATACATATGTCCAGACTCCAGTATAGGCCTTAAGCGATCTGCCGGTAAGATGGCCTATATACGTAGTCGGTCAATCCGCGCCAATATTGAGCTCAGTGGGCCTGCCAGTCCTTGTAGGGATGGTGCAGCAGGCTGACATTGTAGTATCTGGGGTCCTGGGATACCTCTTTGCCCAGCCAGTCCGGGCGCTCAAAATCGGCATCTTCGGTGGCCAATTCGATTTCTGCCACCACCAATCCCTGGTTATCCCCGGAAAACACATCCACCTCCCAGGTGAGGCCCTCCTGGGTCCCTATCCGGTAGCGGGTCTTTCGGATTATGGGCCCGATGCGCATGGTCATCATCATTTGTTTGGCATCGGCCAGGGCGATGGGGTACTCAAATTCCAGGCGGCTGATACCCAGTTCGGCGCTCTTGATGTTGATATTGGCCTGCTCGCCGACGACCCGCAGCCGTACCGAACAGCGCACCGACTGATCTTTTACCACATCAGTGAGGTAGGCCTGTTCGTAGACCAGGCCTGGCCCCGCCTGTTGTTGCCATCGATCGTCTTGTACCAAGAATTTTCGCTCGATCTCCTGTGCCATGGTTTCCCCGGTTATTGTGTTGTCCGCTAAGCTTTGGCGAATCATTAGGGCTTATACCGGCCCAAGATGGGTGACAATTGTTTGGTATTGTGGCCGGAAAATAATAGTTTCCCCCGTTTAGTCTATACAGTATAAAGTGTTTCCCAACTTCGTATCGAGTTCGAGTCTATTATGTCACGCGTAAAAGTCTACAGTACCGCCACCTGTCCCATATGTGAAAAAACAAAGGCCTTGTTGACCAAGTGGGGGGTTGGTTACGATGAGTTGCGAGTCGATATGGATCAGGTGGCGCTAAAGGAAATGCTAAAGATCAGCAATAACGCACGTACCGTACCCCAGATTACCATTGATGGCGATCACATCGGTGGGTTCAGTGAGTTAACCGAGTTGCATATGGATGGGGAATTGGATGAACTGATCGCAGACAGTTAAAGTCTAGAAAAAAAGAGACAAGTGACAAGAATTAATACTATTAAAGTGCTCTATTTGCTTTGCGTCCCTGAGACATTTAGATTTGAGGGCACTTCTATTAATCCCCTCGTGGGGTAGAAGGGATTATTAATTAATAGAAGTGCCCTTGAGACAGATCAGGCTTTTTACCCTCTTCGAACACCAGTTTTCCACCCACCAGGGTATGGGTCACCTTGCCCCTGAATCGCCAGCCTAGGAACGGGGTATTGTGCCCACGGCTGTGAATATCGGCCTCCGTGAATTCCCAGTCAGTGTCGGGATCGAAGATGCATATATCTGCAGTGGCACCGGTGCTCAGGTGTCCGGCGTCGATGCCAAGGATGTTTGCCGGACCTTGGGTGAGCAGGGCAATGGCCTGGTTTAGTGGCAGTAGATTATCGTCCACCAATTTGAGTGTCAGCGGTAGCAGCGTCTCCAGGCCAGAGATCCCCGGTTCGGACAGGCTGAAGGGCGCCAGTTTGGCGTCGGGCTCGTGGGGCTGATGGTCGGAACAGACTGCGGTAACCACACCGTCTTTTATCATTTGACGTAAGCCGTCACGGTCTTTCTGGCTTCGTAGCGGCGGCCGTACGTGGCATTGGCTGTCGAAGATGCCGACATCGTGTTCACTCAGGTGCAGGTGGTGGGCGGTGACATCCACGGTGACCGGCAAACCACTTTGTTGCGCTGCGGCCACCATGCTCAGGGCCCGGGCAGTGGATAACTGGCAAAAGTGGGCGCGTACCCCGGTCTGTTCGATGAGCGCCAGGTCACGACCCACCGCCACCGTCTCCGCCGCTTCAGGAATGCCCGGCAGTCCCAGACGGGTGCTGATCTCGCCTTCATGTACACAGCCACCGCCATGGAGATAGGGGTCTTCTGGATGCAGGAATACGGTGAAATCGAAGCCGGCGGCATACTCCATGGCGTGTCTTAGCACCAGGGTATCGTTGATGGCGTGCAGGGCGTTGCTGAAACCGACACAGCCGGCCTCGTCCAGGGCCGCCATGTCGGTCAGTGTGCGACCTTCCAGGTTGCGGGTCAGGGCTCCCAGGGGGTGGACGAAGGCCAAGCCATAGCGCCAGGCCCGTTGCTGAATCATTTGTGCCATGGCCGGGGTATCAATGGGGGGGTGGGTGTCCGGTGGGCAGCATAGCGTGGTAATGCCCGCATTGACTGCGGCCCGTACCTCGCTGGCCATGGTGGCCTTGTGCTCCAGACCGGGTTCCCGGGTGCGGACGCGCAGGTCGATCAGTCCCGGACACACCACCTTGGCGGTCGCATCGATACTGTGTGTCGGCGTGAAGTCTTCCGGGGCCTGGCCTGAGGCGGCCACAAAACCGGCATCGTCAATAAAGAGGTCGCATTGACCATCGATCCCATTGGTGGGGTCGATGAGGTGGCCGTTTTTGATGTGCAGGCTCATGTTGAAGTCGTCCCGTTGCTGCCCCTGGTGCTGCCAGAGGTACGGCGTTTTCGCGCCACCGGTTTACCCCCCATGATCAGGGCCATGATCGCCATGCGCACGGCGATACCGTAGGTGACCTGGGGCAGGATGACTGACTGGGGACCGTCGGCGACACTGGAGTCGATCTCGAGTCCACGATTCATGGGCCCCGGGTGCATGACGATGGCATCTTGTTTGGCGTAGGCCAGCTTGTCGGCGGTGAGGCCATAGAGGTTAAAGAATTCCTGTTCACTGGGGACGAAGGCCCCGTTCATACGTTCCCGTTGCAGGCGCAGCATAATGACCACATCGGCATCGCGTAGACCCTCGTGCATGTTGGTGTAGGGGTGAACACCCAGACGTTCCACTTCGGTAGGTAATAAGGTCTTGGGTGCGATGACCCTGACCTGGGCGGCACCAAGCGTGGTCAAGGCGTGGATCTGGGAACGTGCCACCCTCGAATGGAGGATGTCACCGACTATGGCCACCTGCAGATTTTTGACATCCCCTTTGTGGGCACGGATGGTAAACATGTCGAGCATGGCCTGAGTGGGATGGGCGTGGCGACCATCTCCGGCATTGATGATACGCACATGGGGAGGCACATGTTTGGCAATCAGGTTGGCAGCGCCGCTGTTGGGGTGCCGTACCACGAACAAGTCCGTGTGCATGGCCTCCAGATTATTGACCGTGTCCAGCAGGGTTTCACCTTTACTGGTGGCGGAATGTTGCGGGTTGAGATTGATGACGTCTGCAGAGAGCCGTTTGGCGGCAATTTCGAAGGTGGTGCGGGTACGGGTGCTGGACTCAAAGAACAAATTGACCACGGTCTTACCGCGTAGCAGCGGTGCCTTTTTTATTTCTTTTTTTGCCAGGGTAATAAAGGATTGAGCAGTATCTAATATCTGCAGGATATGATCTCGCTTGAGACCTTCGATGGTGAGGAAATGTTTGAGTTGTCCCTGCTCATCAAACTGAATATCGGCGACGGTCAAGCGTTATCCTCCAGCACTTTGAGCGCAAGCTTTTCGGGGCCCACCAGCTTGATATGTTGGCCTGGGGTCAGGGTGCAATGCTGCCCCACCACATCGGCCTGAATGGGTAGCTCGCGCCCATCCCGTTCTACCAGGACCGCCAACACCACGGATTCTGGCCGCCCATAGTCAAAGATCTCGTTCATGGCGGCGCGAATGGTGCGGCCAGTATGTAACACGTCGTCTACCAGGATGATGTGTCGGCCATCCACGCTTTCGGGCAAATCAGAGGTCTTGACCTGTGGGTTGAGGCCTACCCGGGTGAAATCATCACGGTAAAACGAGATATCCAATGCCCCCAATGGATCGGACAATCCCAGTGATTGATGCAGTTTTTGGGCGATCCAGGTACCCCCGGTATGGATGCCTATCATGATGGGGCGGCGGTCGAGATAGGGCTGCAGGGCCACGGCCATTTGGGCGATGAGAGCGTTAATGTCCGCTGTCATGGTCATGGCTTGTCCAATTGATTGAGGTAGGTCTGCAGAATCTCGCGGGCGGCGTATTTGTCTACACCCTGGCGACGAATACGTTGCGACGACACGCCTGCGTCCTGGAGGGAGTGTCTTGCGGCGTGGGATGTCAGGCGTTCATCTACCATGTGTACCGGCAGATTGTAACGTCCGCGAAGCTGATCGCCAAATCGGCGTGCGAGTTTTGTTATAGCATTGTCGCTGCCATCCATGCTGATGGGCAGTCCTACTACCAGGGCATTGGCCTCCCAATCTTTCAGCAACTGGTCGATACGGCCCCAATCGGGTTTTTGACGAGGACAACGGATGTCTTCCACCGCCTGGGCCTGGCGCAGGTATTGGCGGCCAATAGCGATACCTATTTTTTGGGTGCCAAAATCGAAGGCCAGATAAGTGAAGGTCTTCAAGCGTGTCCGGTCTGCGAAGACAGTCGATCCAAGTCTACCCCCAGGTGTTGTGCGGCACGGTTCCAGCGGTGCTCCGCCGGGGTATCAAATATGATGTTGTAATCGGCAGGGCCATTGAGCCAGGCATTTTGGCTCAGTTCATCTTCTAATTGGCCACCACCCCAGCCCGCGTATCCCAGGGCCACGAGGCAACGATTGGGGCCGCGGTCTTGGGCCAGGGCTTCCAGGATATCCCGGGAGGTGGTCAAAGACAGTTCGTCGCTTACCGTCAGGCTGGAAGACCAGTTTGTTGCACCATCATGAAGTATAAACCCCCGTTCATTTTGCACCGGGCCACCGTGATACACCTTTTCATTTTGGTGTCGGGCCTTACTTGCATCGATATCCATTTGCTGAAGTATCTCACCCATGGAGAGGTCAGTGGGACGGTTGATGACGATACCCATCGCACCGTCCGCATTGTGTTGGCAGATCAGAGTCACACTGCGAAAAAAATTGGGGTCGGCCAGAGATGGCATGGCGATGAGAAACTGGTTGGTGAGAGACACCATAGCTCTATGGTAGCAGATTCCGGGGTTTGTGGTCTTGTTGGGATGCAGAAATATTTGTAGCCACCAAGTGGATCCTGGTGGCTGGATCTTAATGACTGGTTAGACGATTACCGTGGAGAAACTGCCAGGTGCGGGTAATATGCAATATATCGGTTTCCTTGCGAATATTATCTGGGAACGGCGCGTAGGGGGCGGCAAGCCTGACAATACGTATGGCGGCGTCATCCAGGATTTTAAAACCCGAGGCACGCCGTACCGAGATTGTGTTGATGCTGCCATCGGGATTGAGGGCCACGTCCAGAACCAGGCTTCCAGTCAGTCCCTTTCGCTTGGCCTGTGCCGGGTAGTTAAAATTGCCTACCCGTTCCACTTTGGAGCGCCAGGCCTCCATATAGGATGCATAGCGGTACTCACGGGTGCGCGCACTCAAAAATTTTCGTCTGGGGCGTTTTTGGTACTCTTCCCAGGAACGGCTGAGTTGGGCACTCAGGCGGGCACGCTCCTGGGCCAGTTGCTGTCGGGCCAGACCCGGGCTGGCCTTGGTCGATTGGGGCCTGGGGTCAGTATCTTTTGCACGTTGTTGGGGAAGCACTTTGTCGGCCGGTTTTTTGGCCGTCAATAATTCGGGCCGGGGTGGGATAGGCAGGGTTGCCGGTTTTGGACGCGGTTTGGCCTGAGGAATTTCGGCGCTGCGCTCGGTCAGTTCCTGGACCGGCAGGGGGCTGCGCGCGATCATGGGCGTGTCTTGTTCGCCACCACCCTCCTGGTTGGCCTGGGCCAGAAAATCTGCTTCATCCGGGGCCTTTTCACTACGACTTTGTACCAGGATAACTTCCAGTGTTGGTAGCTTATCCAGCACATTGGAGAGCTTGGGGAGGGTGAAGGTGATGCCCAACACAATAATAAGGTGTACCAGCAAGGACCCGAACATGGATAGACCCAATCGCTCGGTGCCGGTAAATACAACAATGTCGTCGGCGGTGTGCATCAGCTTCGATTTGTTAAAGTGTTGAGTACCCGTGCTGCGATTATACCGATGAAAAGACCAAAAATAATGGTCGCAGACACGAGTATGGGTAAAAGCTTACAATAAGGCGGTATCAGAATGAACAGACCGTAGGCCACGGTGAATTGGGCGCTGATATGGGTCACCACACCAAGCAGACCATAGCCTCCCGGATCGATAGGGTATTTTAACAGAAGGTGGCCACCCCCCATCACGTCGCAGCATAGTAACACCAGATATGGCTTGGTTTTATAGTGCCTGGCTTGTCTCTATGGTGGGGCTTGGCTTTACAGTTATTTGCACCCGTTTGGCCATCGCGGGACTCATCAGTACTTGCCCATCCTCCTTTACCAGCATGACGTAGCGCAAGCCCATTTTTTTGGCGATGGCGTACCAATATTTGGGGCCAGCGACAAATAGGGCTGTGGCGGCGGCATCGGCAGTAGGGCCGTCATTGTGGATGATCGTGACAGACTGCAGGCCTTGGGCGGGTCGGCCCGTGCGCGGGTTTAGTGCATGGTGATAACGTTTGCCAGCATGTTTAAAAAATCGCTCGTAGTCCCCCGAAGTAAAGATGTATTCATTGGGTTTTAAGTCGAGCGTCGCCAAGACCCCTTTTTGGCGAGGGTGGCGGATGGCAATTTTCCAGGGACGTTGGCCATGGCGTCCGATAACACCCAGGTCACCGCCGGCATCAATTAGCGCATTGTGGATACCCATGGCCTTGAGTCTGGACAGCCCCACCTGCACGGCATGGCCTTTGGCGATGCCAGACAGATCCAATTGGACCTTGGGATTGTGCCCACGCATAAAAATACCGTTTAACTCAATATCCTTCATTGACGCCTTATTCTTCAACAGCGTCTCAATAGCTGCATCATCCGGGGGTGCAGTTGAAGGTGTATCGCCATGGAATCCCCATAAGCCAATGAGTTGGCCGATGGCAGGATCAAACAAGCCATCACTTTGCTGGTATAGACGTTTCGCCTGTTCTACCACCGGGAGTACCGTCGGTGCTACGCTGAACCATTCCCCGGTGGTCAGGAGTGCATTGGTTCGGCTGAGGGCACCCTGTTGCCATGGGTGTAAGGCTACATGCAGGCGTTGTAGATCTGCGAATACATCCGTAGCCGCTTGTTGTGCCTGTTGGCGGCTTTCACCATAGATCTTGATTTCAACCAGGGTGCCAAAGATAAAACGTTTTTCCTGGTATAGGGGGGTGCGCTCACAGCCGGTAGTGGTCCACACGGTGGCGGCTAGGAACATGCCGAGTAATAGTCTGTGAGCAATCCACTTTGTTCCGTAAGTCATCGTATTTATGTGCTCCCCTTCATTTTGTGGTGATGCGGAGGGCGCCAAGGCGCAGAGGTCGCAGAGATTGATGCTGTGATTGTTGAATCTAAACTACGTGTGTAGAGGCAGTGGTTTCTTTGCGTGCTCTGCGCCTTGGCGCCCTCCGCGTTTAGCAGGAATCCTTTTGGTTTAGATTCCTCGGTTCATTCTGAATGATAAATGGATGCTTGTAGAAGAGTGTGCTTACTGACAACGCTTCTCTATGGTATCTAACAATGTTGCGCTGATGTTGAGGTTGTAGAGGCTGTCTAATTCCCGAATGCAGGTGGGGCTGGTCACATTAATTTCTGTCAGATAGTCGCCAATGACATCAATACCGGCAAACAATATACCGCGCTCCTTTAGGGAGGGACCCACTTGCGAACAGATCCAGCGATCTCGCTCACTGAGTTCCACGCCTTCACCGTGACCCCCGGCAGCCAGGTTGCCACGGGTTTCACCGGGAGCGGGGATGCGCGCCAGGGCGTAGGCTATGGGTTCGCCATCAATAAGCAGTATGCGTTTGTCACCGGCGCTGATCTCGGGAATAAAACGTTGCGCCATGGCCGAACGTTGACCGTGTTCGGTCAGGGTCTCAATGATAACGCTGATATTGGGGTCCTCTTTTCGCAGCCGAAAAATGGAGGCCCCCCCCATTCCATCCAGGGGTTTGAGGATGATGTCTTGGTGTTGTGCCAAAAACGCACGCAGCCGATCCGCTTGGCGGCTTACCAGGGTAGGGGGCGTGCACGGGTTGAACCATAAGGTGAACATCTTCTCGTTGATGTCGCGCAGCCCCCGGGGGTGATTGACTACCAGGCAACCGGCTTGATGGGCCAGTTCCAGGAGGTGGGTGGTGTAGACATACTCCATATCAAATGGTGGGTCCTTGCGCATTAAAATACAATCCAGCGCAGCCAGTTCGGCGGTGGACTCATCGGCCAGGCTAAACCAGGCTTGAGGGTCATCGTTCAGAGTGAGGGATTGACTGCGTGCATAGGCCTTGCCGTCACTGGCAAACAGGTCCGCCTGTTCCATATAGCGGATTTCCCAGCCACGGTGCTGGGCCTCTAACAGCATGGCGTAGGTGCTGTCTTTCTTTTTGTTGATGGAGCCGATGGGGTCCATTACCACGCCTAGACGCATCAATGCTTCCTTGAGCCAGAGTGACTGTAGGTGTAGGAGTGCCTTGGCGCACATGGAGGTGCTAATGTCACGGTAGGCACGACGCCGATAGCGACCCCAGGTGCGAATCTATGGGATTGTGAGCGGAAGTTCGCTCCTACATTAATAATAGGCTCTCGCAAAGGCGCCAAGCACGCAAAGAAAAAGGCGGCCATTGAAGACGGCAAAATTAATGTCCTATGTCTGTCATTCCACACGTGATGCGGAAAACAGTATTTTGTTGGTTTCTGGATTCCCGCTTTCGGGAACGACGAAGTGTAGGACATAGCTTATGCAGTTCTCAATAGCTGAATAAACTCAATCATTCTTTGCGTGCTTGGCGCCTTTGCGAGAGTATCTGTTCTCAAGCCATACACGGGTCGTCTCCCTGCACCATTTTCGCCGCGATACCTAGGAGATGCCATCGCTGTTGGCCAGCTCGTGGGCGGCACTGAGTAAGGCCAAGCGTGCAACCACGCCGTAGGCATAGAACCGGTTTGGGCTGGCACTAGGGGTCTTGCTACGATAGCAGGTGGCACCTGACTCGGCGAAGGCCAGGGGTTCAAAGTGCATCCCTGGGGCATTTAGGTTGTCATGTACACCGCGGTCTGCGTGGACGCGATAAAAACCACCGACCACGAAGCGATCAATCATGTAGACCACCGGTTCTGCTACTGCCTGGTCGTTTCCCCAGGTCTCAAAGGTATACACCCCTTCTTGTACGATCACATCGGTAATGTCCGCGCCTTCTTTACCACGCGCCATCTTTGAACGCTGCTTGCGATTGAGTGCGGCTACCTCATCGATACTATGTACAACCATGACATTCATGCCGTAGGTACCCGAATCGGACTTTACAAACACGAAGGGCCGTTGATCAATTCCATATTCGTTGTATTTTGCCTGAACAGCATCAAGGACCTCCGTGACATTGCGTACCAGACACTCCTCCCCTTCCCGTTTCATATAGTCTATTTTTCCACAGCGGCGAAATATGGGGTCCATCAGCCAGGGGTCGATATCGACCAGTTTGGCGAATTCCGCCACCACCCGCCGGTAGTGAGCAAAATGATCCGACTTAAGACGATTCGACCAGCCCATATTGAGGGGGGGTATAACAGGTTGTTCCAGGCCTTCCAGTATTGCTGGACGGCCCGCAGAAAGATCGTTATTCAGAAGCACGAAACAAGGCTTGAAGTCACCGATACGTAGTTGATTACCGTCGCGGCTGAGTGGTTCGCGTCTGAGCGTGCGCCCAGAGGGGAGCTCCAGCAGTTCAGGGCTATCCTGGTCTTCCGACAACGATCCCACGCGGACGTTGAAGCCGGCCAATTCCAGGATATTGACCAGGGAAGCCACACTCTCCAGATAAAACTGATTACGGGTGTGACGTTCCGGAATCAGCACGACGTTGGAGGCGTGCTGGCAGTAGTGTTCGGCGGCAAACTGGACGGCCTGAATGCACAGGGGCAAAAAGGCTGGGTTCAGGTTGTTGAACCCGGCCGGGAACAGATTGGTGTCCACCGGGGCCAGCTTAAAACCAGCATTGCGCAGGTCCACCGAGGCATAGAACGGTGCCCGGGTGGTCTGCCACTGGCCGCGAAACCACTGTTCAATATGGGTTTGGTGTTTAAGCAGGTGTTCCTCGATTTCTTGCAGGGGACCGGATAAGGCAGTGGTGAGATGGGGTACGGCATGGACTTGATTAACAGGCATGAGACCATTGTAACAGTTTGCGGCCATTTCCCGTGAAATTGGGATTTACACCGCTAATCCGGCCTACTATATTATATCGGTTTGGTCCTGAGGCGGGTCCCGGGAATATTATTATAATTATAAATATTAACAAGTTAGATAGATTTGGTGGCCAATGATGGAGCTTGCCAATAAGGGGCTACGGTGCCCTTATTGTCGCTTGTATGGGTGGTTTTTCATGACGATTCGGTATGGACTACCGGATTGATTGCTCCCTGGGATAATATAGCCCCTAGGGGGCTTTCTTCTGGTACCATAGCCCGGTGCCTTAAAGTTGGCTTTAGGGTAGAAGTTATGCTACTGGATCATAGTCATAAGTGTGGAAATGCAGAAACTACTTTAGAATTCAGTCAGGTGGCCGTCCCCATGCCGAGTACGTGCTGCGCTATGGGGTATGAGGTGCGGATATGACAATCAAGGTAATGGTGATTGACGATAGCAATACAATTCGTCGAACCACCGAGGCATTGCTTAAGAAGGCCGGTTATAACGTATTTACTGCGTCTGACGGTTTCGAGGCCATGTCTATGATCACAGATCACCAGCCGGATATCATATTTGTCGATATCATGATGCCGCGTCTTGATGGTTATCAGACTTGTTCTTTGATCAAGAACAATAGTCAATTCAAGAATACGCCGGTGGTCATGTTGTCTAGCAAGGATGGACTGTTTGATCGGGCGCGAGGGCGAATAGCAGGGTCGGAAGAGCATGTAAACAAACCCTTTACCCAGCAAGAGCTTGTCCAGGCAATCAACAAGCATGTCAAAAAAGAAAAACGTTCTTCGAGGGAGATTGAAATAACCGGGACAGATCATGGTTAAGATGCAGTACCGTCACTTGGGAGACCAACGAATCCTAATAATTGTGTTGGCTTAAATTTGGGGTATTAAGAAAGATGGACGCAAAGAAAGTGCTAGTGGTAGACGATTCACCGACAGACCTCCATCTGTTGAGTGAGATTTTGAGCAAGAATGGTTATTCGGTGGTCCCCGCCCAAAGCGGTGAGGAGGCCATTGAGTTGTCGAAATCGGAACAGCCGGATTTAATCTTGATGGATATCGTTATGCCCGGTATGAATGGTTTTGAGGCGACGCGGGCCATTTCAAAAAATCCAGACACGGCATCGATCCCAATTCTTATTGTTTCAACCAAAGGCCAGGAGACAGACCGTGTTTGGGGTTTACGTCAGGGTGCCAAGGATTATTTGGTTAAGCCTATAGATGAAAAAACCTTGATGGGTAAGATTCAGTCTCTTTAACCCATAGCCATGGCCACTTCTCAAGCAGCTGGTAACCCCCTAAGTCTGTTGCAGTGCTTGGATGATGAAGCGCGGACTTCGGCGCCGGGTTTGCCGGAGCAGGTTGAAACGCCCGCAGTGTGGAGTGGTTTGGCAGTTAAGCTGGAAGACCAGGGTTTTGTGGTTGCCCTGGGCGAAATCAGTGAGGTTGTACCTCTGGTTACACTGACTCCGGTACCTCTGACCAAGCGCTGGTTGAGGGGTGTGGCCAATGTGCGTGGTGAATTACTTTCAGTTGTTGATCTTGCCGATTTTTTTGGGCTCCTTCCGGTGGAGATAGATGACAAAAGCCGCTTGCTGATAATTAATGATCCCCTCATCAGGAGCGCAGTGTTGGTGGGGGAGGTTTCTGGTATGAAATATTTCTATGAGGACGAAGAAATGCGCCATGTATCAGAATCGGAGGGTCCAATAAGCAAATATTTAAAGGGTTCATTTGTCCAGGACCATGTGCGCTGGCAGTGGTTGGATTTGCAGCGTTTATCTCAGGCGGATAGTTTTCTGCATGTTGCCGCATAGTTAAGGTGTGGCAGTTTCGCTTCCATGGGCAGGGCGCTCGAAACATTGTCTGAGTCAGGTTGTTCGGGCAGTGCATAAGGACAAGTTTAGAGGTAATTCTAATGGCAACAGCAAAAAAAGCGATGAGTGATACATTGGCCACACAAACGACAGCAAAGCAAAACACCGCTGATTTCACTGAGATTGGACAAGATGATACGTTGATGGTTGCTGGTGCCCAGACACCCATAGGTTATCGGTTTTTACCCGCCCCTCTGCGCAAGTTGCTAACCAATCTCTGGTTTCTGGGTGTCGGGATGGTGGTCAGTCTTGTTGCCTTGGTTGTGTTGTTGGCATACGACGCACGATTGAGCGCGGCTCAGGCCTTGTATGTGGAGTACGCCAGTTCCATGCTGATGGGGTCTCAGCGTATTGCCAAAGATGCCCGTGAGGCGGTGCTGGGTAATCCTCGTGTATTTGCCACCCTGGAGGAGGCCCAAAAGAATTTTGATCAAGCCCTGCATGTTCTGGATAAAGGGCTGCCCGCTGAGGGTATCGATCCAGGTCCGGACTCGACAAGGTTTGCTTTAAAACCCGTGCAAGAGTTGTGGCAAACTATGCGTCACAACGTGAATCTGATTGTTCAGCAGCGACAACCCTTGTCGGCAATGCATGATCATGTGCAAATTGTTAACGAATTGAGTCCCTTGGTGTTGGCGCAGGCGGACGAAGTGGTGGAGGCCTTGGCCAGTACCAACCCTTCTCCCAGGCGACTCAATCTCGCTGGATTACAGCGCACACTGAGTCAACGCATCACTAAGGACGTCAATGTGTTTGCCATGGGGGGTGCCAGTGCTGCGGTGGCTGCCACCCAATTTGGTAAGGATGTAAAGCAGTTTAAGGACATCAATAAACGCCTGCGTAAGCAAGCCAACCCCAGTCTGTCTGCCAAGTTGGATCAGGTCGATAATACTTTTGCAGAAATGGAGACCAATATTTCCGGCATCCTGGACAAGGTGGCTGAATTCTTTGTGGCACAGCGGGCGGCGACATTGATCACCCAGGAATCTGACACCATGTTAAAGCGTGTGCAGGACCTGGTCTCCGCGTATTCCGGTTTAAATCCCACCATGGGTTATGCCAAGATTGCGCCCACTGTCTTGGGTTTGGTGGCGGTGGTCTTTCTGGTTCTGTTCGTGTTTGCCCTGGTGAGTGAAGCACGGGAACGAGCTCGTGCCAGCGCCGAACAACACAAACAATCCCAGGATGCGATTCTTCAATTGCTGGATGAAATGGGTAATCTGGCAGACGGCGACCTGACGATCCAGCCTACTGTGGGTGATCAGATTACCGGGGCAATCGCTGACTCAATTAATTTTGCTGTCAAAGAGATGCGCAATATTGTGGCAAGTATCAACGCGACTGCACTGTCAGTGGCAAGGGAGTCTGAAGAAACCCGCGAGGCTACAATCCAGCTGTCTACTGCCAGCAAACGTCAGGCCCAGGAAATTGCAGCAGCCAGCGAAGACTTACAGCAGATGACGCATAATATGGAAGAGATGTCTCTGGAGGCGAAACAGTCTGCGGTGGTCGCTCATGGTTCAGTGGATGTGGCCAAGCGTGGTGCCGATGCGGTGCGTAATACTATTGCCCGATTGGATGAAATGCGTGGACAGATTCAGGAGACTTCCAAGCGTATTAAACGGCTGGGTGAGAGCTCGCAGCAAATTGGTGAGATTGTCGAGCTTATTGATGATATCGCCGAGCAAACAAACATCTTGTCGCTGAACGCAGCGATTCAGGCGGCCATGGCCGGTGAGGCAGGCCGTGGTTTCGCAGTGGTGGCCGACGAAGTGCAGCGCCTGGCGGAGCGTTCTGCTGAGGCAACCAAACAAATTACCGACTTGGTCAAAACTATTCAGGCCGATACCAACGAGGTGGTAGCATCTATGGAGGAGGCCACTTTAGGTGTGGTCGAAGGGGTAAAAGTCGCGGACGATGCCGGTCAATCGCTCAGTGAGATTGAGTCTGTATCGTCACAGCTATCTGAACTTATCGAATCTATGGCGGAGGCCGCCCATGATCAATCCAAGAAGGCATCATCAGTTACTTCAGCTATGAACTTGATCAGGGAGACCACCGACAAGACTTCCGCAGGTACTCAGGATGCAGCAGATGCACTGGGTCAGCTGTCTGATTTAGTGCGAGAGCTGCAAGCCTCCGTGGCCGGTTTTAAATTACCGGCCTAGTTGTTAAAGAGCAGTGATCGATCATCAAGCAGATTGAGTTACTCAGCAGCCGGTCTCAGGCCAGAGTTGTTACCTCATGACTATGTCGAGCAGAGTAGATCCAAGCACCCTGGGTTGGGTAAAGAACGAAATTGAAAATACGCTTAAGCAGGCACGCTTGGCGCTAGAATCTTATGCCGAGAATATTTCCGACACCACTCGGCTACGGTTTTTCATTACCCACATCCACCAGGTCACCGGAACCTTGCAAATGGTGGAGCTTGATGGTGCCGCCTTACTCTCGCAAGAAATTGAATCCCTCGCCGATGCTATATTAAACGAAAAAATATCTATCAAGGATGAATTTTTCGAGGACCTTACCCGCGCCATACTGTCCTTGTCTGAATATTTAGACCATCTATTGGTTGGTAATCCTGATGTGCCTTTGCGGTTAATTGGTATTCTTAATCTGTTGCGCAGTGCGCAGGGTGCAGATGAGATTTCCTCAATCACCTTGTTCAATCCAGATCTTTCTGTTTATCCCGCGCAGGAGAAAGATGCCACTGCTGGTTTTAGTTCGGAAGGTGGAAGCCTTGAAGCAATAAAATTACGGAATCAATTTCAAGCAGCCCTGTTGGGTTGGTTGAAGGACAGTACCAATATGTCTGCGCTAGAGGTTATGGATAAGTATTTGGGTCTATGGCGAAAGAATGCGCGTTTTGGGTCAGTCGCTCAGTTGTGGTGGGTGGCCCAGGGTTTGGTTGAGGCCTTGCGAGAAGGTGGGTTGGAGGCTGTCAATCCGATTAAAAAGCAGTTTGGACGTTTGGACCAACAAATGCGCAGATTGGTTGCCGATGGTGAGGCAGTGTTGGTCCGTGATCCTCCAGATGCCCTGGTTAAGGAATTATTATTTTATATTGGTAGTGCAAGTTCTAACGGGGCTTGCGTGAGTGAATTGCGCGCTGCATTTGACCTAAACAGCATTATACCGGGTCAGACCGACGATGCAGAAAAATTAGATCCACCGGCCCTGGATGCCTTGCGCTCGGCAAGTGACGTCCTGATCCATGAGGTGGAAAAAGCCCAGGACATGTTGTCTGTCTTTTTTGACCCGGATAGTACAGCAGAGGGTGATCTTGGCGGTCTGTTAAACCATCTCAAGATGATGTCCAGCACCCTGGATGCCTTAGGGGCCAAGCCTATCAAGACGTTGTTGGACGAACTCGCTGAGGCGACCCGTGCCATTATGGATGGGCGTGTCACTAATATGGAAATGGCCTCCCTGCCCATGGCGGGTGCGCTGTTGTTGGCGGAAAATAGTGTCCGTGATCTTGAGCGATCACCCGAGATTTGGCAAAAGCAGATCCAGAGCAGCTTGCAGACGCTACGTGATCTTATTGCAGGCAAGACGGTGCTTGATGATGGTTTGGGTGGAGTGGAAGGCATTGAAATATCTGAAGCGGAACTGACGGGCTCAGAATTCAATCAACTATTGAGAGTGGTAGCCGGTGAAGTAAGCATCAATTTGCAAAAGGTTGAAGAGGCCCTTGAGACCCTGGCAGCCGATCGCACCATGCTGGAAAGTCTTGATGATGTGCCTCGCCAGCTCAATCAAATTCAGGGTGCGATGCAGATGTTGGGGCAGGATCGTGCTGCAGAACTCATTAACCTTACCCGTCGTTATATTGAAGAAGCTCGCGTCGGTACATTGCCAGTGGATGATGCGATGTTGGATGCACTTGCGGTATCGGTGGGTTCTGTCGAGGCCTATATGGCGGGTCTGGAGGAAGGCCGGCACAATCTTGGCAGCCTGATCGACAAGGCGATGGAGGATATGGATGCTGCTATGGCCGCCAAGCGAGCGACCATGGCGAATCCTGTTGTCATCAGCGAAGGGATCCAAAAAGACTTCAATGCCTGGTTAGATGATACCAGTGACCGCACTGTGTTGCGCAATCTGAAACAGGGATTACGAGACTTGTGTGCTATCGCCAAGCAGAAAGATGAATTACGCATAGAAAAAATCAGCACTGAGATTGTGGGCCTGCTCGACATGGTTGTTGATGACCTTTCTAATCTGGCTACCGATATTGGCCCAACGTTGAGGCGATCCATCGACACCTTGGTCGATATCAGTCTAAAACAATTGAAGTCGGATGGATTTGATGCCCCTGCTGGTTCAGATTCAGTCCCTGTGTTGGCGGGAGATCATGGGGATGGGGGGCAAGCTGCTGATTTTGTGGACGATGATGCAGGGCTCGAAATTACCATATTGGAAATATTTATTGAGGAGGCACAAGAGGTCCAGGCATTGTGCGGTGAAAATTTAGTCCTATGGCATGATGCCCTGGACGATGACAATATACTCAGGGAGCTGCGCAGGGCATTCCATACCTTAAAGGGGAGTGGTCGTTTGGCCGGGGCAGTGGATATAGGCGACCTGTCCTGGATTGTAGAAGATATCCTGAATAAGGTGTTGAAGGGCACGGTACAGCGCTCTACTGGACTATTTGAATTTGTCCAGCAGGCCCACAAGACCATTCAACGTTTGGTGGAGGGGTACTACTCCGGCCACCGGGAATTCCTGGATATTGTTCCCTGGAGACAGCAAGTTAATATCCTGTTAGAGAGTTCAGTGGCCGCCGTAATGGTAACAGCCGGTGAGTCGGTTTTATCCAGTGATGGCGATGGTCCGCCCAAGGACAGCAAAAAATCAAATTTTGTTGGCGCCACAGAGGGGCAAGTGGGTGCCGTGACTATGGGGATTTTTGTCAACGAGGCCCAGGGCCACCTCGATGTCATTCGACGGGAGTTGACGGCCTATGATGCCCCCGATGTCATTCAGTATGTATCCTCTGAGCTATTGCGTGCCACCCATACCCTGGCGGGTAGTTCCCGCTCGGTAGGGCTGACACTCGTGGCCAATTTGTGTGAGGCCATGGAGGCTACGTTGGCCATGTACCTGCATTATGTTCGGCCACTCGAAGAAGCAGAGCGTCAATTACTCAAACAGGCCAGCGAGTCTATTTCTATCGTGACCCGTAATTTCGAGTTGGGGGAACCGGTAGATGAGGACATAGTTTTAAACGTAAATAATCTGGCGCAGTCTTTCAACACCTACATCGAATTTGAGCCTGATCATGAGCCTTGGTACGTGGCCAGCCCAGCCAATATTGAATCGGTGGTTGAGGATAGTGCTGAGGCAGTGGGCAGTGAGCTTGGTGTGGATGTGGATCTGCACAGTATTTTTCTGGAGGAGGCCATTGATTTGCTGGCTCAACTCAATGAGGCCCTGGAACTTTGGCGTAAAGAGCCCAGCAACATGGATGCTGTTGGTGCACTAAAACGAATTTTGCACACATTAAAGGGCAGTGCCCGTACCTTGGGTGTCAATCTTGTCGGTGATCTTAGCCACCACACTGAAGGTCTGTTGGAGATGGTGGAAAGTGGAGTACGTATGCCTGAGCCACAATTGATTGATCTGTTGGTTGAGGTCCATGATTCTTTGGTACGTGTCCTTGATCAGATGCAGGCTCATCAGCCCCTGTCTATTGGTGGTGACTTGGACGCCAGGGTGTTGGTGGCAATGTCTCAGGCGTTTGATGATATTGTCGAGGTGGATGACACGGATAGCGATGAATCCTTTCCAGTTAGCCCATCTTCGAAGCAGCCAGACCTGGATCAAGTGGATATCCCCCTGGACCCTGTGGAGGAATGGGGCTCGGTTAGTAGTGAAATAACAGAGCCTGACCAGGTTTTGCCACAAGAATCCGAGGCACAACATCAAAAGGAGGCTGTACCGAGACCCTCGTCGGCACTTAAAGCAGATCAAACTGCAGAGAGTCTTGGTGCAAGCACTATTGGGACCCCCCAAACCAGTGTAGTGCGCGTCAACCAGAATTTACTTACTAACCTCTCCAATTATGCCGGTGAGGTAAGTATCGCCCGTTCCCGCATTCAGCTTCAGGTGGGAGGTTTTAAGGAGAACCTTAAAGAGTTACGTGGTTCGGTTTCACGGTTTAGAGAGCAAATTCGAGAGCTCGAGATTCAGGCAGAGTCACAGATCATGGCGCGCCCCGAGGAAACTGAGTCTGAAATGGAGCATGGCTTTGATCCGTTGGAATTTGATCGTTACACCAAGATGCAATACTTGTCTCGAAGTTTGGCCGAAAGCCTAAATGATCTTTCGACTATCCAGACTGGGCTGGATAGTGATGCCGGTGCGGTAGAAATTGCGTTGCAACAACAGGCCCGGCTCAATACCGAGTTACAAGAAGGTTTGATGAAAACCCGATTGGTGAGTTTTTCCAGTCAAGTGCCTCGTCTTAGACATATGGCAAGACAAGTGGCGCGGGAGTTGGGCAAGAATGTCGAAATGGAATTTTCTGGTACTGAAGTAGAAGTTGATCGCAATATGCTCGATCGTATGCTGGGTCCCTTGGAGCACATTATTCGTAATGCCATCGATCATGGTATCGAGACCGAAACGGAGCGTACGACTATTGATAAGCCCAGCCAAGGCCACATTCGTATGGAGTGCAAAAGTGAGGGTAACGACATTGTTTTTCATATCAGTGATGATGGTCGGGGTCTGGATACAGAGTTGATACGCAGACAGGCTCTGGAGCATGGTTTGATCAATGAATTTTCAACCCTATCTGATAGTGACCTGGCTCAGTTCATCATGGTGCCCGGTTTTACGACCCGCAACGAGGTGACCCAGGTGTCCGGCCGCGGTGTGGGAATGGATGTTGTGCATAATGAAGTACGCCAGCTGGGGGGTCACGTGAGCGTGGATAGTCGCGCAGGCGAAGGTACGAGCATAATAATTTATTTGCCACTCAACCTGTCAGTTATGCAGGCGCTGATTATTCAGACCGGTGACCAGCCGTTTGCCATCCCGGTTTCATCGGTGGTCAATATTATCAAAGTCAAATCCTCGGCATTGCAATCCACCAATCAGGATGGAGAACCGTGCTTGGATTACCTTGGTACCCGCTATCCCTTGATGAATTTGCGCACCAGTCTTGGTTTTTCCAGGCTCACCAAGGTCAACACTAAGGTACCGGTCCTGCTGGTCAGGGCCGGGGATCATCAGGTCGCCATGGAGATAGATGACTTAGTGGGCACCCAGGAAATTGTGGTAAAGCCATTGGGACCACAAATAGCCGATGTACAGGGGATTGAAGGTGCAACCGTTCTCGGAGACGGTGGTGTTGTGTTGATTCTGGATTTGAGTGCCTTATGGGTTGGTAAGGATGTTGTTTGGTCCATCAGCGCGGAAGCCTCCCCCTCCAAGGAACGACGACCACTGGTGATGGTGGTGGATGATTCACTTACGGTACGCACTGTGACCGATCGACATTTACGCAAGCATGGCATGGATGTCGTGTTGGCAAAGGATGGTGTAGATGCAGTAGAAAAATTACGTGACACCTTGCCGGATGTGATGTTGGTGGATATAGAAATGCCCCGTATGGACGGTTATGAACTGACCGCACGGATTCGATCCGATCCAGACCCGGTGGCATCGCAGGTGCCTATTATTATTATCACATCTCGGGCTGGTGCGAAGCACAAACAAAAGGCCATGGATCTGGGGGCGGATATTTATCTCACAAAGCCCTATCAGGAAGAAACGCTTGTAGCAGAGATCGAACAGGTGTTGGGCTCCCGGACCGTGCACTAGCCTATGAAGCAAGCACAAACCCAGGCAGTACAAAGTTTTTTGTTGCCGACGGCTGTAGTGACGCTGCTCCTGCCTGGCGCTACCGTGGCCGAGGTGATCGGGATACAGCACTTGACCACGACCCATTCCCGCAGTGCGTTAGTGGGGACCGCTACATGGCGTGGTTTGACCATTCCGATAGTGTCGTTTGAGGCCTTGTCAGGACAGGTCGCACCGGCACCCAAGGCACGTACCAAGATTGTGGTTTTGTACCCAGGGGCCAATAGGCCCAAGGTTGATTTTTATGGCATTTTGGCAAGTGCCGACCCACGGTCATTGTCGGTCAGTGATGACAGGCTGCAGCCAAATGACGCGCAGGAAGATAGCCTGTACATCCTCCAACTGTGCAAGTTGGACGATGACACTGTCGCTATACCCAATCTCCCTGCCATTCGAAAAGCGCTAGACGGCCTTTAAATATATTGTCACCTGATACCCTGCTGTCCCGTTAACCTAAGCCATCCCTTCCCCCTCCGGGAGAAGGCCAGGATGAGGGGATATATAAAATAACGAGTTAGCTAATTATTGCCCCCTCACCCCAACCCTTTTATGCCGATAGTGACAACCTATCCATTTTGTGGCCTAATGGGGGGCTTTCTTAATTGTGGGCCTGAGAAGCTTCGCGGAAATCCCCTTGCCGCGCAGGTATAAATTACTCCCACAAGGCCTGCATATTCTTGGGTCACGCAGTTTAAGAGCAGTTTTCAGTGTTCTTGGCCAAGTACTGACATGGCTACCCCGTCAGATCACCCGACGATCAATTTGCAACAGGTCTGCTCGTTTGTCGGATCGCCATCCAGGACACAAGGCCGCCCTGGCCGACCCATTTGGAGTGCCGCTATCCTGCGGCGATAGTCCGATTGCTGGGAACAGCAATAGTCAATAACCGGTTCAGTTCAAGGCCGTGACTTTTAAGGCTCACGCACATTCTGGTTGATTTTTGTGTCAACGGGTTTATCGCCCGTGATCAGACATCATAATTTGCGGTTCTTTGACGCTGTTACAATTTGTAATCGTGACCGAAAATAACAGGAGACATAAAATATATGAGTAAGAGCAAAATGGCTATCAGCTGCTCCCGCGCATCTGACCTCCATGGACAGTGTGCAAGAGCGAGCGCAATAAATGTAACGACAGCGCTCTTACTGGCTGCAGGAACAGGAACCCGTTTGCAACCATTGACCCTGGATGCCCCTAAGTGTCTCACGGAGGTTGGAGGTATTCCTATCCTCGAACGATTGGTCAATAATTTACGGGTGCAGGGGTTTAAAAGGTTGGTCGTGGTGATCGGGCACCTGGGTGAGCGTATCCAGGAATTTCTGCAACAGTACGCGGGTGACATGCGAGTTGATTATGTCATCAATCCAGACTATCGGACAACCAATAACATCTACTCGCTCTGGCTGGCCCGGGAGCAGATCCGGGAACCGTTTTTGCTGGTGGAGAGCGACCTGGTTTTCGAGCCCTGGATGCTGGACGACATACTCCAACCTGACAAGATGGCGATTTCCAACATTCGTCCCTGGATGAACGGCACTACAGTGAGACTCGGGTCTGCGCCTGGATTGAAACGGCATGTTACAGCTTTTTGTAAGGGTGGCGATATTTGTAGTGATGCACGTCAGTATAAAACAGTCAATCTCTACAGCTTGTCATTAAATTCATGGAGCAAGATCGCGGAAAGATTAAGCCACCATGTCTCGGAAGGCAGGCTCGGTGAGTATTACGAGGTTGTGTTTGCCGAGATGGTCGCTGACGGTACGCTCTCTTTCGAAGCGGTCTTCTTCGATGCAGACCGATGGTATGAGATTGATACCAGGGTGGATTTGCGTGCGGCGGAGAATCTGTTTGCTCGGCCCCGCTCCATCGCCAGCCGTTCCCCCAGCCATTCTTTAGGCATCACTGAGCCTGTGGTCACCGTTGCCTGAGATCAGTCACGCATCCGTCAACCGGCATTGGGAGCGGGTCAAGTCTTCGATCCTCGGGCCGTACATGATGGATGGTTTCGGCTTTCCGGTGAGTGCAGGCGATTTTCGTTTCCGTGCGGAGGCCCGGATCGTCCGGCGTTTGCTAGCTCGTGTGGAGCACAATGGCGCAGTTCTGGATCTTGGCAGTGGCATCGGCTATTGGGCCGGGGAGTTCGCTCGCAGATTCTCTCAAGTAGTCGCTGTTGAAGGTAGCAATGCACTTTACCCGGCGCTGGAGGAGCAATGCGCCCTGTACGCCAACATTCGGACAATACACGGTAATGTCCTGTCGTTCGAGCCCGATGGCCACTATAGCCTGGTCTTTCTAGGTGGTCTGCTTATGTATCTCGACGAAGACGACGTGACCACTCTGTTGCAAAAGTTGATTCCGTGTCTTGGGCCGGATGGGATCATCCTGTGCCGTGAGTCTACGGTTAGGGCTAAAAGGGTAACGCACACTGGTGTCTATCCGGTCGTTTATCGGTCTGTGCCGGACTACAAACGCATCTTCAAACAATGTGGATTGACACTCAAGCACGTTGAAAGAAACGAGCCCTATGTTCTGATGCAGATGGGGTGTGAGTTGATTAAAAAATGGAAACGGTTCGTCCCGGAACCGTTTCATTCGCTGCAAATCGTGGGTCGCCTGACCTACTGGGGCATACGCTTGGGGGCTCCCTGGATCAAGCGTCTTCCCAGGATCTTTGGAATTCCGTTTCCAAGTCTGGAGAATCATTTTTTCGTACTCGGAACCGAACCGATTGTTAATGAGCAAGCTGTTCGGATAACCCTATGAGGGAACCCCAGGGAAATTTCTATCGACGCTTTATCCACCCCAACTGGGCTAACGCGGTATCAATTCTTGGCGTGCTACCCCTGGCATTGCTGTTCCTGGAAGACGGTTATCGTTATCTGTTTCCGTTAATCATTTTCAATAATGTGATGGATGATCTCGATGGCGTGCTGGCGACCAAGCTGAATATCCGCAGCCGCTTCGGCGCCAATCTGGATAATGTCTGCGATGCAGTCGCCCACGTGGCCCTGGTCCTGGTGGTGGGCGCACATTCCGGCGGACTGGTCTTGATGGTGAGCATGGTCGCTGCGGCTTCGATCATTCTTCGCGTCACTTCCCGGCTCAATCCAGATACGGCGACCGGTTGCGGTTCGCCGACCAACGAGCTCATGCGTCACATGCTGTTCGTTCTGCTGTTGACGCAAATTTTTGAGGTTGACCCTGGGTTTTACCTGGTCTTAACATTTGTGTTGCATTCGCTAACGATGATCGTGCCATTTAAATTAACTGTCCTTGTTCGAGGGCTGGCAAAGACCGCTGTCGCGGTTACTTTTGTGAATGTGGCGCTCGTGGCGGCATGGCTCATGCCAACTGTTACACTCCCCATTGCAGCGGTCTTCTTCGCCACTTACTTGTATTCATTTATCGTCGGAGGGGGGCAGTGGCTAAGGGATCGGAGAAATAAATCTTTGAGACAGTAACAAGACGGAAAAAGTGAGGCAAGATGTGTGCTCCTTCAGAGGTTTCATAATATGTCAAAGTTGCCACCCTTCTTTGGCCGTCTGCTGTGTTGGTTGGGATTTCATGACCTTCGTGTAATCGAAAAGAGTTTCGATTTTGGTGCCGGAGGCGGCATCGAAAAGGTTGAGTGTCGGCGATGTGGCAACAAGTGGGTTAGGAGTTTATAGCCTAAGTCTGTATGCATCTACGCAATTCAGAGACCAACTCATCTGCTGTTTGGTATCTTTTTTCCAGTGGCTTTTCAAGACAGCGGTCCACGATTTGGCCAATACAGGCTGGAAGCCCGGGTCGACGACTCGATATAGGGGGTGGCGGTTCATTGGCAATCTTGTAGGTCAGGGTGGCCAGGGAATCGCCACCAAAGGGTAATTTTCCACACAACATCTGGTAGAACATGACGCCCAGGGAGAATATATCAGAGCGACCATCGACCTTTTTGCCCATCAGTTGTTCGGGTGACATATAGGACGGGGTGCCTAGAATGACACCGGTCTTGGTTCGGCTGGCATCGGTTATTCGGGCAATACCGAAATCAGTCACTTTAATGGCATTGGTTTTGGGTTCATACATGATGTTGGCGGGCTTGATGTCACGATGAACGATCTGGTGGCCATGGGCATAGGCCAGGGCCTCGGCAATATGTAGCGTGATATCCATGACCTTGCCAGTAGGCAGTAGCTTGTCGGGCTGGGTGAAGGGCGCAAGGTCCTGGCCGTGTAAGAGTTCCATGGCGATATAGGCGAGATCGTGTTCTTCACCGGCGTCATAAATGGTGACGATATTGGGGTGGCTGAGGCGACCTGCGGTCTCGGCTTCTCTGAAAAAACGGGCCTTGACCTCTTCCAGCTCGCTGGCCTCAAATTCTTCTGACAGGGCCAGGGTCTTGATCGCCACCACCCGGTTGATCTTGGGGTCTTTACCTTGATAAACCACACCCATAGCACCCTTGCCCAATTCTTTTTCGACCTGGTAGCGCCCCAGCATGGGTTTTTGGACATCGCCTTTGTCGAGTAACAGAGTTGATTGGGCACCGCCGCTTCTGCCGCCGCCGAGTATGACGGTCTCACTGAGATTGCGATTGCGCTTGATCCGCTCTGGTGTGTCTCGGAATCGAGGGTTATGTCTGGATAGATACTCAAAAGTCCCCGCAGCCTTGGCAAATTGGCGTTTTCTCTCAAAATCCAGTCCCAGGTTATAGAGCACCTCCATCATAGAGTCATCCAGTGGCACCTTGCGGAATTTTTCGTAGGCTGCATCGAGTTGTCCCTGGTTTTGAAAGGT
Source organism: Gammaproteobacteria bacterium (assembly GCA_013152415.1). Classification (GTDB taxonomy): domain Bacteria; phylum Pseudomonadota; class Gammaproteobacteria; order HyVt-429; family HyVt-429; genus HyVt-429. The sequence continues at coordinate 78,212 of JAADGI010000007.1, read as the reverse complement.
GAGTCCCAGCATACGGTTACTCTCAGCGGAGTTGGCGTCGGCTGCAATCTTGCCCTTCTCGGTAAGCAGGAATCGTTTGGTGGTAAGCAGCAAGTGACCACTCAGTAATAACGCCAGGGGGACCATCATTTGTACCCAGATAGCGTGCTGGGTAATGGAGTAGAGGTGGGCCCCGACCAAAAGAAAGGCCATTATTGTTGTCAGGGTACCGGCGGTGGCTGCACTTACTTTGGGTAACAAAAAAATAAGATACAGCGCGACGATAGCGAACACGAACCACTGCGCTACATTTGCCCATGATGGTGTGGCGATAAAATCCTGATTCAAGATGCTGGAAACAATATGGGCCAAGGTCACCACAGGTGCCATGGATGCTGAGACCGGTGTAACCTGATTGCTGCCAAGACCGGTAGCCGTGGCGCCTACCAGCACCACCTTGCCACGGTATTTCTCCGGGGAAATTTTTCCATTCAACACATCGAAAAAGGAATCGATGGCAAAGGCCGGCTTATCCGGGCTGTCGGCATAGAAAAACGGCCGCATACGTAATATGGGATCGGTGGGTACCGAGAGCCCACCCATTTGTACACCGCTTCCAAGCCGTAATTTGATGTCGGTGGGTGCCAGGTTCAGGCTCTTGGCCGCCAGTACCAGGGCCAGGGAGGGAAGGAAGTGGTCGTAGTATCGAATCACCAGGGGCAGGGTGCGGACACCCCCATCGACATCTTGTAGCAAGTTGAGGTGACCGATTCCGGAGGCCACCGATGCCAGACTCCCAATGGGGGTGAGCAGTGCCGTGGAGGGGATGGGCAGGGCGCTAACATTGAGTTGCCCTTCATGGCTTAGCTGGGTGATGCTGTTGGCTATAATGGGTGCGGACAGATCACTATCGGGCCGGCCTTGGGGTTCACCCAGGGTTGCGGACATGGCCAGGACGACATTGGCGCTCTCGCTTATGCTTTGGCGCAGTATGGCATCGGTGTCTAATTGGGACCGGGCCGTGGTCAAGAGAGCACCCAGAGTTGTGGCATCTTCAGTGAGACGTGTCATCGGGGCGGGTGCCGTAGAGGGGCGGGGCTGATCCATCATCGCTTTGTCCCCGGCTTTACTCTTCTGGCCTTGGCTCAGGCTGGAGTCTGTGTAAAAACGCAATAGCCGATTGATATGATCGAGCCCTGGGTCAAGTTGAGGCTCTACAAAAAAGGCGGTATAGCCCACGGTCTTGGCCTGAGCCAGCAGGCGGATCATCTCGGCATGGATATTTCGTGGCCAGGGCCAGCGACCGATATTGGCGATACTCTGGTCATCGATGGCGATGATCGCGATTTGGTCGTTAGGGGTGCGGGTTGAGAGCTGCACACCGACATCGTAGGCCTTGCGCTCCAGGCTTTGCAGCAGGTCACCGCCTGAGACGACCAGAAAGGTCAGGCTGATGATAAGCCCAAAAAAACCATCACGCTTCCAAAATGCCATTTTCATTATTCAATCACCGGGCCGAAACAGAGTTTAGGGGCAGCCCCCACTACGTTTTCTATCATTCCAGATCTTTCACTTTGTGTTTTGGCAAGAGTTATCGCCGAGAGCCCTTTTATGGATAAACAATGATACCTTTACTGCAACCAACCTTCCGTCAGGTATTTCGAGTATCCATCATAGGTCTTTTTGGTGGCCTTTTCGAAACCCGTAAACCCAATGGTTTGCAACATGATCTGCCCCGATGGGGTGTCCGCTGCGGTCAGCAATGCCTGCCGTATCAGGTTTTGGGTAGGGATATCAATGGAGGGCCCCGCCGACAGGGCGATGTGTGGGGTCTGCTCGCTGGTTCTTAAGATGCTAAGCTCGTGTCCTGCATTCATCTCCCGTGCCGCCACCGGAGTGGGGACCATGGCGGCGCGAACCTTGCCTGATCGCAATAGTTTCAAGGCCTCATTAGAATCTTTTACCGGGATGATCGACGGTTGACGAGCGGTGTTGGGAAACATCTTGGTCATGACCAAGCCGCCTGGGCTGGGGGGGATCAATGAAGCAATTTTTCGACCCACCAACTCTTCGGCATCGAAGTAGCCAAGTTTGGGTAGACTGACCAAAGAAAAACTCACCAAGCCGGGTACTTTTACCAGCGGGGTATAACCCATTTTCTTGATACGGTAGTCGGTATAGAAGGCCGAGTCGAGGATCAGAGAATAGGCCTTGCCCTGTTTCATGGTGAGCCAGTAATCGGCAAAATCATAGGCGGTGACCAGATTGATCTTTTTACCCGTGGCCTTGGAGAGATAATCAGCCAGAGGCTGGTAGGCCTTTATGGTGGCGGCACGGTCGATGATGGGCTGAACGACAAAGTTGATATCTGCAGCCTGTAATGGAGCTGCCCACAGATAGCATGCAAGGCCAGGGAGCAGTACAAGGCGGATCCGCCTGGTGGCCTTCGAATACATTGATTGGCATGCCTGTCGTCTCATAGTTTTAACCTCAGCCTATCTCATCATATGGTGGGGGTATTATAGTAGGATTGGCGTTGTATCGGGTATCTCGCGGTTTAGGCGGAATACCCCGACTACAGCCGCTGGAGAAGAGTAGTCCCTGAATGTCGTCAATAGCCAGGGCCTATTTGCTGTTTATCGTTCCAAAACAGGGGATTGAGATGTTACCGGATGTCGAGATTTTAGGAAGAATCTTGTGTGAGATCGCTTGCGACGAGGCCCTGGGTGGTTTTACCCTGGTTGAGCGAGAGGTGAAATGGGACGGTAGTGTGGTCACCGAAACCGATCGGCGCATACAACAGCGCATTGAATCCGCGTTAAAGGAGCACTGGCCTGACATTCCGTTGCTGGGTGAAGAAATGAGCCCGGCCCGGCAGGAGCAGCTTTTGTCCAATCCGGAGGGTGAGCTATGGGTATTGGACCCCCTGGATGGGACCACCAATTTCGCCTCTGGACTACCGTTTTTTTGTGTGTCCCTGGCCTTGATCCGACACGGGGAAGTGGTATTAGGCGTCATCTACGATCCTTTGCGCGACGAGTGTTTTATGGCCGAAAAAGGGGCTGGGGCGCGTCTCAACGGGGTGGCCCTGGGTGCCACGCCACATCTGGAATTGTCCCGAACCATCGCCGGTGTCGATTTTAAACGTCTGCCCGGCCCTCTGGCGGATCAATTGGCCCATGCCTTTCCCTATATGTCCCAGCGCAGCATGGGGTCCAGTTGTCTGGATTGGTGTTGGCTGGCCGCAGGCCGGTTTCAGGTCTATATCCATGGCGGTCAGAAATTGTGGGACTATTCGGCAGGTGACCTAATTTTGCGGGAGACGGGGGGTCGGGCCGCAACCCTGAACGGTGAGCCGGTATTTGGCGGCCAACTTGCCCCACGATCGGTGGTGGCGGCGGTGAATAGTGAGTTATTTGACGAGTGGAAGGCCTGGATAGAGCGCAATAAAGAGACACCGGCCTAGATATAAATACTCTATATGCCCCCATTTAGACACTAACATCGCCTAAATGGGGGGTATTGTGTTCAAATCTATTCAGAGCCTATCAGGGCCGATTGTGAGCGCGGCCTGGGGATCTTGTGCTATTGGCAAATGATCTCCAGTGAGGGAGAATACGCGCCCTTTCGTCGATCTGCATGGGGCCGGTAATATTGGCCCGTACCCGGCGTTTTTAGAGAACTTTTTAGACGTGAAAGCACATGGCTCCGCCCGGCTGATGAAACCAGCGGGAGGAGCGCAGGGCGGACACCCATTTCCTCTTGATAATGATGCCAGCGACAAGGCATTTAGCTCAGGTTGGGGCCACCGGTAACGATTTAATTTGGTTTATATAGAGGATAGGTTTATGTCAGCGAAACCCGAAGACGCAATACCGAGTCGTCGAGATTTAGCCAACGCCATTCGTGCGCTCAGCATGGATGCGATACAAAAGGCCAACTCCGGTCATCCCGGTGCCCCCATGGGTATGGCGGATATCGCCGAGGTGTTGTGGAATAATTTTTTAAGCCATAACCCAGGCAACCCTCATTGGGCTGACCGCGATCGCTTTGTGTTGTCGAACGGTCATGGGTCCATGTTGATCTATTCTCTGTTGCACCTCAGTGGCTACGATCTTCCTATGGAAGAACTCAAGAATTTCCGTAAGTTGCATTCAAAAACACCGGGGCACCCCGAATACGGTTATGCGCCCGGCGTAGAGACCACCACCGGCCCCCTGGGTCAGGGCATTTCTAACGGGGTGGGTATGGCCTTGGCGGAAAAGGTCATGGCAGGGCAATTCAATAAAGAAGGTCATGATATCGTTGACCACAAAACCTACGTCTTTTTGGGGGATGGATGCCTCATGGAAGGTATTTCTCATGAGGCCTGTTCCTTGGCGGGCACCCTGGGCTTGGGCAAATTGATTTGTTTTTATGATGACAATGGCATCTCTATCGATGGTGATGTGATTGGCTGGTTTGCCGACGATACGCCAAAGCGTTTTGAGGCCTACGGTTGGCATGTTGTTGCCGATGTTGATGGCCATGACCCGGATGCGGTCAGGGCAGCGACCGAAGCGGCGATTGCTCAAACCGGCAAGCCATCACTGATATGTTGCAAAACGGTTATCGGCAAGGGTGCACCCAACAAAGAAGGGGGCCACCATGTGCACGGTGAGGCCCTGGGTGATGATGAGATCGCTGCGACGCGTAAGAATATAGGCTGGACTCATGCACCATTTGAGATACCCGCTGAAATTTATGCCGGTTGGGATGCCCGGTCCAAGGGCGAGGCGGTTGAGAAGGCCTGGAACGACAAATTCGCTGCTTATCAGAAGGCCTACCCTGATTTGGCCTCCGAGTTTGAGCGTCGCATGGCCGGTGATTTGCCTGCCAACTGGCAACAAGAGGCCGAGAAATTTATCAGCAGTGTCAATGATAAAGCGGAGTCACCGGCAACGCGGGTGGCATCTAAAGGTGCGTTGAATGGTTATGCGCCCATACTGCCTGAATTTTTGGGTGGGTCTGCCGACTTGACGCCATCGAACAACACTTTTCACGACAAGAGCGTTTACATCAATTCGAATACCGGTCCCGAACAAGACTTTTCCGGTAACTATCTATCCTACGGGGTGCGTGAGTTTGGCATGAGTGCCATTATGAATGGCCTGGCCCTGCACGGTGGTTTTATTCCATACGGTGCCACCTTCCTCATGTTTTCGGAGTATGCCCGCAATGCCTTGCGTATGGCGGCATTAATGAAGATTCGCAGCATCTTTGTCTATACCCATGACTCCATCGGGCTGGGCGAGGACGGCCCGACCCACCAGGCCGTAGAGCAGATTCCCACCTTGCGCATGATCCCCAATATGTCTGTGTGGCGTCCCTGTGACACGATGGAAACGGCGGTGGCGTGGAAGTGCGCAGTCGAAAAGAAAGAGGGTCCAAGCTGTTTGATTTTTTCGCGTCAAGGACTCGCGTTCCAGAAACGTGATGATGCCACTATCGCCAATATCGCCAAAGGTGGATACATCCTGAAAGATACCGACGGTACGCCTGATGCCATTGTTATCGCAACGGGTTCTGAAGTGGCCTTGGCAATAGATGCAGCCGAGGCATCGACCAAGAAGGTGCGTGTGGTGTCCATGCCTTGCGTGGAGTTATTCGAGGCCCAGGACGCAGCCTATAAAGAGTCGGTGTTGCCCGCAGCCGTGACTGCCCGTGTGGCGGTAGAGGCCGCGATTATGGACGGCTGGTGGAAGTATGTTGGCATGAAGGGTGCTGTTGTGGGTATGACTACGTTTGGTGAGTCGGCCCCTGCACCTGAACTGTTCGAACACTTTGGGTTCACCCCTGACAAAGTAGCGAAGGTGATTGATAGCGTCGCTTAAAGTCCATAACCCCATTCCTGATACAGGAGTGGGGTTTTATTTATTTTAAAAAATTTTGGGAGATAAGGTATGACTATAAAAGTCGGTATTAATGGTTTTGGCCGTATTGGCCGTATGGCATTTCGTGCCATTGCAAAGGATTTTTCGGATATCGAAGTTGTCGGCATCAATGATTTGCTGGATGCTGATTACCTGGCCTACATGCTGCAGTATGATTCGGTTCACGGTAATTTCGACGGCGATATTTCTGTAGAAGGTAATAATCTTATCGTCAACGGTAAGACCATTCGTCTCACTGCAGAGCGCGATCCTGCCGATCTGAAATGGAATGAGATTGGTGCCGATCTGATTATTGAATGTACGGGATTTTTTCTGACCGAAGAGACTTGTCAAAAGCATATCGACGCAGGCGCCAAGAAAGTGGTACAGAGTGCACCGTCCAAAGATGGCACACCCATGTTCGTTTATGGTGTTAATCATGACACCTACGCGGGTCAGGCGATTGTTTCCGCCGCTTCTTGTACCACCAATTGTCTGGCGCCTGTTGCCAAGGTATTGAACGACAAGTGGGGCATCAAGCGTGGCCTGATGACGACAGTACATGCAGCGACGGCGACCCAAAAGACTGTAGACGGTCCTTCGCAAAAAGATTGGCGCGGTGGCCGCGGTATTTTGGAAAACATCATTCCTTCGTCTACGGGTGCTGCCAAGGCAGTGGGTGTGGTGCTGCCGGAGTTGAACGGTAAACTGACCGGTATGGCCTTTCGTATACCGACTTCCGATGTTTCGGTTGTTGATCTCACCGTTGAACTCAATAGTGAGGCAAGTTATGACGACATCTGTGCCGCCATGAAGTCTGCTTCACAGTCAGGTGATATGGCAGGCGTTTTGGGCTACACCGAAGACAAGGTGGTGTCCACAGATTTCCGTGGTAGAACCACACCGTCTATCTTTGATGCGGGCGCGGGTATTGCTCTGGACAGCACCTTCATTAAGGTGGTGTCCTGGTATGACAATGAATATGGTTATACCTGCAACATGTTGCGCATGGTCCAGCACGTTTCCAAGTAGGGAGACTTTTGGCGACAGTAGTGTCGCTGATCAATAGTGAACGAGAACCAGCCCGGAGTGTCCGGGCTGGTGTCTTTTGGTTTTCCCTGTTAAGTGTTGTTTGTTAAATTAATTTTGATTTAACAAACAATATTTTTAGATTAAAAATTCAGGAGCTTTTAATGTCTGTCATCAAAATGACTGATCTGGACCTTAGTGGCAAGCGTGTGCTTATTCGGCAGGACCTCAATGTGCCGATTAAAGACGGCAAGGTCAGCAGTGACAAACGTATACGTGCCAGTCTGCCCACGATTGAGCAGGCACTAAAAGCCGGTGCCAAGGTCATGGTGATGTCTCATTTAGGACGACCCACCGAAGGCAAATTTGATGAGCAATATTCCCTTTGGCCAGTGGCTGAACATCTGTCCACACTGTTGGGAAAAAAGGTTACTCTGATTAGAGATTGGCTGGATGGCGTGGGCGACATGAACGACGGTGATGTGGTGCTGTGCGAGAATGTCCGTTTTAATCCTGGCGAAAAGAAGAACGACGATACCTTGGCAAAAAAGATGGCAGCCCTTTGTGATGTCTACGTGATGGATGCTTTCGGCACCGCCCATCGGGCCCAGGCCTCAACTCACGGCGTCGCTAAATATGCCCCCACCGCCTGCGCAGGACCCTTGCTGGCAGGTGAGTTGGATGCTTTGGGCAAGGCCCTGGATAATCCCGCCCGGCCCATGGTGGCCATCGTTGGGGGATCAAAGGTGTCCACCAAGTTGACGGTACTGGAATCCCTGTCCAAGGTGGTCGACCAACTTATTGTCGGTGGTGGTATAGCCAACACCTTTATTGCTGCCGACGGTCATAATGTGGGCAAGTCTCTGTATGAGAAAGACCTCGTTGAGGTCGCGAAGAAGCTTGGTACCCAGGCCCAGGCCCGTGGTGCTAGTATCCCGGTACCCGTGGATGTAGTGTGTGCTAAAGAATTTTCCGAGACCGCCGGGGCGACATTGAAGCCGGTTGCAGAGGTTAGCGATGACGATATGATCTTTGATATCGGTCCTGAGACGGCCAAGCAACTTGCCGGGATTCTGCAAAAGGCCGGTACCATCGTTTGGAACGGCCCGGTAGGTGTGTTTGAGTTTGATCAGTTTGGCGAAGGTACCCAGGCCTTGGCCTTGGCCATCGCCGAGAGTCCAGCATTTTCCATCGCTGGTGGTGGCGATACTTTGGCGGCAGTTGATAAATATGATATCGCCGACAAGGTGTCCTATATTTCAACCGGTGGTGGTGCCTTTTTGGAATTTCTGGAAGGTAAAAAATTACCCGCAGTGGCCATACTTGAGGAACGGGCGAATTAGCCCGGCTGTCGTGCCTTATGCTTAGACGTACCAAAATAGTCGCGACCCTGGGTCCGGCATCGGATACCGAGGAGGATTTCAATCGTCTTATCGAGGCCGGAGTCGATGTGGTACGTATGAACTTTTCCCATGGCGAGGCCCAAGACCATCGTCGCCGTGCCGAAGGTATTCGAGTCTGTGCCAACGCCCACAATCGTCATATCGGTATACTGGGGGACTTGCAGGGCCCCAAGATTCGAATAGAGCGATTCAAGCAAGGCAGTATCGTGCTTAATGAGGGCGATAATTTTATCTTCGATGTGGATTGTGATTCGGAGGGTGGTGATCAGAGCCGGGTGGGTGTGGCCTACAAGGGACTGCCCGGTGACGTGCGCAGTGGCGATACCTTATTGCTCGATGATGGGCGTCTTGTCTTTCGTGTTATCCAGATCAAAGGACCCGAGATACAGTGCCAGGTGTTGGTGGGTGGCGAACTTTTTGACAATAAGGGTATTAACCGAAAAGGGGGTGGTTTGTCGGCCAGCGCCTTGACCGACAAGGATCGGCGGGACATTAAATTGGCCGCAGAAATAGGCGTCGATTATTTGGCCGTTTCTTTTCCCAGGAATGCCGTCGATATTGAAGAGGCCAGGGGGTTGTTGCGCGAGGCCGGGGGGCACGGTGCTATTGTGGCCAAGATCGAGCGCACCGAGGCGGTGGATGCCATAGACGAGATCATTGATGTCTCGGACGCCGTGATGATAGCCCGTGGTGATTTGGGTGTTGAGATTGGGGACGCACAGTTACCGGGGGTGCAAAAGCGGGTGATTCGTGCCGCGCGTACCCAGGATCGTGTCGTCATCACCGCAACCCAGATGATGGAATCCATGATTGAAAACCAGATTCCCACGCGCGCAGAAGTCTTTGATGTGGCCAACGCGGTTTTAGACGGTACCGATGCGGTGATGTTGTCTGCCGAGACCGCTACGGGGAAGTATCCTGCTAAGGCAGTAGAGGCCATGGACCGCATTTGTCGCGGTGCAGAGAAACATCGTCTTGCCACAACCTCCAACTACCGTATTGACTCTACGTTTCAACGTGCCGATGAGGCCATCGCTATGGCCGCAATGTACACCGCCAATCACCTGGGGGTGAGGGCCATCGCTGCGCTCACCGAGTCCGGATCGACCCCATTATGGATGTCCCGGATCAGTTCCGGCATACCCATTTTCGCCTTGACGCCCCATGTGGAGACGCGTAGAAAGGTAACCCTTTACCGGGGCGTCTACCCCATTGAGTTTCAGATCCCCTCGGCGGACCACGCCCAAGTCAATAAGGAGGCGGTCGATATGCTGACAAAGATAGGCGCTGTGAAAAAGGGGGATTTACTTATCTTGACCAAAGGTGACCTCATGGGCAAACATGGTGGCACCAATGCCATGAAGATCGTGCATGTAGGGGGTCTCATTGACGCGACCGATGCCTAGGTGGAGCCAGACAACAAGTTGTCGAATTTATTTTAGAGTTGTATTTGCAGTAAACTGATGTTGCGGATTTTGGCGACGCCCGGCTTTTATTGAATTTAGAAAGATTTACTTAAATATATTGTTAGGAGACTGTTATGGCCCTTGTTTCATTGCGCCAACTATTAGATCACGCCGCTGAACATGATTACGGTGTTCCGGCCTTTAACGTGAATAACATGGAGCAGGTGCACGCCATCATGCAGGCGGCCGACGCTACTGACAGCCCGGTGATCATGCAGGGTTCTGCCGGTGCCCGGTCCTATGCCGGTGAGGCTTTTCTGCGTCATCTGATCCTGGCTGCGCTGGAAGCGTATCCGCACATCCCCGTGGTCATGCACCAGGATCACGGTGCCTCGCCCGCGATTTGCATGCGTTCAATTCAGAGTGGTTTTAGTTCTGTCATGATGGACGGTTCACTGGAAGAGGATGCCAAGACGCCATCGAGTTACGAATACAATGTCGATGTCACTCAGCGTGTTGTGCAGATGGCCCACGCCGGTGGTGTCTCGGTTGAAGGTGAGCTGGGTTGCCTGGGTTCCCTGGAGACGGGTATGGCCGGTGAAGAAGACGGTTCCGGTGCCGAAGGCAAGCTGGATATAGAACAACTGTTGACTGACCCTGAGCAGGCCGCCGATTTTGTGAAGCAGACCAAGGTAGACGCCCTGGCCATTGCGATTGGTACCAGCCACGGCGCCTACAAGTTTACCAAGCAACCCACCGGTGAGGTACTGCGTATTGATCGCATCAAGGAGATCAACGCCCGTATCCCGGATACCCATTTGGTGATGCACGGTTCCAGTTCTGTGCCCCAGGAGTGGCTCAAGATCATCAATGACTACGGTGGTGATATGGGTCAGACCTATGGTGTGCCGGTGGAGGAGATCGCCGAAGGCATCAAGAGTGGTGTGCGCAAGGTCAACATTGATACCGACCTGCGTATGGCGTCTACCGGTTCCATTCGCCGGCACCTGCACGATAATGCCTCCAATTTTGATCCGCGCAAATTCCTGAAAGAGGCCACCAAGGGCATGATGGAAATCTGCAAGGCCCGTTACGAAGTATTTGGCACCGCAGGCAATGCATCCAAGATCAAGCCGATCTCTCTGGAGGCTATGGTGGATCGTTATGCAAATGGTGAGCTGGACCCGCGTGTCAAATAGCGGGTTGCTGCCAGGCAAATCAGAGAAGGGTGACTGCGGTCGCCCTTTCTTATTCCGGTTGCCAGTTTGTGGCGCTACGGTTGTAACCATTACAGTCAGTTGATACTTTTCAAAGAGATTGTCTGATGGACGAATCAGTCCTACCCCATCACTCTGGTGCGACCCGGTTATATATCAAGACATTCGGTTGTCAGATGAATGAATACGACTCGGCACGTCTGGCAGATGTGTTGGCCGCATCCCATGGCCTGAGCTTGACCGAGGACCCTGCCCAGGCCGATGTTTTGTTGCTCAATACCTGTTCGGTTCGTGACAAGGCCCAAGAGAAGGTGTTTTCTGAGCTGGGTCGTTGGCGGCCACTGAAAGAGCACCGGCCCCATGTGGTGATCGGTGTGGGTGGCTGTGTGGCTAGCCAGGAGGGTGAGGCCATACGCAGTCGTGCCCCCTTTGTCGATATTGTCTTTGGTCCACAGACATTACAGCGCCTGCCGGCCATGCTCGATCAGGTACGGTCGAAGCGGGCACCTGTCGTCGATGTCAGTTTCCCCGAAGTCGAAAAATTTGACCAATTACCCCAACCCAAGGTCAATGGCGCACGGGCCTATGTGTCGGTGATGGAGGGTTGTAGTAAATATTGTAGTTTTTGTGTGGTGCCCTATACCCGTGGTGAGGAATTTAGCCGCGCCCTCGACGATGTGGTGGATGAGGCACACTGTTTGGCCCAACAAGGCGTAAAGGAACTCACCCTGCTGGGCCAGAATGTAAACGGTTACCGGGGCCTGATGGACGACGGTGATGAGGCCGACCTGGCCCTTTTATTGGAGTATGTGGCACAAATTGAGGGTATTGAGCGTCTGCGTTTTACCACCTCACATCCGTTGGCATTTTCTGCCAGCCTGATTGATGCCTATGCCCAAATTCCACAACTGGTGGATCATCTCCATTTGCCGGTGCAAAGTGGTTCCAACAGAATATTGGCGCTGATGAAACGTGGCTATAGTGTGGAAGACTTTGTTGAAAAGATAGAACGTCTGCGAGCGGTGCGGCCCCATATTAGTTTATCATCCGATTTTATCGTCGGTTTCCCAGGCGAAACGGATGCCGATTTTGAGCAGACCCTGGACCTGATTGAGCACATAGGATTTGATCATTCTTATAGTTTTGTCTTCAGCCCCCGGCCCGGCACACCGGCGGCAAGTTTGGTAGATGATGTGGCAGATAGCGTCAAGCAAGAACGCCTGCAGCGACTTCAGCATCAAATCAATGTGCATGCCACCAAAATTAGCCGCCGCATGGTGGGTACAGTACAGCGAATTCTGGTGCATGGACCTGCACGCAAGCACCCAGGTCAATTAACCGGGCGCAGCGAGAATAATCGATCAGTGAATTTTTATGGTGACACAAGCTTGATAGGGCAATTTATCGATATCAAGATCACCGAGGCGCTGCCTAATTCCTTGCGGGGTGAGGCCCTGGATACCAAAATCATGCCAGAATTGACCGTGGCAGGCGGTTGTCCCGGGCGCTAGTGCGGGTATACTGAAATAAGATCATGTTGATCCTGCCCACAACTTGAAGACGCAACCCAATGCATTGGCGTTTAGTCTGACCCCCGTTGATAATCGGCGGTTGGCGGCCCTCTGCGGCCAGTTTAATGCCCACATCAAACAAATAGAGGAGCGCCTCGGGGTGCAAATCGCCAATCGTGGGGAGCACTTTAGCGTCAGTGGCCACCCCACCCAAGCCAGCCGTGCCGAAGAGGTGCTGCGGGCGCTCTATACGGCCACTGCCGATGAGCCTGATGTCTCTTCATCCGATGTGCACCTGGCCTTGCAGCATGTTCCTCCAGCAAAGGAAAAAACCGAGAGTGACATCATCATCCGTACCCACAAGGCCCTGGTTCAGGGGCGCAACCCCCGCCAGCGTGCCTATCTCAAAAGTATTTCAGGCCACGATATCAGCTTTGGTATCGGCCCGGCGGGGACTGGAAAGACTTATCTGGCGGTGGCCTGCGCCACCCATGCCCTGGAAAAGGGTGATGTCGATCGCATTGTATTGGTACGACCGGCAGTGGAGGCGGGTGAACGGCTCGGTTTTCTGCCCGGTGACCTGGGGCAGAAGGTTGATCCCTATCTTCGGCCTCTCTATGACGCCCTGTATGAAATGCTCGGTTTTGAAGAGGTGGGCAGACTGCTGGGCCGAGACATCATCGAGCTGGCACCCTTGGCCTATATGCGTGGTCGGACGCTGAACGAAGCCTTTGTTATTCTCGATGAGGCCCAGAATACCACCACCGAACAAATGAAAATGTTCCTTACCCGTATCGGATTCGGCACCACCGCAGTGATTACCGGAGATATTACCCAGACCGATTTGCCCCGTGGGCGTCAGTCCGGGCTGCAACATGCCATGGAGGTTATTGAGAATATTGAAGGCATCAGTTTTACCTATTTCAAGCCCGAAGACGTGGTGCGGCATCCCTTGGTGCAAAAGATTGTCGAGGCCTATACCGAGTTTGACGAACGTGAAGACCAGCAGTGATGATATGCCCGGTGTCTGTTTCATTTATCGAGTCATAAGATGAATATTCAAATTGCTTGTGAGCAGGCAAGGCTCCCCGATCAGCAGCGGATGGCCGCATGGGCCAGCGTTGCTATGGATGCCGTGGGCGAAACGGGCCATAACGAAATCACTCTGCGTGTTGTGGACGAGGCCGAGTCGGCTGAGCTCAACCAGCGTTATCGTGACAAACCCGGGGCCACCAATGTGTTGTCTTTTCCATTCGATGACCCCCCTGGGGTGGCCACGCAGATGCTGGGTGATCTGGTCATTTGTGCGCCAGTAGTCGAACAACAGGCCGTCGAACAAGGTAAGTCATTGGATGACCACTGGGCACATATTATTGTCCATGGTGTATTGCACCTGCGCGGCTACGATCATGAACAAGATGGCGAAGCAACCAAAATGGAACAACTGGAAAAGGAAATTCTTGATCAGCTCGGTATTCCAGACCCCTATTAACCCACCACACCTTAGCTACTATGTCACAAGAAAACGGAAAAGATCGACCTAGCCATGCCTGGTCCCCACTCAAGAGTTTGGGCCGGGCGCTTAAGCGTATCCCGATTGATCGCAGAGACCTGATAGATGTTTTGCGTCGCAGCCATGAGCACGATCTTTTAGGTCGTGATGCCCTGGATATGATGGAAGGGGTGATGCAGGTTTCGGAGATGCAAGTCCGGGACATTATGGTGCCACGCTCACAGATGGAGGTGGTAGACCGCAGTCTCCCTATAGACGGGTTCTTACCCATGGTTGTTGAGACCGCCCACTCCCGATTCCCGGTTATCGACGGTGACAAGAACAAGGTCGTGGGTATCTTGCTTGCCAAAGATCTATTGCAATATTTTGTGCCAAACCACAAGGAAAGCTTTAATCTAAGAGATCTGTTGCGCCCGGCTATTTTTATCCCCGAGAGCAAGCGTCTCAATGTGTTGTTGCGGGAATTCCGCAGTAGCCGTAATCATATGGCCATTGTGGTAGACGAGTATGGCCAGGCCGCCGGACTGGTGACCATCGAGGATGTGCTCGAACAGATTGTCGGTGAGATTGAGGACGAGCATGACATTGATGATCTGGATACCTTGATTATGCCGCGTAGTGACGACGAATACGTGATTAAGGGCATATTGTCGATTGAAGAATTTAACGACTATTTTGGGGTGAGCTATGACAAGGGTGATGTGGACACAGTCGCCGGGCTGGTGATTTCATCCCTGGGCCACCTGCCTCGGCGTGGTGAGGATGTCACCCTGGAGGGGTTCCGATTCGAGGTGCTGCATGCCGACAGTCGGCGGGTACATCTGCTGAGGGCAACACGTCTTGTCAATAATCAAGATACCGCTGGCGAATAAAAACCTTAGCGATATTCTTGTCGCCCTGGGTGCCGGAGCCGCCTTGCCCCTGGCATTTGCACCCTTTGATTTTGCCGTACTCGCGATTCTGTCGCCGTCGTTACTATTTTTACTGTGGCGGCGCGGCTCACCGTGGCGTTGCTTTGGTGTTGGACTGGCCTTTGGTTTGGGCTCATTCGGGGTGGGTGTGTCCTGGGTCTATCGCAGCATGCATGATTACGGTGGCATGTCGGTACCGTTGGCGGCGCTCGCCGTTGCCCTGTTTGTGCTGCTGCTTTCCCTGTTCCCGGCCCTGGTCGGTGGGTTACAGGCCCGGTTCGGGGATCGAAAGCGCGTAGCTCATCTAATAGTGGTTTTACCCGCCCTGTGGGTGCTGCTTGAATGGTGCCGCAGTTGGGTGTTGACCGGGTTTCCCTGGTTGAGCCTGGGTTACAGCCAGATCGACACCCCCCTGTCGGGGGTGGCAAGTGGGTTTGGCATCTACGCTGTGAGTCTGAGTGTGGCCCTGGTTGCAGGCCTGCTGGCGCTGATTATTGATAAGCCACGACGTCCCTGGCCTGCACTTGTCCTGGTGGGAGTCTTTGGGCTTGGCTTTCTCCTGGGTCGTATTGAGTGGGTCGAGCCAAAAGGACCTATGATCAAGGTGGCCCTGGTGCAGGGCAACGTACCCTTGGACATGAAATGGTCACCCCGCTACCGGATGACAGTGGCCGAACGCTACCTGCATCTTAGCCAGGAATATCGTGACCAGGACCTGATAGTGTGGCCGGAGGTCGCCATACCGGCATTCAAAGATCAGATTCCACCCTCATTCTGGCGTGAGCTAAAAAATGAATCGACTCAATACCAGACCGATTTTCTATATGGAACTCTGGAACGGAGGCAAGGGGCCGATGGGGCCTTAGACTACTATAATGTCGTTCGTAGTATTGCCTCGCAACCCCAGACCTACCACAAGCACCACTTGGTACCCTTCGGGGAATATTTACCTTTCCCGGTGTTGACCCGGTGGCTCATGGGGGCGCTCGATATTCCCATGTCAGACTTTAGTCCGTGGCCCGATGCCGACGGGGTGATGCACGTAGCAGGGCAAGCCGTTGCAGTGAGCATCTGCTATGAAGATGCCTTTCCCGAAGAATTCATTCGCTTGCTTCCCGAGGCCACACTGTTGGTCAACGTGAGTGAAGACGCCTGGTTTGGTGACTCCTTGGGTCCCTTGCAACGCCTGCAGATGGCCCGTATGCGCGCCCTGGAAACCGGGCGTACTCTTTTGCGAGTGGCCAATACCGGCGTGACCGCAATCATCAATCATCGTGGCAAGATCATCGCCCACACAGAACAATTCAAGACTGTGGTATTGAGCGGCGAAGTCCAGCCCATGCAGGGTGCCACACCCTATGTGCGTTGGGGTAATAAGGCTGTGCTGATGTTGATTGGGGGGATGTTGGTGTTGGGGTGGGTTGGGTCGTGGGGTTTAAGCCGAAAAGCATAGTATTAATTCTTCGACGCGGAGGCGCTAAGGCGCAAAGGATTCGCAGAGAAAAATGGGTCCACTGTAGGAGCGGTCCCCTGACCGCGAGGCCAAAAACTCCACGTTGGGCACCTTCCAAGCAGTCATCCAGGTCGCTAAAAGGTATGTTCAGAACCCCACCAAAAGCCCGCTCGATATTGCCCCTATCCCATGTATGGGTTCATAATGCAGACAAATCAAAGGCCTAAGTGGAATCACCCGTTCAGAGCCCCAGGAACATAATCGATATCGTTTCTGGGCGCCCCTTCCCGAGTTTGGAAACCGCTACTTGAGGGTTATCACGCTCAAGGATAAGGTGACAATCCACAGTGCTTTTCCAGACCGAGGTTTTAAGCCATGAAGCTTAATTATTATCCGGATACCGACTCGCTGTACATAGATTTGTCTGAATGCCCGAGCGCTGAAAGTCGTGAGATCTCGGAAGGTGTCGTTCTCGATTATGACGCCAATGGCAAGCTTGTTGGCATAGATATCGACAATGCGAGTAACAAGGTAGAACTTAAGAAACTTGTTCTGACCAATCTACCTGGTAAGGTTGAAACAGCTGCCGCATAACGACCGGCTCCAAGCGGTATAAAAGACGCAGCAGTCGGCAGGGTCTGGTCTTGTATTTTGCTATTTACGTTAAGGCAAAAGACAAGATCTGGCCTCTTTTAGTTTCTGTGAGTTTTATTGCTCACCAGATCAGGAAAAGAGAGGGTAGGGGGCTTACTTGCACAGTAAATACAGTAGTAGAAAGTATCATGAAGCAAGCGACCCCTAATTTCTCTAATTTTCTATGGCTTGAAAAACGGATTTTATCAATGCAAAGTAGATGAATATTAAATTTAAAAATCGGCTGGTAGAATACGACTTTGATAAGTCGGTTTTTCTACAGCCTCATACGGAGATAATGGGATAGTGTCAAGTCCTAAACTACGCCTCATACCAGATATTCCGGTTGGCAATGTCGCCGAAGACGATGATGAACTAGGATTTGACGTTTACGCAAACGTTTTATCTCAGGCTATCAGAAACTCGCATGGACCAATGGCTGTGGGAATCTATGGAGAATGGGGGGAAGGAAAAACTAGTCTACTGCAATTGATCAAGAGGTCTCTAGATGCTGAGAATACTTCTATTGCTACGGTGTGGTTCAATGCTTGGAGATACACAAAAGAGGATCACCCGGTATTTCCATTGGCTATTTCAATTATAGACGCATTAGAAGGCAACAAAAAATTATCTGGAAAAGCAAAAGAAAAAGCAGATTCAATTGTTGGTGCACTGTCAGCCTTCGTATCTGGAGTGAAATTCAAGGTTGCAGCAAAAAACAGTATCCTCGGCGAAGTGCAGGTCGAATATGATCCAGATAAATCCACGCATAGGGCACGCCAACCACACGGAAGAGACAATGAAATTACTTCGTTATATCTAGACATATTTAGGCAGCTTGAAAAGGTTAATCTAGGCGCAGATGGGGAAAAGGTAGTAGTTTTCATTGATGACCTAGATCGCTGCATGCCTCATCACGCAATCGCACTGCTGGAATCGATTAAATTAACATTCGGGCTAGCTGGCTTTGTTTTTGTATTGGGGGTCGCAAGGGCTGTGCTAGACAGCTATGTCGAGCGCATTTACAAGGAAGAATACGGAATTAAAAACTTCGACGGTGCAGCATACCTCGACAAAATTATACAACTATCATTTTTTATTCCACCTCATGGACCTAGATTTAACAATTACTTAAGGGTTCTTATCAGCCGCATTGCACTCCCTCCGGGCACTGGATTCAAAGAGCTAATTAACCTAGTGGAAATTGCAAGTCAGCATAACCCTCGATCAGCAATTAGCTTTGTTAATAACCTGCTAATCGATAAAGAAATTCTGTCTTCTATGCGATCTGGGCGGAAGTCTGTGCCTGATGTAAAAATCGGAACTTTTGCGGTTCTTCGGGCGATCCAAAAATCATGGGGAAATCTATTGTCCTCATTAATTAGCCTGGGTAGTACCTGTAATGAAATTGCCTCATGGACAGACAAAGAAATAGAGGAATTTGCTGTTCGAGAAGTCTCTAATGTTAATGAGAAACACTTTTCGGTAGTAGCAAAAGCACTTAAGAGCGATCCCGCACTGAAGCAATTGTTATATTCAGAAAACGGCAAGAATTGGCTGACAAATGATAATGAACGACAATTTGCCGTTCATTTCCTGAGTAGTCAGCGAGGGGAACTCATTAAAACGTTAGAAGCTTCGAGGCAAGGCATTAAAGTATATGTAAGTATTTTCAACAAGATAGATGACAAGATAGTCGATGGTATATTTTCAGCTGTTCATGAAGCTGGTGTTACTCCAGTGATTACTGAAGGTATAGGAGGACATAAGACATGGCATGACGCCATCTTGGAGAACGTTAAGAACTGTCAGGCTTTTTTGTGTTTTATCGGTAAGTCAGAAAGTCAAACAGGAATGTCGTAAAAATAGCAGTGGAGTTGTCTGATACGCTATCAATCAAAAGAAGTATTGTATTCCTTCCGCATTCAACAAAGAAAAGTCTTGAGGGTATTATTGGCGACATAAGAGAATTTGCTATAACAAGGTTGACTAAGAAAGATGTCGAAAGAAGCGATTACAGAAAGGTGATGAGAACGATTTTACAATAAACAAGGAGAGGCAGAGAAGAGAAGGGGTCAAGTCGCTTGCTTCATAATACATGGTGGTCTACGTTCACCCCATGTTAGACCGTTATGCATTGAATACGAAAATGCTTTTTACCACACAATGAATTGTGGCCAAGCAACTTACTCGCACAGTTGCTACAGTAGTGGAGTATTGTGAAGCAAGCGACTTGACCCCATATTTGTTCATATTCATGTTGCCATCAATGGCCTGAGCGAATTGCCAGCCTGTAAGTCGATTCCGGCGGCCCAGTATCTCAAAGTAATGACTTACATCATTGGCTGTAAGACTCTTGATCTTCGCCCGTTTTGCGCGTTAATGAACGCCTCGATGCGCTTCACCTACCACCGTTTCTGCTTCTCGGGTATAGATGCTTTATCAAGGCAGATCAGATAGTTACTGAAAAAGCGTGAAACATGCGTCAGGGGTGGGGATGTGGGAATCAGACATATAAACCCTCCTTGTCACAATTAATGGGCGGCCTGCCCTGAAATGGATATGCTATGGTCAACACTAGACCGCATCGGCCATTCGCACAATAGGCCGATGCGGCCTATTACTCAATAGTAATGACGCAGACCATTATACTGTTCGACGTCCAAACAAGATAATGCAAACATCAAGGGATGAAAAAGTAACGTGGAATTCCATCAGTTAATTCTGGCGCGAGCAGCACATCGGCTACTTTTTCTGCCACATGCAGTGCGTCAGATGTCCCGGCCAGATCGAATGATTTCTACTTCTGATATTCGAAAGATTTTGGAGGAAGGTGAAATCATCGAGGACTATCCTGAAGATACACGAGGCCACAGTTGTCTAATGTTGGGTAGATCTACTGATGGGCGACCGATACATGTCGTGTGTGCGCCAAAAGACGAATACTTGGCTATAATAACTGCGTATATTCCGGATGATGCCCAATGGGCTGAGAATTATCGAACGAGGATTGACTCATGAAATGTATGTACTGTCAGGCTGAAATGATGCGCGGGACGGCACCGTTTCATATCGATCGTAAAGATGTTCACATCGGCCTAGATAAAGTTCCCGCGTGGGTTTGTACTCAATGCGGAGAAGCCTATTTCGAGGAAGGTGAGGTGGATGCGATGCAGGAAATTATTAAAGCTGTCGATGAGCAAGCGGGGAAGCTGGCCCATACGGCGTGAAGCTTGCGTCTCAAACACGTTAACGTCGAACATGCCCATCCAGCCCGACTCGCTAACCGCTCGCGGCTGATGGAAGGAAAGAAGGGGTGTGCGGCCGAGCAAGGTCGATCATTCCAGCGGGTGGGAATCCCGTCCCGGCAAGGCAGGTCAGCCACCGGGTAGCAACCATCGGGCAGGCGGAGGTAACTCCAAATGTTAAGCACGATGTGCGCAAGGCAGCAGGCCGTAAGCGTAAGCTGAAGTGATTTAGCCTCGTAAGTTTTTTACACAAGCAGGGCGACAGGGTACCCCTCCTGGAAGCCCCCATTCTGTGATGCGACAGGCAAGTATCATAGAGCTGCTTCGGGGTTGTAAAGCATGGCATGTTGACCCTATAGGAATGATTGGCAACTCGGGAGATCCTGGGCTGTCTTTCACAGAAGAGAGTAAGTTGAACGAGTGATAATAAAGCGAGAACAACTGATGTGGCTCAGGAAGTCGGATGGTGGCGTAGTACCTGTGAAGGCGTGTAATGCGACTGGAGGGAAGGCCATCACGACAACAACGGTGTTGCGAGGACACACGATTCATGCGCAGTAATGAAGAAACCGTGCAAACGAAATTGCAACGCATAGCCTTAAAAGCCAGCAACGACAAGCGGTGTCAATTCACCAGTCTTTTTCATTTGATGAATAAGGAACTCTTGCTGGAATGCTTTACGCAGTTAAAGGACAAAGCCGCGTCAGGCATAGACAATATCACCAAGGAAGCCTACGCCATGAGCTTAGAGGCCAATCTGGAAAACTTGATTGAGCGGCTACACAAAATGGCGTATAGACCGCAGCCCGTATTAAGGGTTTACATCCCCAAACCGGGCAGCAAGAAACGGCGACCCCTGGGTATTCCCGCGCTAGAAGACAAGCTGGTCCAGGCGGGTCTTGTCAAGATTCTACAAGCAATCTATGAACAGGACTTTATCGATGATTCCTACGGGTTTCGGCCGAAACGGAGTTGCCATGATGCGTTACGCGCATTAAGCCAAGCCGTTGAAGCCCACCCCGTTCACTACATGGTCGAAGCCGATATCAAAGGCTTTTTCGATCATGTGGATCAGGAACAACTGATGGCCTTTCTCCAGCATCGGATAGCGGACAAGCGCATACTTCGGTATATCAAACGTTTTCTCAAGGCCGGAATACAGGAAGATGGGCAGCACAAAGCCAGTGAAAGAGGTACGCCGCAGGGCGGTGTGATTTCCCCGTTGCTGGCCAATATCTATCTTCACTACACACTGGACCTGTGGTTTGAGAAGCGTATGAAACGAAACAGCCAAGGCGACACACGGCTCATTCGTTATGCCGATGACTATGTCGCTTGTTTTCAGTTCGTGGAAGACGCCAAGCAATTCAAGGAAGATATGGAGTCACGCCTAAACCGGTTCCATCTAGAGGTGGCCCCGGAAAAGACCCGGCTGTTTGAATTTGGAGGACTTGCCCAATCAAAGGCAAAATCCAGAGGTGAAAGAACGGCCACGTTTGATTTTCTAGGGTTAACTCACTATTGTTCGCGCAGTCGAGATGGGAAGCGTTTTCGCATGAAACGGAAGACCATTAGAAAACGATTCACTGCCAAGTTAAAAGGATACAAGGCCTGGCTAAAGGCAAACAGAACACTGCCCACGGCCCAAATCCTGAAAACGACAGCAGCAAAACTGCGAGGTCATTTTGCGTATTATGGTGTTACGGACAACAGCAAGAGCATCAGGAACTTTGCCTATCAGGTGTTACTGACCCTGTTTAAATGGCTCAACCGCCGTGGTAAACGAGGGTGTTACACTTGGGAAAAGTTTAATAAATTGCTCAAGCTGTATCCATTGCCAAAGCCGCGAATCAGGGTGAATTTATTTATTGTCCTTTTAAGGTGAAGTGTGTTGTCGAGGAGCCGTGTGCGTAAATAGCGCCAGCACGGTTCTGTGAGGGGTGTGGTAACAATGGTTGTATGGAGAGGATGTTGTGGCACCGGCAGGGGAAACCAGCCGGAAACAGAGAATACAAACACGATCCTAACCGACCAGAGGAACCCATCTACTCGACCAAGTCGCTTGCTTCATAATACTCTAGCAAAGCGCTCAACTAGACGCGCTAAAAAACGGCATGCAGATTAGATTAATTGTTTATGGAAAGGAGCAAGCTTGGGTTTTGTTGTGCCAGAGCGACGCAACTATGGGGTGAAGAGGTGCCTTAATGTCTGACCGGTTTTTTATTGAGTTTTCGTTGCAGGGTGCGGCGATGCATGTTCAAGGCACGGGCTGCGGCAGAGATGTTGCCGTCACAGTCTGCCAGAACCTTTTGTAAATGTTCCCATTCCAGACGTTGTACTGAAATAGGCCGGCAGGCGGGTGTTACGTTTGCGTCCCCGGTGTCACGGTTTAACGTTGTGACGATTTCATCCGCATCAGTGGGTTTGGTGAGGTAGTGCACGGCACCCAGTTTGATCGCTTCTACGGCAGTCGCGATGCTGGCGTAACCTGTCAGCATGACGATGCGTGTGTTTTCATTCAGTGCCTTAAGCTGCTTGACCAGTGGCAATCCTGATTCCTGGCCGATACGTAAATCAACGATGGCGTATTCTGGTTTACAGCTTTCTGCTAGTGCGATGGCGTCAGTCAGGTTTTCTGCTATAGACACATTAAACCCGCGTTTCTCAAGGGCCTGGCCCAGGACCTGGCAGAAAGTAGGATCATCATCGACCAGAAGTAATTTTGGTGGTTCTTCCACTCTGGATTTCTCTTGGGTATTCGTCATGTGGGTGTTTTAGTGGCCAGTCCGGATAAAGGAAGAACGATCCGTGTGCATACACCACTTTCTTCACGGTTGAACAGCGTGATATCACCACCGAGGCGTTCGATAGAGGCGTGGGCCAAAAACAGTCCAAGCCCCAGACCTTGTTTTTTGGTGCTGAACAGGTCCTTCCCTGCAGCTGCAGATGCTGCCGCACTCAGCCCTGGTCCGCAGTCATTGATCTCAATCACAAGTTCATCGGTGTTCCATTGCGCATTCAATTCTACGCATTCGGGGGATGCATCGGCTGCGTTGTTGAGGATGTTGGTCAGTGCCTGGTTTAGAATATTTTCTGCCAGTATTCGGGGTGAGGGTTGTTTGCCTTGTAAGTGATGTTGCAGGTTGATTCCCGGACGTTGGCTGCGCCATTCTGCTACTAATTGTTTGAGGTAGTCCTCAACTGGAACGGGTTTGCCCGATTCTGTGCGCAGCTCACCTGCGGAGGCAGAAATCACAGACAACGCATGTTTGCAGCGTGTGATCTGATCTCGAATAATCCCCAGTCCTTCGTTGAGGTCACGGTCTTTCTCCGCTGGATATTCTCGCTCAAGTTCACCGGTTACGATGGCTATGGTGCCTAAGGGTGTGCCCAATTCATGGGCGGCCCCCGTGGCGAGTGTCCCCAGTGCTATCAGGCGTTCATCACGCAATGCCTGTTCCCGGGCTTGGGCCAAGATTCGATCACGCTCACGTAAGGTGTTTGCCATACCGGAAATGAAATAGGCAACCAATCCTGCACTGAGCACGAATCCAAACCACATACCGAATACGTGCAATTTAAAACCACCGGCGTACGAGATCTCAGCAGGGTGCAGGGGGATATAGTGCAACATCAACAGTGAGTAGCACGCCGTGGTGATCCCGGCCATAGTCCAGACCCATGTTTTGGGCAGTACCGTTGCGGCGATGGTGAGTGGCAACAGAAAAAACCAGGCAAAAGGGTTTGTGGCGCCACCGGAAAAATAAAGTACCCCTGTCAAGCCCATGACATCCACAAGCAGTTGAACAAAAAATTCCCAATCTTGAACCGGTTTGGGGTGGTGGACGCGCCATAAGGTTAACGCATTCCATGCGGCGAGAGCGATCAAAACTATGGCCAGAGGTGATAGGGGTAACGGAATCTCAAACCATTTAATCGCCACACCAATGACCAGAGATTGGCCTACGATACCGACACTTCGCAAGATGAGTAAGCCACGCAAGTTCAGCGTCGTCGATACATGGGTGTTGTTGGCGGGGGCAGTAAACATGATGGACAGGATAGTAACAGAAAAATTTAATCATCATGATTGATTTTTAAATACGACTATGGACCAGGTGCGACAAATTGTCGCGCGACACTGTGCCACATTCCGTCTACGCAGCGCCATTGCTAGTATCCCTCGCAAGGTAAATCCCTTATCAGGATAGCGTCCATGTCGAGAAAATTATTGTGTGCAATGCAAGCTGTGATCGGAATGATCTTTGTGCTGGGATACACCAGTGCACAGGCTTATGTTGGTCTGTGTTGTGGTAAATGTGGTGGCAATATGCCCATGAATATTCCCGGTGGCGGTATTCCCGAAACCCATGAGTTTCGCATCAAGATCAGCCCCATGTTCATGCGTATGGACGGGCTGCGTGATGGGACCAACAGGGTGGCTGTGGGGAGCCTGCTGGGGATGCCTGTGATGATGGGTCAGCCCACGGGAAAATTTATGGCCGTCCCTACAGATATGGATATGAATATGTTTCATCTGACGGGGGGCTACAGTTTTACGGACGATTTCTTTGCCGGTGTCATGTTTATGTGGAAGCAGAACAGCATGGGTATGAAGTTCAACAAGGCAATGCAGGGTGTGACCGGTCAGGAAGGCTTTGCCATGAAATCTGACGGTATTGGCGATACCATGTTAATGGGCAAGTATCGATTATTTACCGATGATCCTCTGATCCCAACACGTCAGGCTTCTCTGTTGTTTGGTCTGAATCTGCCCACGGGCTCTATCAATGCACGCAACACAAATCATCCGCTGGTGATGCGTCAACAGGAACTGTTGCCTTATAGTATGCAGCTCGGTTCTGGTACGTTTGATCCCACACTTGGTGCCCTTTATCAGGCATCACGCTCACCCTGGTGGTGGGGTGTCAACGCAGTCTACACCGCCCGTCTGTATGATAATGAGCGAAATTATCGGCTGGGGAATGAGTTTCGTCTTGATCTCTATGGGATGTACCAGTTTCGTTATAATTTGGTGGGCCAAATTCAACTCAATACGCAGTACCAGGGCAAGATTCGTGGTGAGGCCGATGAGTCCAGGACGGGTGCTTCAGGACGGGTGACCCGGGGCGATCCCCTTTCACCTTTTGCCACACCCTTATGGGATGGCCACCACTATGGCGGCACCCAGACCTTCGTTACTGTAGGTTTTCAATGGCAACCCGCACCTTTGCATATCGTCGATTTCAATCTGGGGATACCGCTGTATCGTAATCTGAATGGTCCGCAATTGGAGCAGGATTACCGTGTCATGTTGACATGGTATCTGGAAATCCCAACAAAAAAGAGCCGGCGCTATGGCTTCGACAAAAAAACCAGTAAAGGCAAATTAGGGTTTTGATATGAAAAATATTCTCGCATTAACAGCCGTCATTTTTATGACCGCTTGCAGTGGTGGGGTGACACGTTCAGTCACTTCGTTGCCGGACATCAGCAGTACACAGGCAAAAACCTATGTAACCCGGTGCGGGGGTTGTCATGCAGTACCCCATCCACAGCGCCTATCCTTTCAGGGTTGGAAAAATGTATTACCGGTGATGGAACAGCGGATGCGGGAGCGTAGCATGACTGTGCTGAGTCATGCCGACAAGCAGGCCATCTTGGCTTACCTCAAAACTCACAGTCGATGAGCTTTGCTGTAGGGATATGAGTTATTTTTGGCGCTACATCTTTACCCTGCTGCTGGTATTGCCCACTGTACCCAGTTATGCTGATTCATTGAGTGACTACTTTGCGGCTTTGAATATTACAGTTCCAAAGCAGCACATATCCGCGCCGAATTTTCACTTGCAAGATATCAATGGCAGGGAGATAAATCTCTCCGATTATCGTGGAAAGCTGGTATTGGTAAATTTCTGGGCAACCTTTTGTGCACCTTGCCGCCATGAAATGCCAGCCCTGGAGTCGCTGTGGCTAAAGTTTAAAGACGATGGTTTCGTGGTTCTGGCCGTGGCCGCAGACCGTGGCAAAGAAACAGTGGTCAGCACCTATATCCGTAGCGGCGGTTTCACCTTTCCTGTCCCACTTGATCCAGAGGGTATCGTGCGCAATACCTATGAAGTCAAGGCGCTGCCCATGACGTATTTGATTGGACGAGACGGTAAATTCCTCGGCCGTGCTCTGGGGGCAAGAGATTGGGCAGGTGCAGATGGTCAGGCCTTGATTCGTCTCCTGCTTCGCCCAAGAAGGGAATAATTATTCATCTATGACGTCCTAGTAGTTGTACCCACACCCATGCGGGCATGGTTGCCCGCGAAGCAGGACGGTTATGATTTTGACTGCCCACAGTCGTATGGCTGGAGTGATGATGTGTTGTTTGTTGCTGTTCAGTGGCCGCAGCGTTGCCTTGCAGTGGGTGGAGGGGCTGGATTCAAGGGAACAGGCTGAGGCCTTGGTTGCGCGTTATTCCCAACAACTTTTGCAACACCCCGGCCAGGCGAATGTCTATGTGCAGCGGGGCAATATCTATTTTTTGATGCACGACTTTGATAGTGCAATCTGGGATTTTTCAAAGGCCCTTGATCTGGATGAGGCAACAGATCTTGCGTACTTTGGCCGTGGCATGGCACGCGGACGCAATGGTGAAATCGATGCCGGCATTGATGACCTGACGGTCTATATTGAACGCCATCCAGATAGTTCTCTGGCCTACACAAAGCGTGGGGTGCGGTATCTGTGGAAGGGCGATCGTGAACATGCCTTTCGAGATTTGAGTAAGGCCGTGGTCCTGAATCCTGCTAATGCAGAGGCCCACGATGACCTGGGTGTGGTCTATGCCTTGCGCGAGGAACCGGTCAAGGCGATTGGGCATTTCAGTGCCACTATCAAGCTCGACCCAAGCTACCAAAAGGCCTATCATAATCTGGCCATGGCTTACTTCATTACCGACAATGCTAAAGCAGCCCTACCCGTGGTCGATCAGGCTATCAGCATGCGTCCGAATGATCGCAATGCCCTGCTGCTGAAAGCGCAGATCTTGGATAGCCTGGGCCGTAGCGGGGAAGCCAAGGTGGTTCGTGATGAGGCGGAATTTCTGCCCGAAGGCAACTGGTCTGAGAGAATCTCTATTCAGTAGAAATAGCCTAAACAGCTTAGGGTTTTTAAATAGAGGAGAGAGCTGATGTTGGTCGTTAATTTAAATGAAATAGAAGGTATCGCCCTCTTAGAGCCTGATGGGGAATTATCTGAAAACGATTTTAAATCTGTTGCTGCAGTAGTTGATCCGTATATTGAGAAGACTGGGAAGTTGAATGGCATCATAATTCGTGTCAGGACATTTCCTGGATGGGATTCATTTGCAGCACTAATAAAGCATTTAGAATTTATTCGGGAGCATCATAAAAAGGTCTCTCATGTTGCCTTTGTGACAGATTCTCCCATAGCAGGGTTTGCTGAGCATATTGCCAGTCATTTCGTTAATGCGGAGATTAAAGGTTTTTCCTTCGGTGAATTGGAGGCTTCAAAAAAATGGATATTAGGTGGTGCTCACGAGTGAAGCATGTGAAGTCTCGTGCTTGGTGGTGACGGGTCACGACTTCCCCCCAAGGGGTATTGAAGTCGATGGCGAGAAGTTTTAAACCAAAAATAGCGCAGCAAGACCCAAAAAAGATAGAAAGCCAATGACGTCAGTAATGGTCGTCAGGGCCACGGTACCGGCCAGGGCAGGGTCGATGCCAAGGCGATTGAGCATGATGGGTAGCAGCACTCCGGCCAGGGCGGCGGTGATCATGTTGAATATCATGGCCACACCAATAATCACACCCAGAAGAATATCGTCGAACCAAAGGGTGGCGACCAGGGCGACCACCAGAGCCCAGATGATGCCATTGAGACCGCCCACCATGAGTTCTTTTTTGATGACTTTATGAGCGTTGGCTCCGGTGATGGTGCCCAGGGCCAGACCACGGATGATAAGGGTGAGTGTTTGGGTGCCAGCATTGCCGCCCATGCTGGCCACAATGGGCATGAGCACGGCCAGGGCCACCATTTTGGAGAGGGTGGTTTCAAAGTGACCAATGACCCAAGAGGCGATAAAGGCAGTAATCAGATTGACCCCGAGCCAGAGTGCGCGGTTCTTTGTGCTTTCAGAGACCGAGGCAAAGATGTCATTTTCGACACTTAGACCGGCCCTGGCCAATACGGCTTGATCGGCCTGTTCACGGATCACGTCCACCACATCGTCTACAGTGATGCGACCGAGAATACGATTTTCGGTATCCACCACTGGGGCGGTGATGAGATTGTAACGTTCGAAGGCTGCGGCGACGTCCCGATCTGGGGTCATAGATTGGAATGACACCACATCCTGGGTCATAACATCATGGACACGTTTTTTGAGGTCACTGCCCAGAAGGGTGGTGAGTTGCAAGCTACCCACTAATCGGTTGTTCCAGTCCACAACAAATAGTTTGTTGGTGGATTCGGGTAAATCACCACGACGACGCAGGTAGCGCAGCACCACCTCTAGCGACACGCTGTCGCGCACCGTGACCATGTCCAGGTTCATCAGTCCCCCGGCGGTGTCTTCCGGGTAGGACAAGACCGTGTCGAGGCGTTGCCGGTCCTCACGGTCCAGGGTAAAAAGGATTTCCGCAACCACTTCGTCCGGTAGGTCTGGAAGCAGATCGGCAATTTCATCCGTGTCCAGATGGCGCACCGCATCCACTACAGCACGGCTGTCCATGGCCTCAATGAGATCGTCACGTACCCCTTCAGATACCTCGAGAAGAATCTCACCTTGTATCGGTGCTTGCACCAGTTCCCATGCTATCAGGCGCTGATCGAGTGGTGTCCCTTCCAGCAGGTGGGCAATATCGGCAGGATGTAGATCGGCAAGCAGACGACGGATGTCATCCAGAGACCCCTGTTTGAGGGCCTCCAGCAATTCACTGAGGCGGTCAGTGTGTTCCTTGTTATTGTCCTGA
This sequence comes from Gammaproteobacteria bacterium, assembly GCA_013152415.1. GTDB lineage: Bacteria > Pseudomonadota > Gammaproteobacteria > HyVt-429 > HyVt-429 > HyVt-429. The sequence goes on along the minus strand of JAADGI010000007.1, from coordinate 49,013 downwards.
CTCATCTGTCAATCGCCCTGATTGATTTCATGTACCAAGCGGTGCACTTCATTGCTGCTCGTTGCCTGCAGCACTTGTTCCGCCTGGGTGGCAAGGCGATTACTATTGCTGTCAATAATGATTTTTTTGATTTCGAGGAGATTTTCCGCATCCATGCTGAAATTGCGCAGACCCATACCAAGCAGTAGACGGGTATAGGTGGTGTCGCCTGCCATCTCGCCGCACATGGCAACGGGAATGTGAGCCTTATTACCGGCGTCTATGGTCATCTTGATGAGTCGCAATACGGACGGGTGCAGGGGGTCGTATAGATAGTTGACCGTGTCGTCTACACGGTCAATGGCCAGGGTGTATTGAATCAGGTCGTTGGTGCCGATGGAGAGAAAATCCAGGTGCTCTGCAAACAGGTCTGCTGAGATTGCCGCTGCGGGGACCTCGATCATCCCCCCTACGGGTAAATTGGGATCGTATTTTTGATGTTTGCGGTCGAGGTCACGTTTGCTCTCTTCTATGATATCGAGCGTTTGATCGAGTTCATCAAGGCTGGATACCATGGGTATCATGAGCCTGATCTTGCCATGGGCAGAGGCCCGTAATATGGCCCGTAGTTGTGGTTTAAAAAGCTGCGGGTCCTGCAGGCACAGCCTGATGGCACGCAAACCCAGTGCTGGATTGACGCCCTGGTTTTCAGCCCCCGTGATGCCGTTGACCTGTTTATCGGTACCCAGGTCCATGGTACGAATGGTGATCGGCATGTCGCCCATGGATTTAATGACACGGATATAGGCGTTGTAGTGATCAGATTCTGTGGGCACAGTACCCTTGTTCATGAAGAGATACTCTGTGCGATAGAGCCCTACACCCGCAGCAGCTACTTTTTTGACGGCTTTAACGTCACCGGGTAATTCGATGTTGGCCATCAAGTCGATTTGTTGGGCATCCTGAGTAACGGGCAAACGGGACTTTAGTGTTTGCAATTCTGCACGTAGACGGTCTATCTGGCGTTTGTGGGCGCGGAATTCCTTTAACAAGCGGTTGTCCGGGTCAATAATGAGCGAACCTTGCTTACCGTCAATGATGAGTGAGTCGCCATCCCGGATGTAACGTACTGCACCATGCAAACCTACTATTGCAGGTATACGCAGGCCACGGGCCAAAATGGCAGTATGGGAAATGGGGCTGCCCAGGTTGGTGACAAATGCCCCGATGCGATGATTTTTTAGCATGACGGTATCTGCTGGGGTGAGGTCATTGGCAACCACTATGTGTCCATCCAGGCCATCCAGCACACGGTCGTGTTCCTGATCCTGTACCATCAATAGGTTGCGTTGCACCCGATCCACCACTTGGTGGATGTCTATTTTTTTGTTGCGTAGATAGGGGTCCTCCATTTTGTCAAATACGGCTATCAAGGTGTCGCTATGTACCTTCAGTGCCCATTCTGCATTGTATCGCTCTTCACGAATGGTCTTGATGGTGGCCTCTAATAGCATGCGATCTTCAAGCATGAGTAAATGGGCATCCATAAATCCTGCTGTCTCAGGTGGGGCGCCTTCGGGGATATGTTGAGTGATCGCGGTGAGTTGTTCGCGGGCCTGTTGAACCGCGTGATGGAAGCGCTCAACTTCTTCTTCTAACAAATATTTAGGAAGTACATATTCGGGTATCTCGACCTGATCGCGATGTAACACGAAGGCCTTGCCGATGGCTATGCCTTTACCTACCCCGGAGCCATACAGGGCGAACACTATTCGTCCTCGCCGAAGCGATCATCGACCAGGGCCTTGATGGCGTCGGCCGCTGCCTGTTCATCAGTGCCTTGGGTGATCAACTCCAATTCGGAGTCAATACCGGCAGCGAGCATCATGATCCCCATGATACTTTTCCCGTTAACTTCCGAGTCGTTGTGCACGATTAATATGGTGCATTCAAACTGTGAGGCCGTGGCCACCAGTTTAGCTGCTGCACGTGCGTGTAGCCCCAGCTTATTGATTATTTTAAGTTTGGTACGAGTCATGCGGCATCCGGGTTTGTGTTGGTGGTGCGATGGCTGGCACAGACGATACCGTCTCTACCGCCACTGCTGGCTTTGGTGACGAGTGCATCCAGGCGCAATTGGCGGTGGTTGAGTGCTCGAACCAACATGGGCAGGTTGACCCCGGAGACCAAATCGACGCGACCAGGTTGAAGGAGCCTGCAGGCCTCATTGGTGTGGGATGCGCCAAAAATATCGGCAAGTATGATGACTCCTTCACCCGTATCCAGCCTGTAAATGGCCTCCTGGGCATCGACGCGGAGGTGTTTGAGTGTCTCGATGGTATCGCTTACCGCCAACAGTTCAATCTGAGGCGGGGTTGCGCCCAGAATGTGGGTGGCGGCCTCTACCAGGCCCTGGCCCATGGATTTGGGGGCCAAAATTAAAATACCTATCATGAGAGCTCTCGGTGTCGGATTTGAACGTTATAGGGTTGAGACGCAAAGTGAGCTGTAAGTTGTCTGGCAATATAAACAGACCGGTGCTGGCCCCCCGTACAGCCGATGGCAACAGTGATATAACTGCGGTGTTCAGCGACAAAATGGGGTAGCCATGATGTCAGGAATTGTTCTATTTGCCTTATCATGGCCGGGACCTGTTGCTGTTTTTCCAGGTAGTCTATGACTGCCTGGTCCTGACCGGTCAGGGATCGCAGCTCAGGTTCCCAATAGGGGTTGGGCAGGCAGCGCACATCAAATACAAAATCGGCATCCAGTGGTGCGCCATGTTTAAATCCAAAAGATTGAAACAGTAGAGACAGGCCTTGCTTACTCATTCCTCCCGCGAAGTCACGGACGATACCCCGTAATTCATGGGCCGTAGTGGTCGTGGTGTCGATCTGTTTGGTGGATTTTGTGGACAGGGGGGTAAGCAAATCTTTTTCCAGTCGGATGCCTTCAACCAGTGGCGTGGTGGCATCGGTTAGGGGATGCCTGCGCCGGGTTTCACTAAAGCGTTTGATAAGTGTCGATTCTTCAGCTTCAAGAAAGATGACCTTATAATTTAGTCCCAAGGCCTCAATCTGCCTTAAATTTTCTGATAACGATTCCAGGAAGTATCGATTCCTGGAATCGATACTGACCGCAGCATGGTGAATACTCAGGGATGATTCACTCAGTAACTCCTGTGCAAAGTGCGGTAATAACACGGCGGGTAGGTTGTCGATACAATAATAGCCCATGTCCTCAAGGGCATTGAGGGCAATGGATTTTCCAGATCCGGAAAGACCGCTGATTATAAAGAAGTTCACTTATTCTTTTTGTTGGTCTGTGGTGACATCATTGATGGGTATTTCATTCCGACGCATAACGGATTGTTGTTGTTCCATAAAGTCGTGCAGTGCATTTTTGCCGCGCATATGTTGGATATGGTTGCGTACCGCCGCTTCAACTAATACTGCCAGATTGCGCCCAGGGGCGATGGGTATGATAACCTCGGGTACACGGATACCCAATATAGTCCGTGTCTGGGTCTCGGCCTGAAGGCGATCCAGTTGCGCCATGGCCTGTTTCCCCATTTGTTCCAGGCGGACAATAAGGCGTAGATATTTGGCACGTTTGGTCGCGGTCTCACCGAACATGGCGCGTACATCGAGGATACCCAATCCACGCACTTCCATGAAATCGCGTAATGCTTCCGGGCAGCGGCCCTCCAGAAGCTGTGGGCTGACACGGGATAGTTCTACGGCGTCATCGGCGATAAGACGATGATTGCGGCTAAGAAGTTCGAGGGCTATTTCACTTTTGCCTACACCGGCATCGCCAGTCAGCAGTACGCCGATACCCATGACCTCCATAAAAACGCCATGTTCAGTCAGCCGCTGGGCCATGGCCGTCGTCAGGTAATACTGCAGGGCATCAATCAGGCGTGGGCTGGGTTCAGTCGACACCAACAGCGGCATATTCTGGGCATTGGCGTTGTCGATGAAGCCGCTAGGGGGTGTCAGGCTGTCGGCGATGATAATGGCGGAGCAATATTGTGAAGTGAAGATTTTTCTGAGGATGTCCTGTCTGTCTTCAGGACCCATATCCTCAATATAGGCGAGCTCATTTTTCCCCAGAACTTGCACTCGATTGGGGTGGATCAGGCTGAGATGGCCTACCAGGGCCAGCCCAGGGTACTTTGCGTTGACCTGCTCCAGGGGGCGATGACGCCCATTTTTTCCACCCAGCCAGGTGAGCCCGAGGAGTTCCTCATAGGCATTGAAGATTGTTTCGGCGCTGAGCTGGGGTGTCGATGTCATCAAGTATTGCCGGTTGTTCCATCCCAATGGATCAACCGATTATATACCTCGTTGACATCATTCATAGCAGCCAGGGAGCGGCGTAACGCCTCATCTCGAAACATTCCCGCCAGTTTGGCGAGGATGGCGAGGTGTTGAGAGGTGGCTTCCTCTGGCACCAACAGGCCAAACACCAAATTGACGGCCTGTTGGTCCTGGGCATCAAAGTTGATCGGTTCCCGTAGGCTAATGAATGCACCTACTGGTTTGTCGAGCCCATCAATCCGGCCATGGGGGATGGCCACCCCTTCACCGATGCCGGTACTACCCAAACGTTCCCGCTCCGTCAGTATTTGGAATACCCGAGTCGTGTCCAGTGTGGAGCCACGGGTGAGTAGGTCCGTGACTCCCTCCAGCAATCGTTTTTTACTCGATACCTTTGAGTCGATCACAATTCGATCTTTGTCGAGAATATTGGATAAACTGAACGCGGGCACCGATGGGGTATGGGCTTCACCGGCAACGCTGGATTGTGTTTGTATCATTGGAATTGTTGGTCCTTGAGAGCGCCACCGTTACGATGGTGGTTTGTGGTCTTTTCTTTGTGTTTGCGAACCTGACTGTCCAGTTTGTCGGTAAGTGAGTCAATGGCGGCATACATATCAGGTGCCTGGGCATTGGCATGCAGGGTTGCACCCTTGGTGTTTATGGTGGCCTCTGCGTGATGGCGTTCCTTTTCCACATGGAGTACGACTTTGGTGGTGGTTACGCTGTCGAAGTGCCTGTTGATCCGATCCATTTTGTCGGATACATAGTCACGTAATGGGGGGGTGATTTCGATTTTATTTCCGCTGATTGTCAATTGCATCGATTTCCTCCGTACATTGAGTTAGACAAGGGTCTTGCGCTGATTCGATGGTGGGATATTCATGTGCTCACGGTACTTGGCAATGGTACGACGCGCCACTTGAACACCTTCTTCTTCCAGTAGCCCCACGATTTTGCTATCGCTAATCGGCTTCATGGTGGGTTCTGAATCAATTAACTTTTTGATCATGGATCGAATGGCAGTTGCCGAGCGGGTGCCGCCATCGGTCGTGCTGACATGGCTGGAAAAGAAGTACTTTAGCTCGAGTATGCCCCGAGGTGTCAGCATATACTTTTGGGTCGTCACACGGGAGATGGTGGATTCGTGCATACCCAGAATCTCGGCGATGTCGTGTAACACCAAGGGCTTCATAGCCTCTTCACCGTGTTCAAAATAGTCCCGCTGACGATCCACGATCGCACGCGCCACCTTAAGCAGGGTGTCATGACGATTGCGCAGGCTTTTTAAGAACCAGCGCGCCTCCTGAAGGTGTTCTTGCAAATACTTATTGTCTTGACTGTCGCTTCCCCGTTGAATCATGTTTTCATAAACACGATTGACACGGATGCGTGGGTATACGTCGTCACTCAGTTCTGCCACCCACTGGCCCTTACGTCTGCGTACAATAACATCGGGGACTATATAGGCGGCCTGGGACGGTTGTATGGTGCTGCCAGGCCGGGGGTTGAGGCTTTGAATAAGCTGCACGGCAAGTTGCAGTTCTGCCTGGCTGAGCTTTGTGACTCGACGTAGCTGGTTAAAGTCTCGGCTGGCGAGGAGTTTGAGGTGTTGTTCGGCAATAATGCGTGCCGACTCCAATCCAGGGGTGTCAGCTTTAAATTGACGCAATTGCAGGCCAAGACACTCGCCCACATCACGGGCCCCTACGCCCACAGGGTCAAAGTTCTGAATTTGATGAAGTACCGCCGATACTTCTTCAGGTTCCGCTTCAATATCGGGCAGCAATGTTTGGCAGATCTCTTCCGTCGAGCAACTAAGGTAACCATCAGGACCAATGGAATCGATAAGTGTTTGGGCGATAGAGAGGTCACTGTTTGAAAAGGAGAGCATCCGCATCTGCCAATTTAGATGGTCATGCAAGGTGAGTGGTGAACTGGTACGGGCATCTACCTCAAAGTTGTTGTTGCCCTGAGTGCCCCGGCTACCACCAGGGGCAACGGGATACTCATAGCTGGGTGGGTCCCAGTCGTCAGTACCATCCCCGGCGGCGTCGTTATTTGGGGTTGCTTGGTCTAAATTCAGATCGGCGGTGTCGCCATTATCAGGGCCGGTATCCTCACCGTTGCCGGGGGGGTCGGTCTCGGAGGCCTTGGCGGCCTCTTCGTTTTCCTCCAGCAGGGGGTTGGCCTCCAGGGCCTCTTGAATCTCCGACTGCAATTCCACTGCCGACAATTGCAGCAGGCGGATGGCCTGCTGTAACTGTGGGGTCATGGTCAGACGTTGACCCAGTTTTAATTCTAGGGATTGCCTCATCTTTAATAACTGTTAGTGATCGAAAAATTCGCAGACACTCCGATCACCGCCTTCATACTAACAGCATAGCCCCTTTGGGTGCTTTTATCTAACCTAATTAAAATTGGGGCGTTGCCGCCAATCGTGAGCAAAAAGTTCAACATTTTTTTGTCAAAAAGTCATCCAAACCGGGCGCTACAATCTGAAGTTGGTACCAAGATAGACTTCACGGACTTCTTCATGCTCCAAAATCTCGTCCGGCAAGCCGGAGGCAATCACCTGTCCTTCGCTCATGATATAGGCACGGTCACAAATTCCCAGGGTCTCGCGTACATTGTGATCGGTAATGAGGACACCGATTCCCATATTGCGTAAATGGGAAATAATGTGCTGGATGTCCACAACAGATTTGGGGTCAATACCCGCAAAGGGTTCATCCAGCATAATGAAAAAGGGTTCCAGGGCCAGGGCTCGGGCAATCTCGACCCGGCGGCGTTCGCCCCCTGAGAGGCTGATGCCCAGGGTGCTGCGCTTGTGGGTAACACCGAACTCCTCCAGCAGGGTCTCCAGGCGATTTTCACGGTCGGCCTTACTCAGGTCCGGTACCGCCTGGAGTACCGCCATAATGTTATCTTCTACGGAGAGTTTACGGAAGATAGAGGGTTCCTGGGGTAGATAGCCGATACCCAGCCGGGCCCGCTCATGCATGGGTAAATGGGTGATATCGGCATTGTCCAACCAGATCTCACCCCCATCCCGTGGCACCAGGCCCACTACCATATAGAAGCAGGTGGTCTTACCGGCCCCATTGGGACCCAGCAGGCCCACTACCTCGCCGCTGTTGATCACAATATCAACATTGTTGACGACCTTTAAACCCCTATAGGATTTACTCAGGTTCCGGGTTTTCAGGGTGCTCACGGTGTGCTGCCGCCAGTTGTAGAGCCTTTGGGTCGGATGATGAGGCGTGCCCGGCCACCGGAGCTTGTGCCGCCGGATGGGCTCTTCGCAGCGCCTTTGACGATGACCCGGCTGGTCGACATATCATAGTGAATCTCTTTGCTCTTGATGGTGTTGTGGCCCTGAGTGACCTCAGCCTTGTTGTAGAGGTGAATCTTGTTGTTGATTTCGTCCAGAACGATGCGCAGGGCCTTACCTTTTACATCTTCGTCTTTGCCATCCGGGCGCTGTTGAAATCGTGCCGGTTTACCATAGGCCACTGCGCTTTGCAGGGCATCGTCCTTGAATTTGACGACAAGTTTGTCGCTATACAGGCGCAGGCTGCCCTGGCGTACGCTAACATTGCCGGTGTAAATTCGATCGCCGGTATTGAAGTCCATCTCGATGTCATCGGCGTCGACGATGGCCGCCTGGTTTTTGTCTGATTTCAGGGCCGATGCGGATGGGGCGGCCAAAAACATTAGACTACTGATAAGCAGTATAAGGCGACGGTGAGCTGTAGTGGCTGACATAGGGGGCTATCGTAAGTTTTGGTAGGTATTGGTCGAGTGATATAACGAAGTGTATCAGGACTCTTTTTTGAATGTGCCCTTTTTCAGGCGAAGCCGCAGTTTGTTGCTGGTCATGACGCTGGCGCCACCACCGGATCGTCCCTTGCCTCGAATGACTCGCACATTACCGGTTAGCAGCACTTCGTCACCGTCTGCAGAGACCCAGCCGGACTCGGCATAGGCGTGAGTCGGTTCGCGCCCCTTTTCGTACTGAATAATGTGGGGTTTGTCCAATAGTGCTGTATTGTCATCTGGGTAGTGGACCATGCGCTCTGCATCCAGGGTGTATTTGCGTTGACCCTGTTCGTCCATCCCTGTGGCGCTAAAATTTTCAACGTAAAAATCGGGGTCATGACGCTCCTCGGGGGCGGCAATTTCCTGGGGTTTTTCTTCAAGGCCCCATTGCAGCCAAAAGGTGAAGCTGCCCAGTACGGCAACCAGGGAGTAGAGCAGGACCTTTTCTGCGCGTTGTTGCACCTTATTCCCCTTGTCTCTTTGGGTGTGTGTTCAATTTAAATAGAGGCCCATGGCCTGATCATAGCGGTCCTGGGCGAACAGGATAAGTTCGCAGACATCGCGACCCGCACCTTTGCCCCCCTGGCTGGGTGTGGTCCAGTGGGCGTGTTGTTTGACCAAGGGGTGGGCATCCTGGACCGCCACGGCCAATCCGGTTTTCAGCATAACGGGGAGGTCCACCACATCGTCTCCCACGAAGGCCACTTGGTCAAAGTCCAGCCCAAGTTTCTTGCACAAGGCGATATAGGCAGGGAGTTTGTCCCGCTTTCCCTGATACACATGTTTGATGTCCAGATCCTTGATGCGGTGTTTGACCACTCGCGAAGTCCGCCCGGTAATCAGCCCCACCGGCACACCACTGTCTTGCAGCATACGGATACCATGGCCGTCGCGGGAGTGGAATGCCTTGTATTCCTGGCCATCGTCGCCGAGAAACAGTCGGCCATCGGTGAGTACCCCATCCACATCAAACAACAGCAGTTTTATTTTGGCGGCCAGGGCCAGGGTATTGTCGTCTACCGTGAGGGAAGGCTCGAGGAAATCCACCTAGACCACTCCCGCCTTGAGTAAATCGTGCATGTTTAGGGCGCCCATGATGATGTTGTTTTCGTCGACCACGTACAAACCATTGATACGGTCGGTGCGCATCATTTGTACAACTTCTGCAGCAAGGCGATCAGGGTGGGTGGTCTTGGGGTTGCGGGTCATCACCTCGCTGATACTCGATTGATAAAGGTCCACGGTGCTGTTGAGGGCGCGGCGCAGATCACCATCGGTAAAAATACCACACAGACGGTTTTGGTCATCGATCACGCCGGTCATACCCAGCCCCTTGCTGCTCATTTCCAACAGGGCATCGCGCAGGCTGTCCTGCGCACGCACTACAGGGATGGCGTCACCCTTGTGCATGATGTCTGTTACGTAGAGTAGCAGGCGTCGGCCCAGGGCGCCGCCAGGATGGGAGCGGGCGAAGTCGTGCTCGGTAAATCCTCGTGACTTGAGCAGGACGATGGCCAGGGCGTCTCCCATGGCCAGGGTTGCGGTGGTGCTGGAAGTGGGGGCGAGGTTCATGGGACAGGCCTCCTGATTGACGCCGACGTTGAGGCAGCCGTCGGCCTGTTGGCCCAGGGAGGACTCCGGGTTGCCTGTCATCGCCACCAGCTTGATCCCCATGCGCTTGATGATGGGTAAGATAGTGAGGATTTCCGGGGTCTCGCCAGAGTTGGAGATGGCCAGGACCAGATCGGTGGCCGTGATCATACCCAGGTCGCCGTGGCTGGCCTCGCCAGGGTGGACGAAAAATGCGGGGGTACCGGTGCTGGCCAAGGTGGCGGCAATTTTATTGCCGATATGGCCGGATTTACCCATGCCGACGACAATGACCCGGCCCACGCAGTTGAGCATCATTCGGCACACCTGGGCGAATTGATTGTCCATGCGCTGAGTGAGCTGGGCAACGGCTTGTGCCTCAAGGTCAATGACATTGCGGCCGAGCTCCAGTAAGGACTCGTCATTCATCGGTTTCTGGTTCTAAATTATTCACGCTGGGATTTGCGCAAAGTATAGCGAAATGGCTGTGGAGTTCCTATGGATGACGCCTTTCCCTTGCCCGGCTTGTCTAAAACTCCCCGGCCGGGGCAGTGAGATAGCCGCAATAGGTGACCCGCAGCAGGCCGCTCAATGGCCATCCGGGGTCTCGCTCCAATGGTGCCATGGCCGTCCCCGGTCTCTGCGTGACCCAGCGGTGACTGTATTTCCGAATCAGACACATCGTTCAATAGGGTGAGGAAGCTAAAAGACAAGACCCTGTTTGCTATTTGTTGGGGTGCTGCTCTTCGTGTCATCAGCTCTAGAATTTGACGTGAATCGAAGAAAAGGCGGTGACTTGTATGCGTACTAATCTATAATTAATTATGAGTTAACTGACGAACCAATTATCTGTGTAAGGGGAGATTATGGCAGATGGGGTGAGAGGCAAGGTCTACGGGCGCCGGAGATTTCTCAAACAGCTCGGTCAGGGTACTGCTGCGGCCGCTGCCCTTGCCTATCCCCACCCAAGATCCCCCCATGCGGCGACAGCCAAAAATCCTCAGGTCCGCTACGCGATGGTCATTGATACCCGGCGTTGTGTGGGTTGTCATGCCTGTAGCGTGGCGTGCAAGGCAGAGTTCGATGTCCCGCTGGGCTTCTATCGTTCGTGGGTTGAGTACGTAGAGAAAGGCACATTTCCAGATGTGCGCCGCAGCTTCCTGCCGCGCCTGTGCAACCAGTGCAGTAATCCCCCTTGTGTGGATGTGTGCCCTACCGGTGCCACCTGGCAACGCGAGGAAGACGGTATCGTGGAGATCGATCCGGATATCTGCATCGGTTGCAAATACTGCATCCTCGCCTGTCCCTACGATGCCCGGTTTGCCAACCCCGTTACAGGAACGGCGGAAAAATGTGATTTTTGCCTGCACCGGGTCCGCAATGGCCTGGAACCCGCGTGCGTGGAGACCTGTATCGGCCGGGCACGTATCTTCGGCGACCTGAATGACCCCAACAGCGAAGTGGGCCGCCTATTGGCTACGACAGCGGTGACGGTGCTGCGCCAGGAGATGGGTACGAAGCCGAATGTCTATTACATCGCTGCGGACCACACGGGTGAGGGTGATGCACGGGCTGGCCAGTATGTCAGGGTCACCACCCACCGTCGGCAAAAGGACAGGAGGTAAACAGGGTGGACGAACTTGTCTGGGGATACCCGATTGTCTTTCATCTGTTTCTGGTGTCTCTGGGCGCCGGGGTGCTGGCTGTCAGCGCATACTTGGTTTTATGGCGTAGCGATGATCCAGCCGCCTTTGCGCTGGCGCGCTATGGCGCATTTCTGGCGCCCCTTCCTCTGCTCCTGGATGGCTTGGTGTTGATCTTGGACCTTGGGTCTTTTCACGCCGGCTATTGGTTCAAGTTCCTAAATTTATACAAGATCGTGACGGCTTCACCCATGTCCATCGGCACATGGCTGATTACCGCGTTCATCATCATCAGCCTGTTGTATGCCCACACCTTTTTACGTATGCCGGCAGGGCCGGATGATCCCCGGGTAGGTCGGCGCCGGGGTCTGGCCTGGGCCGGGCTGGCCGTTGCGCTCACGGTGGCAGCCTACCCGGGGTTCCTGTTGAGTGGAATGCAGGCACGGCCGTTTTGGAACTCGCCGCTGGTGCCCTTGGTGTATTTTTTCTCTGCTTTGGTATTGGGCATCGCCTGCAAGTTGCTTTTTTTGGCCTGGCGCACCCGCAGCACACCCACCACCAAGGACCGGGGTGACGGTCCCGGCCTTACCGTCTGGTTGGCCCGCATCGGAACCTATCTTTCCGCTGGCGAGTTGTTGTTGGTCATTTTATTTGTGGTATTTGCCCACAGGGGGGCGGGTAGTGTCACCCAGGCGGTCACGGTCATCATGGGGGGTGGGGTGTTGGCGACGGTATTCTGGTTCTGGGCGGTGGCCGTCGGCTTGGTGCTGCCGATGCTGATCATGATGGTTGCCGCGTTCAGGCCGCCCGCCACCTTGGAGGGCGTACTGCTAAAAGCCGTGGAGATCGCGGCACCCCTTCTGCTTTTATTCGGCGCTTTCATGTTGCGCTATGTATTCGTGGTTGCCGGCCAGATTACGGGACCGGTGGGATTATGAGGAGGAGGCGATGAGCAACCGGCGCGAATTTCTCAAATTGAGCACGGCCTCCGCTATCGCCCTGTTTGGCCGGGAGGCGGTGGCCGACGCGGACCCGAAGCGGGGGCTTCTCAAGGGCGGTAAGGACTATTCACCGGCAACCGGCACCGAACGCCAGGCCATTCCCACCGCCTGTTGGCAGTGTGTGACACGCTGTCCGGCCATCGCTTATGTCGAAGACGGCAGGCTGGTTTCCATCGGCGGCCAGCCAGACTCCATTCGCACCGAAGGCTTTATTTGTGCCAAGGGTCAGGCCGGGGTCAACCAGGTATACGATCCGGATCGCGTGCTTTATCCCGTGCGGCGTACCGGTAAGCGTGGTGAGGGCAAGTGGGAGCGCATCAGCTGGGATCAGGCCCTGAGCGAGATCGCCGGACGGCTGAAAAAACTGCGCGATGCTGGCCACCCGGAAAAGTTCATGTTCCATTATGGGCGCATGAAGGCCAGCTCCAGCAAGCTGATCAAAAGCGTGTTTCTGGCCACCTACGGCACCAAGACCATCGGTAACCACACCAGCATCTGCGAGGCGGCCAAATGGGTGGCGCAGGAGTTGACCTGGGGCAAGCACTACGACAATTGGGACCTGGACAAGACCCGCTACATATTGAATTTCGGCAGCAACTGCCTTGAGGCCCATACCAATCACACCCCCATTGCGCAGCGCCTGGTGCGGGCCATGGCGGATCGGGGTGTGAGGCTGGTCACCTTCGATGTGCGTCTCTCCAATACCGCCGCCAGATCCGATACATGGGTGCCGGTGAAGCCCGGTACCGACGGGGCGGCGGTATTGGCCATGTGTCAGGTCATCATGCATGAAGACTTGTATCGGGGCGAAGGGGAGGCCTTTCTGAAGTTCTGCAAGGTGACGCGGAATCGCAACGCCACGACCCAGGAAAAGATCAAGGCGCTCAAGGACCATCTTCAATCTTTTACCCCCGAGTGGGCGCAGACTGTCAGCGGCGTGGATGCCCGTAAGATCCGTGAGATCGCACGGGAGTTTGCCACCGTGAAACCGGCCGTGGTCATCAGCTATCGTGGGGCGGTGGCGAATTACGGTGGGGTGGAGACGGAGCGCGCCATCCAGATGTTGGCCGCCATCACCGGTAATATCGATAATCCCGGTGGCCGTTGCCGGGCCGTGGGGGCCAAATGGAAATACCCCAAGGGCCCCAAGAAGAAACCCCAGGCGAAGAAGCTGAATATCCTCGATGGGTTCAAGGGCCGTTCCGCGCTCCCCACTCATCACGTCAGCCACCAGGTCTTTAAGATGATCAAGGACGGCAGCGCCGGCCGCCCGGATGTCTATATGTGGTATTGCTATCAGCCGGTGTATTCCAACGGTGACTGCCAGGAGAACATAGAGGTGCTTAAGGACGAGGGCCTGATTCCCTTCACGGTGGCCGTGACCACCTCCTACGATGAATCCGCCGAACTGGCGGACATGATTTTGCCCGATACCACCTATCTGGAGCGCTGGGACTGGGAGGACAGTGTCTCGCCCAATCAGATCCCCGAGTATTACCTGCGCCAGCCGGTGGTCAGGCCCCGTGGTGAGGTGCGGGACTTTGGTGACGTGTGCTGTGAGCTGGCGGAACGCATGGGCATGCCGTTGGGGATCAAGAGCAAGGAACAGTTTGTCAAAAGGTCCTGCGGTATGACGCCCGGCGTCAAAGAGGCCGGTGGTCTCGATTATCTGAAAACCCACGGTGTATGGCATGACCCTGATGCCAAACCGAAATATTTTGGTTATAAAAAAGAGCTCAAGCCAGAGGCGCTCAAAAAAGACACTGTCATATTCGACGCGGCCACCGGCGTCTATTGGGACTGGACAAAGTCCAAGGCCAAGACACTCACAGAGGCCAAGGCGGCCGGTTATGCTGCTGCCAAGAAGGCCTACAAGGGCTACATCGGCCAGCGAATCGACGCTAAGGTCTATGCCGGGTTCAAGCCGGACAAGATCAACAAGTCGGGCCTGTTCGAACTCTATTCCGATTTGTTGGAAAGCAAGGGGTTTTCCGCGCTTCCCGCCTATCTGTTTCCGCCGGATCAAGAGGGCACGCAAGATGACCGGTTGATTCTAACCACCTTCAAGGTGAATGTTCAGACCCACTCCCGCACCCAGAACTGCAAGTGGCTGTCTGAGATATATTACGAGAACCCGGGCTGGATCAACCCAGCCACCGCCGAAAAACTAAAGATCAAGGATGGGGATGCGATAAGGTTGACCTCCGAGATCGGTGCCTTGGAGACCCGCGCCCATGTGACTCCGGCTGTGGCCCCGGGGGTGGTTGCCATCTCGTTTCATTGTGGGCACTGGCGGTATGGTCGTTATGCCTCGGGCAACCCTGTGCCGACACCCGTTCGCGGCGACGACAGGGGCATCACGAAATGGTGGCAAGGTAACGGCGCCCACCCCAACTGGATCATCCCCAACTGGCCGGATCCTATCGGCGGCCAACAGCGTTGGATGGATACACCGGTCCGTCTGGAAAAGATATAGCGCGGACGGTTTTAGAAATTAGGGTCATGTCACCTCGCCAGGGCAACGAGATAGCCGCAATAGGCGACCAGCAGCAGGCCGCCTTCAATGCGGCCGATGCGGGCCTTGGCCCGGCTGCGGTAGGCCATACCCAACATGGCCGCAGCCAGTGCCAGCATGACCAGAAAATCCCGGCTCAGGAGTTCCGGGCTGAAGCTGACCGGGTGTATTATTCCGGCGATGCCAATGACCCCAAGCATGTTAAACATATTGGAGCCGACGATATTGCCGATGGCAATATCGTGTTCACCCTTGAGGGTGCTGGCGATAGAGGTGGCGACCTCAGGGAGGCTGGTGCCCACTGCGACGATGGTGAGGCCAATCAATAAATCACTCATGCCGAAGTGGTGGGCGACGATGATGGCCGCCCAGACCAATAGCTTCGAACTGCCGAGCAGCAACAGCAGGCCTCCGATCAACCAGGCCATGGCCACCGGGGTGGACGCCCTTTGTTTGAGTTCCTCGGCGTATTCCTGGGCCAGTTCATCCGCCCCCCCTATCGCCGTGGCTTTGATGGTGCCCGGTTTGACCCGCTGGCGCAGGCCCATGCGCACGGTCCAGGCGATGAGCAATATGAGTCCGGCAATCAATAGTAGGCCGTCAATTCGTCCCAGGTGACCGTCCAATAACAATGCCGGTGTCGCCAAAAGCACCAGCGCCATGATGGGGTACTCACGTTTGAGGATACGTGAACGTACCACCAAGGGGTGTATCAATGCGGCACTGCCGAGGACCAGGCCAATGTTGGCGATATTTGAACCGACTGCATTGCCCAGGGCCAGTTCTGTGTTGCCTTGCCAAGCGGCCACGGCGGAGACCAGTAGTTCCGGCGCCGAGGTACCAAAGCCGACAATGGTCAATCCCACAATGAGAGGTGATACCCCAAAATTACGCGCAACAGAGGTAGCGCCGTAGACAAAGCGATCGGCCCCCCAGGCGAGTAATGCCAGTCCCGCGATGAGGGATAGGCTAGCAATGAGCATATTGATCTCCACTGATATTGGGTGTTGTGTCCTGTTGTAGTCGATTAGTGCGGGGCAATGCAAATTTTGTCTTATCAGGAAAGTCTGTAGTTAAAGCTCGACGCCGGGAAACGAGCCAGTGTATGATTTTAGGGTTGGTGTTCTCGCAAAGGCACCAAGCACGCAAAGGGAAAGACGGCTTATGGTAGAAGTTGAATGATTTTGATCATTCTTTGCGGTCTTGGCAACTGCTCCATGCGTTGCTCTACCTCCTCCGTCCATGGAGTCGTTGGCGCCTTTGCGAGAGTCAATGGTTAGTGTGAATGAGCTACAAACTATCTGAAGAGCCCCATCTTTTCGTGGTAGCTTTAGTCGCCCTATGAATTTTCAGGAAGACTAATATAAATGACCGATAGCCTGTTGATTGGAATCCGTGGTTGGGAGCACGACGAGTGGCAAGACGGATTTTATGACGAAGCCCTGCCTGCCGAATGGCGTTTGTGTTACTACAGTAACGTCATTCGCAGCGTGTTGGTGCCTGCACAGAAATGGGAGTCTGTTTCGGCTGCCGATATTAGTCAATGGATGGAAGATATCGATGAGGAATTTCGTTTTATATTGGAGCTGCCTGCTTGGGTGGGTGATGCGGCGGTGCCGGCCCTTGAAAAATGGCAGCAACAAGGCCAAGCATTTCTGCAAATGACCCATGAGCTGCACCCCTGGTTGTCCGCCTACCTGTTGCGCGTGCCCTCCACAGAATCAGCGGTATCGGTTGCCTGTTTGCAGGGGTGCTTAGAGATGTTAGGCGACCGCTTCCCTGTTTGCGTAGACCTGCCCACAGGGCCGGTTCGAAGCCCACAGATAATGGAGCTGCTGGATACCTTCGGGGCCAGTCTATGTTGGCACCCCAGCCGAGAGCCCAGGCCCGAAGACGGTGGCAAATTTATGGTCGCACTGATGGAGCAATCCGAACTCAAGGCCCTGCGGAGGGTGGTTGAACGATTAGGTGCCTGGATGGAGGGTAATCGTGGGGCAGGGCTGTTTTTTACTGATCCCGGCCCGGCACCCCAACTCGCCGAACAGGCCCGTATCATCGCCGAACTGCTCGATGTGTGAGCGCATCGGGTGCCCACAAACTGGTAGAATGGCGCGCTTGCCAAGACTAATTACTAATGAATACGTTACACCATGAACTCTAAGAATCCGGATAGTGATGTATTAGTGGAGTTTCGCGATGTGCATTTTGCCTATGGGGATCGGCCTATTTTAAAAGGGGTCAATTTGACCATCCCGCGAGGCAAGGTGACTGCGATACTGGGTCCCAGCGGTACCGGCAAGACAACCTTGTTAAACTTTATCGGTGGACGGCTGCATCCTGATCGTGGTGACGTCATTGTTGACGGCTTGTCCGTGCCCAGGCTAGGACTCAAGCAGCTTTACGCATTGCGTAAACGTATGGGGATGTTGTTTCAAAGTGGTGCCCTGTTAACCGACATCAATGTCTTTGAGAATATCGCCTTTCCCGTTCGTGAGCATTGCCGTCTACCCGAACCGGTGTTGCGAAACCTGGTTTTGCTCAAGCTGGAGATGGTGGGTCTGCGTGGTGCCCGCCAGTTGATGCCCAGTGAATTGTCCGGTGGCATGGCCAGGCGAGTCGCCTTGGCCCGGGCCATCGTCCTGGATCCCATGTTGGTGATGTACGATGAGCCTTTTGCTGGCCTGGATCCGATCTCGATGGCAGTCATCGTCAAGTTAATAGGCGAGGTCAATGACGCCCTGGGTATTAGCTCTGTGGTGGTGACCCACGATGTGGCGGAGGCCTATGCCATTGCCCATTACATGTATTTGGTCGCAGACGGCCGGATTATCGCCCAAGGTACGCCCGAGGAATTACAGGCCTCCCAGCAAATTCAAGTACGCCAGTTTATGGATGGCCTGCCAGATGGACCGGTGCCTTACCACTATCCCGCAGCCGCCTACGAAGACGATTTGCTTCGAGGGGGGTTGGATTGAGGCTGTTTACGCTAATCGGTGGTGGGGTGATTGCCCGTGTTTCCCGTTTGGGCCGGGCCAGTGTCTTTTTGTATCGGGTATTTTTAGGAGGCTGGCAAATTTTCACCCGCCCGTCTTTGCTCGTTCATCAGATCTACGCGGTGGGGGTGTTGACCCTGACGATTATTCTGGTGGCCGGGCTTTTTGTCGGCATGGTGCTCAGTTTCCAGGGTTATAATACACTGGTGGATTTTGGTGCCGAGTCTTCCTTGGGGTTGATGGTGGCGCTGTCCCTGACCCGGGAATTGGGGCCGGTGCTGGCGGCATTGTTGTTTGCCGGGCGTGCGGGATCGGCCCTTACTGCCGAAATAGGTTTGATGAAGGCTACCCAGCAATTGGCGGGTATGGAGATGATGGCCGTCAATCCCATTGAGCGGGTGGTGGCACCACGATTTTTCGCCGGCTTCTTTAGTCTCACTCTGTTGGCTGCACTGTTTACCGCAGTGGGTGTGTTCGGTGGTCATTTTATCGGTGTGACTGTGCTCGGTGTGGACGCCGGTGTATTTTGGTCGTCCATGCAAGAGGGGGTGGATTTTAATGATGATATTGTTAGCGGTATCGTCAAAAGTATCGTCTTTGGTTTTGTGGTGACCTGGATCGCAGTATTCGAGGGCTACGATGCCGTGCCTACCGCAGAAGGTGTCAGTCGGGCAACTACCCGTACTGTGGTCAACGCCTCCCTGGCGGTGCTGGCGCTGGATTTTATATTGACCTCATTAATGTTCGGAGATGTATAGCATGGCGCAAAGACAAGTGATGGAAGCATGGGTAGGGATATTTGTGGTCATGGGGTTGGCGGCATTCGGGGTGTTGGCCTTGAAGGTGGGTAATCTCAGCAGTGCCGATGTGGCCGATGCCTATCAGATTGAGGCCCGTTTCGATAATATCGGTGGCCTGAAGGTGCGCTCCCGGGTCACCCTCTCCGGGGTGCGTATTGGCCGGGTCAAAGAAATTTATGTGGACCCCAGCGATTACCGTGCTGTCGTGATCCTGGACATTGCCGGTCGTTATACTAATCTGCCGGCCGACTCTACGGCGGTCATCCAGACTGCGGGTATCTTGGGTGAGCAGTACGTCGCCCTGGATCCTGGGGGTGATGAAAGCTTTCTTAAGGATGGCGATAAAATCATGTTGACTCAATCGGCATTGGTTCTGGAAGATCTTATTGGTAAATTCCTTTATAACAAGTCAGATTCAGGGGACGGAAAATGAAGCAAACTCTATCATTTATAGCAGGACTGCTCGTGATGTTTGCGATGTTGGCGACGACAACAGCGGCGGTGGAAAAGAAAGGCCCTGATGCCTTGGTTGAGGAGTTGTACAGTGCCTGGTTGAGCAAGGCGCGGGTCCAGAAGTCAGAGTTACAAAAGAATCCAAAAAAACTTTACGCCTTGGCTGACGAAATTACCGCCCCCTATATTGATTACACTCGTTTTTCCCGTTTGGTATTGGGTAAACATTGGCGCAGTGCCAGTGAAACCCAGCGCAGTCGATTCGAGAAGGAGTTTCGGCGCCACCTGGTGCGCACCTATGCCACCGCCTTGCTGACTTATGTTGATGCCGAGTTCAAATTCATCCCTAGCAAGTACAAGGAGGGTGACAAGCAGGTTTTGGTGAGGACCGAGACTCGTCCCAAGGACGGTGGCCCCAAGATATCGGTGAACTATATTTTATACAATAAAGAGGGGGTCTGGCAGGCCATGGATGTCGCTATTGAGGGCATCAGTATTGTGGCTACACTGCGCAGCATTGTGCGTAGCGAGGTGCACAATAAAAGCCTCGATGCGGTGATTGAGGAGTTGGCCGCCAAGAATCGCCGGGCGGGACTATAGGCCATGGGGCTGCAAAGGGTGGCAGCGGGGGACTATCGGTTGCACGGTGACTTGAGCTTTGCCACTGTACCCGAGTTGTATCGTGCCGCCAGTAGCCAATGGGCCCAGCAGATGCCTGCGGTGGTGGATTTGGCTGGTGTGGGCCGTAGTGACAGTGCTGGATTGGCCCTGTTGGTGGAATGGTTGCGCCAGGCCCAATCCGGTCAAACCATGTTGTGTTTTTCCCATATCCCGGATCAATTGGCCAAGCTCATCCGCATCAGTGGTTTGTCGCAAGCCTTTGCCTTGCCTTCTCAATCTTCTTCCAGATAGCCGAGGGACGGCGATAGGGGTCCCAAAGGGGATATTTCGAGTGGCTATGTCATGGGCTATGCTCTAGTTTAGACCCAGATGTGTAGATACTACCCGGCCTACCCAACTGGGGTGGGCCCCCAATCTCCCAAGAAACAGGCTTTCCAGGCATATGGTGACACCTCAAGATATTAAACAATGGATCGAGGCCGGTCTCGACGGCTCACAGGTTGAATGTGAGGGCGATGGTCACCACTTTAATGCGGTGATTGTGAGCCCCGATTTTGGCGGCAAGTCCATGATCCAGCAGCACCAGATGGTGTACTCGGCCCTGGGTGACAAGATGAAGGCCGAGATTCACGCCCTATCCATGCGTACCTTGACACCGGAACAGGCTGCTCAAGGGGATTAGTCGGGCCGGAGTCCCTGAAATACTTGGGGCTTTTGCAGCAATCGCACCCGAGCAGGTCCTCAAGCAGGCCCATAGACACTAGCCAAAGAGGTTATAAGATGAACACCAATGAACGTATTCAAGACACCCTGGGGAATAATGCCATTGTCCTCTATATGAAGGGCTCCCCACAATTTCCACAATGCGGGTTTTCAGGACGTGCGGTTCAGTTGTTGCAGTCAGTGGGGGCAAAATTTGAATCGGTGGATGTGTTGGCAGACCCGGATATTCGTGAGGGCATCAAGCAATTTTCCAGCTGGCCTACCATTCCCCAACTCTACATTAAGGGCGAGTTTGTAGGCGGTAGCGATATCATGGTGCAGTTATATGAGAACGGTGAGTTACAGAAGCTAGTTGAATCCATCGATAGCTAGTCGAATTCATCGATTGATCCGATTACCCCAAAAATAATAGGCCAATCAGGCGCAGGGTGCTGCGTTCGCTGCGGCGAACCTTCATCCGTGTGAATGAATTCGCACCCACATTGCTTAGGGTCGGTTATTCGACCAGGGTGCGATCCAGCGGTTGCCGCCCATACTGATGGCAGTGCGCTTTTAGGCGATGGCCAGTGTAGAATAGTGCCCCATGGACAAGTTAGTCGTTTCCGGCAAGACCTCTCTCAACGGTGAGATCCGAATTTCAGGTGCCAAGAATGCCGCCCTGCCGGTGTTGATCGCCTCTTTGCTCACCGACCAGCAGATGCGTATCAGTAATCTTCCGCATCTGCACGACATCACCACCACCATGGAGCTGCTGGGGCGTTTGGGTGTGGGCCTGGTGGTGGATGAAAAGATGACCATTGAGGCCAATGCCGCCGGGGTCAACGTATTACGCGCACCCTATGATTTGGTCAAGACCATGCGTGCCTCTATCCTGGTGTTA
The DNA here is from genome assembly GCA_013152415.1 of Gammaproteobacteria bacterium. Classification (GTDB taxonomy): domain Bacteria; phylum Pseudomonadota; class Gammaproteobacteria; order HyVt-429; family HyVt-429; genus HyVt-429. The sequence continues at coordinate 27,671 of JAADGI010000007.1, read as the reverse complement.
GGGCCGTTGTTGGCTCGTTTTGGCAGCGCAGAAGTGTCCATGCCTGGAGGCTGCGCCATAGGCTCACGCCCCGTGAATCTGCATATCAAAGGACTTCAGGCCATGGGTGCCGAGATCACCATTGATGAAGGCTATATCAAGGCCCGGGCGGGACGTTTGAAGGGCGCACGCATTTTTATGGACCTGGTTTCCGTTACCGGTACCGAGAATTTGATGATGGCCGCGACCCTGGCGTCCGGTACCACGGTGATCGAGAATGCCGCTCGTGAACCAGAAGTGATCGATTTGGCCAATTGCCTGATTGCCATGGGCGCCAGGATTGAAGGTGCCGGTACTGCCGAGATTACCATTGAGGGGGTGGAACGCCTCCATGGTGCAACCTATCGGGCGATCCCTGATCGCATCGAAACCGGGACTTTTCTGGTGGCGGCCACTATTTGCGGGGGGGATGTCAAATTACGCGACACCCATCCGTTCTATGTCGAGGCGGTGTTGGAAAAGCTACGTGAGGCCGGTGCCCAGATTGAGACCGGTGAAGACTGGATTCGCCTGCGTATGGAGGGTCGGCCCCAGGCAGTGAACGTGCGCACGGCACCCTATCCAGCCTTTCCTACAGATATGCAGGCCCAGTTTGTGGTCTTAAACAGTGTCGCCGAAGGTACGGCGACCGTCACCGAAACCGTATTTGAAAATCGGTTTATGCATGTACATGAATTGCAGCGCATGGGGGCGGATATCGAGATGGAGGGTAATACCGCCATTGTCAGGGGTGTGGAGAAACTTCGCGGTGCGCCGGTGATGGCGACCGACTTGCGTGCCTCGGCCTGTCTCGCCTTAGCGGGGTTGGTGGCCGAAGGTGAGACGATCATTGATCGGATTTACCATATCGATCGCGGTTATGAATGCATTGAGGAAAAACTCTCCCAACTGGGCGCCAGTATTCACCGTGTACCGAGCTATGTCCTGGAAGCGGCCGGTAAACAGGTTGCCCAGTAGAGTTAGGCCGTGTCCGAGATACTGACCATTGCCCTGTCCAAAGGGCGTATCTTTAAGGAAAGTCTACCCCTGCTCAAGGCGGCGGGTATTGAGCCCGTGGACGACCCGGATACCAGCCGCAAACTGATTCTGGATACCAATCAGGCAAGCGTTAAGCTCGTCATCATTCGTGCCGCAGACGTGCCCACCTATGTCCGTTTTGGTGCCGCAGATCTTGGTGTTGTGGGCAAAGATGTGCTCATGGAGTTTGACGGTGATGGCCTGTATGAGTTGGTGGATTTGAAAATAGCCCGTTGCCGTATGATGGTGGCCGAGCCCGAGACCCTGGCGCAGGGTGATGATCCGGGCAGATGGGGTCATCTGCGGATCGCGACAAAATACGTCAACATCACTCAACGGTTTTTTGCCGCCAAGGGGATACAAGCCGAGATCATCAAGTTATACGGCTCCATGGAATTGGCCCCCCTGGCAGGTTTGTCTGATCGCATCGTTGACTTGGTGGACACCGGTAATACCTTGCGTGCCAATAAACTTGTCGAGGTCGAACATATCGCCGACATCAGTTCCCGTTTGGTGGCCAATACTGCGTCCATGCGCATGAAGCACCAGGTCGTGAGAGACGTCGTCAAACAGATCGAGCAGGCAGTGGGCTAATGGCCTCGGCGACATGGCAGCTGCGCGTACTCGATGCCCGTGCCCCGGATTTTGATGCTGCCCTGTCCGCATTGCTCGACCGTGATCGCGCCCTGGATCAAGAGGTTGAGCGCACAGTAGACACCATTATTGAGGCGGTGCGTCACCAGGGTGATCAGGCCTTGGTCGAATATAGCAATAAGTTCGATGGCTTGGCGGTGACCCTTGCGGCCGAACTGGAACTGCCTACCCAACGGCTACAACAGGCCCTCGACACCATTCCAGGCAAGCAGCGCGAGGCCTTGAGTCTGGCAGCCAAACGGATACGCCATCACCATGAACGCCACAAGCTCGAATCCTGGCAATACACCGAGGCCGACGGCAGCGTACTTGGTCAACAGGTGACGGCCTTGGATCGGGTGGGTCTGTATGTGCCGGGTGGCAAGGCCGCCTACCCCTCGACCGTATTGATGACCGCCATTCCGGCGCGGGTGGCGGGTGTTGCTGAGTTGGTCATGACTGTGCCGACACCCCATGGAGAGCAAAATGAACTGGTGATAGCGGCGGCAGCACTCGCTGGGGTCGACCGGGTGTTCACTCTGGGTGGTGCCCAGGCCATTGCCGCTATGGCCTACGGTACCAAGACGGTGCCGGCGGTAGACAAGATTGTGGGGCCGGGAAATATCTATGTGGCCACCGCCAAGCGCAAGGTGTTTGGTCAGGTGGGGATCGACATGGTGGCCGGGCCTTCGGAGATCGTGGTGATCTGTGATGGCAGTGTGGACCCGGACTGGGTAGCGATGGATCTGTTTTCCCAGGCCGAACATGATGAGTTGGCTCAGTCGATTTTGATCAGCCCCGATGGGGGCTTTATCGAGCAAGTCCGCCAGGCCATCGATAAATTGCTTCCGACAATGGAGCGGGAGTCGATTATTCGCCAGTCCCTGGCGGGACAGGGCGCCCTGATTCAGGTGCAGGATATGGACCAGGCAGTGGACCTTGTTAACCGTATTGCTCCCGAGCATCTGGAGCTATTGGTTAGCCATCCCCAGGACTGGGTTGCCCATATCAGGCACGCCGGTGCCATCTTCATGGGTCGCCATACCACCGAGGTGCTGGGGGATTATTGTGCCGGACCCAATCATACGTTGCCCACTTCAGGTACGGCGCGGTTCAGTTCGCCTCTGGGGGTCTATGATTTTCAAAAGCGCAGCAGTTTGATCTGCTGTAGCCAAACCGCAGCCACCGAGCTGGGTCGTGTGGCGAGTGTGCTGGCACGGGCCGAGGGCTTAACTGCCCATGCCCGCTCCGCCGAGTACCGCATCAGAGACGATTAAGCCTGGTTTGTTTCAGTGGCGTGTTAGCAAAGGAAGAAATTTTTTTTCAACACCTTTTATCAGTGGGTGTTGGCAGCCTCTAAATCAGCAGTGATATTCACCTCCAACTCACAATGCTTCATCACCCCATGGACTCTCTGAGCACGCGCATAGAACGTTTGATCCGCCCCGGTGTACGTGCCCTGCGTGCCTATCATGTGGCCGATGCTGGGGACATGATCAAGCTCGATGCCATGGAGAATCCAAATGTCTGGCCCGGTGAGCTTGAGCAGGCCTGGCTGCGGGCCTTAAGTGATGTGCACATTAATCGCTATCCTGATGCCCAATCTCAGGAGCTGAAGGACGCCTTGCGGGCCTTCATGGATATACCGGTATCTGTTGATCTCATGTTGGGGAATGGATCGGATGAATTGATTCAGATATTACAGTTGGCGGTGTGCGGTCCTGGGCGCAAGGTGCTGGCCCCCACACCCAGTTTTGTCATGTATGAAATGATCGCTACGGCGGTGGGGCTGGAGTTTATCGCGGTCCCGTTAAGGGACTCGTTTGATCTGGATGTTGCGGCCATGTGCGCGGCGATTGAAGAACATCGACCGGCGTTGGTGTTTCTTGCCTGGCCCAATAATCCTACCGGCAACCTGTTCGATGCCCTGGCCCTGGAGGCGGTGATCGAGGCCAGCCCCGGTCTGGTGGTCATTGACGAGGCCTACCAGCCCTTCTCCGGGCAGTCCTGGATGTCCCGTATCGAGCAATACGACAATCTTCTGGTGATGCGCACCTTGTCGAAGATGGGTATGGCGGGCCTGCGCCTCGGTGTGCTCGCGGGGCGACGGGCCTGGTTGCAGGAATTTGAGAAAATTCGCCTGCCCTACAACATTAACAGCCTGACCCAGGCCGGTGTGATCTTCGTCCTGAAACATCAGGCACGGATCGACCAGCAAATCGAGCAGATCTGTGCTGAGCGAGAGCGGGTAGCCGAGGCCTTAGAGGCCATTACCGGTGTTCAGGTCTATCCGAGCCAAACCAATTTTATCTTGTTTCGGATCGAAAATGCAGATGTCGTATTTGATCGACTCAAACAGTCTGGCATCCTGGTCAAAAACCTCAGTGGGGCGGGTACCGTTTTGGACGATTGTCTACGGGTTACTATTGGCCTGCCCCAAGAAAATGATAGCTTTCTATTGGCTCTGGAGCAGGCGATCTGACCCCCCGGTGCTGGGTAACCGGTGGGCGCAATCGCTGTCGGAACCCCTGACACCTCTGGTACTATCGGGCCACAAACGCAAACGTCGTTGAATATTGAAATGGATACAGCCATGAACCCGCGCAAGGCCACTGTCGAGCGTCAGACTAATGAGACCACCATTACCGTAAGCATTGATGTGGACGGTGACGGCCGTGCCAGTTTTGATACCGGTATACCGTTTTTGGAGCATATGCTGGATCAGGTGGCACGCCACGGCATGATTGATCTGGATATCAAGGCCGAAGGTGACCTCCAAATCGACGCCCACCACACGGTTGAGGATATTGGCATTAGCCTGGGACAGGCCCTGGTCCAGGCGGTGGGTGACAAGAAGGGCATCCGTCGCTACGGCCACGCTTATGTGCCCCTGGATGAGGCCCTGTCACGGGTGGTGATTGACCTGTCCGGTCGACCTGGTTTCGAGTATCGGGTTCAGTACCCCCGTGCCCGGATCGGGGATTTCGACGTCGACTTGATCAATGAGTTTTTCCAGGGATTCTGTAACCATGCCTTGGTGACTCTGCACATCGACAGCTTGTCAGGCACCAATGCCCACCACATTGCCGAGACCCTTTTTAAGGCCTTTGGTCGTGCCCTGCGTATGGCCCTGGAACAGGATTCACGTATGGCGGGTGTAGTACCTTCAACCAAGGGCAATCTATAACGATCAAGATCGGCTGTGGCTACCGGTCCGCCCTCGTCCACGCTTCCACTGACTCATTACGCCCATGCAATCCATCGTCATCATTGATTTTGGTTCTGGTAACCTGCACTCCGTGCGCAAGGCCATCGAGCATGTTGCCGATGGGGCATCGGTTAGGGTCAGCAATCGGCCTGAAGAGGTGGTGGCGGCTGACCGGGTGGTCTTTCCTGGACAGGGTGCCATTGGCAGTTGTCTGCAGGCCATGGATGCTACCGGTATGCGACAGGCCATCAACGAGGTCATTGCATCAAAACCCCTGCTGGGTATTTGTTTGGGGCTACAGGCACTGTATGAACATAGCGAGGAAGATGGCGGTATTGATTGCCTGGGTATATTGGCGGGCCGGGTAAAACGCTTTTCGGCCCCTGGAGACAGTGCCCTGAAGATTCCCCATATGGGATGGAACCAGGTCGACCAGAATCCACACCCGTTGTGGTCGGGGATCGAGCAGGGGTCCCGGTTTTATTTTGTCCACAGCTATTATGTTGACAGCAGTGAACCCACCGAGGTTGTTGGCGTCACCCAATATGGTGTCAGTTTTACATCGGCAGCGAGTCGTGGCAATCTTTTCGCAGTGCAATTTCACCCTGAAAAAAGTCAGCGTTCAGGTTTGAAATTACTGGAGAATTTTGTAAGTTGGGATGGTGCTGATGGATAGACCTTCAAGGAATACCTTATGTTACTGATACCCGCGATTGATCTTAAGGACGGTAAGTGCGTACGTTTGCGCCAGGGACGCATGGATGATGAGACCGTGTTTTCGGACGACCCGGTGGCGATGGCGGGTCGTTGGGCCAAGGCTGGGGCCAGGCGTCTGCATATCGTGGATCTCAATGGCGCATTTTCCGGCAAACCCGAAAATGCGGCTGTTATCAAGCGCATTGCCGAGAGTTATCCGGATCTGCCTATACAGGTAGGTGGCGGTATCCGTGATGAAGATACGGTGCAGACTTATCTGGAGGCGGGGGTCCAGTATGTGATTTTTGGTACCAAGGCAGTCAACGCCCCCCACTTTGTGAGTGACATGTGTGCCGAGTTTCCTGGTCATGTCATTGTCGGTCTTGATGCCAAAGACGGTAAAGTGGCCATTGATGGCTGGTCTAAGCTATCACACCATGATGTTGTTGACCTGGCCCAGCACTTTGAGAACGATGGAGTCGTGGCCATTATTTATACCGACATTGGTCGTGACGGTATGATGAGCGGTGTCAATGTGGAGGCAACAGCACACCTGGCAGAGTCGGTGCACATCCCCGTGGTGGCCTCTGGAGGCATCAAGACCCTGGATGATATTCGTGCTCTTTGTGAGCAGCGCGATTCAGGGATCACCGGTGCCATCACCGGACGCGCCATCTACGAAGGCACTCTGGATTTTACCGAGGGCCAGAAACTGGCCGACGAATTATGCGGTGATTTATAGTTGTTTGCCGCAAAGGCGCAAAGGCGCAAAGGACGCAGAGGAGTACTATGCGTGAGGTACGCCTGATTTTTGATGTACATATACAGTATGGTGTTGTTTAAAGACCATTATGAATTCTTCTATAAATTATCTCTGCGTCCTTTGCGTCTTTGCGGCTGAGTCAGTTTAATGGGTCTGGCGAAACGAATCATCCCCTGTCTCGATGTGGACAATGGCCGTGTGGTCAAGGGCGTTCAGTTTGTCGATATTCGCGATGCTGGTGATCCGGTGGAGATTGCCCGGCGTTATGATCAGGAAGGGGCAGACGAACTCACCTTTTTAGACATCACCGCCAGTTCTGATAACCGCGAGACCATGATTCATGTGGTGGAACAGGTCGCCGGTGAGGTGTTTATTCCGCTGACCGTGGGGGGCGGCATCCGTAAGCTCGACGATGTGTTGCGGATGCTCAATGCCGGAGCCGATAAGGTGGCGATCAATACTGCCGCAGTGGCCCACCCAGAGTTTGTTAAGCAGGCCACAGACCATTGTGGTTCCCAATGTATTGTGGTGGCCGTGGATGCCAAGCAGGTTGCCGAAGGTGATGCGCCACGGTGGGAAATCTTTACCCACGGGGGTCGCAAGGCCACCGGTATTGATGCCATCGAATGGTGCCGACGCATGGCCGATTACGGCGCTGGTGAGATCCTGTTGACCAGCATGGATCGGGATGGCACTCGTAATGGATTTGATCTGCCCCTGACCCGAAGGGTATGTGATGCGGTGGAGATCCCGGTGATCGCCTCTGGTGGGGTGGGCAATCTCAATCACTTGGTCGAAGGTGTCATTGAGGGCCATGCCGACGCGGTGTTGGCGGCGAGTATCTTTCATTTTGCCGAACATACTGTGGGCGAGGCCAAGCGTTGTATGCAGGCGGCGGGGATTGAGGTGAGATTGTGATGGGTGGTACTAAAAGGATGGCGCGGCAATGTACGGCCCTGGATAGGGCATCCCAGGCGGCCACCCGTTAGTACAGCACGCCGAAAACCGTAGTAATATTGGAATATGAGTAAAGACTGGCTCGATGATATCAAGTGGAACGCGGACGGTTTAGTGCCGGCCATTGCTCAGGAGGTGGGTACGGGTCAGGTGTTGATGTTGGCGTGGATGAATCGCCAGGCCCTGGCGGTTACGGTGGAGTCGGGCAAGGCGGTGTACTGGTCCCGTTCCCGGCAACGCCTGTGGCGCAAGGGTGAGGAGTCGGGGCACGAGCAGATTATCAAGGATATCCGCCTCGACTGTGATAATGATACGGTGCTACTGGTGGTGGAGCAGAAGGGGGGCATTGCCTGCCACACCGGTCGCCATCATTGCTTTTTCCAGCAGCACAATGGTGAGAGTTGGAAGACGGTGGAACCTGTGCTGCGGAACACCGAAGATATATACGGCAAAAAATAGCACCCCCCCAGGAGAATCTGCGGGTAAAACTCGACGCCGGTAAACGGCCCAGTGTATGATTTGAGAGCCGGTACTCTCGCAGAGACGCTAAGAGAAAGGTGGTTGAATAAAGCCCATTATTCTTTAGTGGGCCAGGCGTCTTTACAAGAGCCCATTTGGCTTGAAACCCACAAACTACCTGAAGAACCAGGATAGATTCAACGTGATCCCGTGTCGGATATATTAAAAAGCTTGGCCACAGTTCTGGAGCAGCGTAAGGGTGATGACCCTGATGGGTCCTATGTGGCCAAGCTCTATGATCGGGGTCTGGACACTATTCTTAAAAAGATTGGTGAGGAAGCCACCGAGACCGTTATTGCCGCCAAATCCGGTGACCGCAGCCAAATTATCCATGAGACCGCAGATCTATGGTTTCATACCCTGGTGATGCTGGCCCACCAGGGTCTGGGTCCGGATGATGTGCTGGCTGAACTGGAGCGCCGGTTCGGTATCTCCGGTATCGAGGAAAAGGCCGGTCGTGTAGAATCCTGAGCCCCGTCGCTGCGGCTTCGCGGTATCGGAGGTCAATCTAATGAGTCGAGTTACTGGAGAGAGAAAATGGGTGGTATAGGTATCTGGCAGTTAGTCATTGTGCTGCTGATCGTGATTGTGATTTTTGGTACTAAAAAGCTGCGCAATATGGGCGGGGATCTGGGGTCGGCTATCAAGAATTTCAAAAAATCTGTCAAAGATAGTTCGGCCGATGCCGAAGATGTAGAAAAGGTTGAGAACAAGACAGGCCGGGTGATTGATGGCGAGGTCACCGTCGAGAAAAAAGACAAGGTCTAGTGCTGGCCCCAGGCTGTGGGCAGTGAGCTTACTTGATGTTTGATATTGGTTTTTGGGAACTCACCCTCATTGGCTTGCTTGCTCTGGTCGTCCTGGGTCCGAAGCGCTTGCCCGAAGCGGCGAGCACGGCGGGCCGTTGGGTGGGCAAGCTCCGCCAGTTTATTGCCAATGTAAAGCGGGATCTGGATGGTGAATTCCAATCCGGGGATCTCGCCGAGTTCAGGCGATTGAAGGCCGAGTTGAGCCAAACCAAGCGTATGCTGGAAGAGTCGTCTTCCCAGTTGGTCAGGGACTTTAGTGAGGGTGCTCAGGGTATTGCCGACGGCGATGAGCCCGAGTTTTACCTGGAGGCCAAAAAGAAAAAATCCTCCACCAGAAAAAAGACCAAAAAGAAAGCCAAGACCCCGGCTAAGACCCCCAAGAAAAAGAAAGTAGGCAAAAAAGCCGCCGTTCCCAAAAAGAAAAAGAAGGTTTCGAAGAAACCCTCCAGGAAAATCAAGAAGGGCAAAAAGAAGGTAAAGGCGAGCTAGCATGACCCAGGAGAATAACGCCGAGGGCAGCTTTGTCTCCCACCTATTGGAACTTCGTGACCGTCTGGTCAAATCGGTCATTACTGTGGCGGTGGTGTTCGTGCCCCTGGCCTTCTTTAGCGAAGATCTTTACCTTTTTGTAGCCGAGCCTCTCAGGGCGGTGTTACCCGGTGAGGGTGAGATGATTTCCACCGGGGTGGTGGCACCGTTTTTTACCCCTCTCAAGTTGGCCATATGGTCGGCGGTCGTCTTGTCCATGCCAGTATTGTTGTATCAGTTGTGGGCATTCGTGGCCCCAGGCCTGTATAAACACGAGCGCAGTATTGCCTCACCGTTGTTGGTCTCCAGTGTATTGCTGTTTTATCTCGGTATGGCCTTCGCCTACTTCGTGGTATTTCCTCTGGTGTTTGCCTTTTTTAATCAGGTTACACCGATAGGCATCAAGTATATGCCGGACATTAAAGATTACCTGGATTTTGTGATCAGTATTGTATTTGCCTTTGGTTTGGCGTTTGAAGTCCCGGTGGCCATTGTCTTGTTGACCAAGGCCGGTATGGTGAATCCATATAACCTGGCCAAAAAGCGGCACTATGTAGTGTTGTGGATATTTGTTATTGCCATGTTGATGACACCGCCTGATGTCATTTCGCAAACCCTCCTTGCTATCCCCATGATGTTGCTATTTGAGGCCGGCCTGTTTTTTGCTCGCCGAATAAAACCCAGAAATGATGACGAGAATGAAGATGACTTTCAGGAAATGAACGATAAGGAAATGGAAGCCGAATTCGATCGTTTTGACAGTGAGACAGACAAAAAGAATAGCAAAAATTAGGGAATAATCCTGGCTTCAGTACGGTCTATATAAAATCATATGCTAAATAAATACAATCATTCCTTGCGGACCTGGCGCCGTTGTGAGAGCCAGTTTGTTTTGTTTGTTGTCCTGTGTTTGCCCTGGGCGGCCCATGCCCTGAGCAACCAGCTCAAGAATCATCCTTCACCCTATTTGGCCTTGCATGCCGAGGACCCGGTAGCTTGGCAGGATTGGAGCCAAGCTACGGTCGAGCGGGCGCGTAAGGAGAATAAACTTTTATTTATCTCTATTGGCTACTTCTCTTGCCATTGGTGTCATGTGATGCAGAAGGAGAGCTATAGAAACAAAGAGATTGCCTCCTATATCAATAAAAACTTTATTCCGGTTAAGGTGGATCGCGAGTTGCAGCCCACTTTGGACGCACGCATGATCGATTTTGTGGAGCGCACTCGGGGCCGTGGCGGCTGGCCCTTGAATGTTTTTGTCACCCCCAATGGCCATCCTTTGTACGGTGCATTGTACATGCCACCCGAGCAATTCATGTCAGTATTAAAACGCCTGGGTGATTTGTGGAAAGAAGACCCCAAGAGCCTGATGGACCTTGCCCAGGCCGATGCCACCCAGGGTCAGGGGCCAGGAAAGCCTGAGCTTGACCGCGCCCAGGTCAAGGCCTACGCCCTGTCTGCTGTGGGTCGGGCCCTACAGCTTGGTGATGAGATATACGGTGGTTTTGGCGATCAAACCAAGTTTCCCTCTACCCCTCAGTTGGAGTTTCTGCTCGATCAGCTTGCCGCTGGCGGCAGTGAGGCCACCAAACTAAAATCATTTCTAGTGCTTACTTTTGACCATATGGCCGATTATGGGCTCTATGATCATGTCGGTGAGGGTTTCTTTCGCTACACCGTGGACCCGGAATGGCAAACGCCCCATTTTGAAAAGATGCTCTACGACAATGCGCAGTTGGCGCGTGTATTTCGGCGGGCGGCACAAGTGTTGGGGCAAAAGCGTTACACGGATATTGCCGATCGTACACTCCAGTTTCTCATGCGTGCTATGCGTGCCCCCAGCGGGGCCTACTATGCCTCGTTGTCGGCCCTGGATGATAAGGGCATAGAGGGAGGGTATTATCTTTGGGATTCGGCACAGCTTGGCAAATTGTTGAATGCCAGTGAGAATCAGGCCTTTCGTCTGGCCTGGTCTGTGCGGGATGCGCCCCCTTTTGATGGGGGCTATTTACCGATACTTGGACAGTCGGTCAAAGATATTGCCAAGACCATGGGGTTGAGTGAGGCCCAAGTCCAACAGTTGTTGCTCAGTGCCAAGCAAAAATTGAAGGCGGCACAGGCGAAGCGCAAATTACCGATCGACATTAAATTACTCGCCGCCTGGAATGGTCTGGCCCTGTCTGCCTTTGCTGAGGCCGCAGCGCAAACGGGTAACAAACAATACCGTCAAGCCGCTCAGGATATACGCAATTTTCTAATGAACAGGCTTTGGGATGGGTCTGAACTCAAGCGTTCGGTGACCGGCAAGAATCATCGCGCCATAGGTAAGGCGGCGGTGGAGGATTATGCCTATGTAGCCGAGGGTCTGTTGAATTGGGCCGAACTCACCACAGATAAAAAAGATTTAGCCAATGCTTTGGCGGTAACCGAGCAGGCCTGGAAGCGATTCTATACGCCTCAGGGCTGGCGCATGGGGGAGGACAGTTTGATCGGCGCAGAGACCGGTAGCGATGTCTTGTTTGATGGCCCCATGCCGTCACCCTCGGGCATAATCCTTCATACCAGCTTGCGCCTGGCAAAGAAGACCGGAGACAAAGAATTACGTCGCCGTACTTTGGGGGCGCTCAATAGTGGCCATGATCTTATGCGGGACAATCCATTCTGGTTCGCCAGTCAGATTCGGGCCATGACGGTAGCACAATAGCCCAAGTCCATATGGGTGTGGCTGGCATTTAAAGGTTCGATTGAAACTCCTCTCTCGGTGGCAAGGGAGGTTAACAGTGACGCCAGGCCAGGTTGTAGCTAACCAATACACTCAACAAAAGGAGTTACTCATGAATTATGTCGGCGTAGGATTGCGTTTTGTTGCTCAAATTATCGATATGGTCGTTCTCATGGCCCTGGGTTATGTTTTAGCGATGTTTACCGGTGACACTACGGCGAGTGGATTTAGCATGCAAGGGGCCTCGGCCTTTTTGTGGTTTGCAATTTGTCTCGGCTATTTTGTTGTTATGGAGGCCCAGCTCGGGGGGACCGTGGGTAAGATGGCCCTGGGTTTAAAGGTGGTCAAAGTTGATGGCAGTGGTCCCATTGGTTGGGTGCCGTCGCTGGTGCGTAATCTATTGCGCATTGTGGACTCACTCCCATTTCTCTACATCATTGGTATGATCCTGATTTGGAACTCTGACAAGCGCCAGCGTTTAGGCGATCGGGTGGCAGAGACGGTAGTCATTAAGAAGTAATTGCGCGGACTGTATTTAAAATGAGTTTGCTGCGTTTGGGCTATGTTTGCTATGAGTTATAAATTAGACATGGGATTGATGATCAAAAGAAGTGGGCGATGAATACTGCCCAAGCCTTAGCCGCCTGTCTCGTCAATGAAGGTGTCAAACGGGTGTTTGCCTTGCCCGGTGAAGAGGTCATGGAGCTTATGGAGGCCATGCTTGATCACGGTATTGAATTGGTCATTACCCGGCACGAGCAAGGCGCAGCGTTCATGGCGGATGTCACCGGTCGATTGACCGGCGAGGCCGGGGTTTGTATGGCGACCTTAGGTCCTGGGGCCGCCAATCTGGTGACCGGTGTGGCGGACGCCGATTGTGATCGTGCCCCTCTGGTGGCGATTACCGGTCAGGCAAGTTTGGATCGCACCCACAAGGAATCTCACCAGTATCTGGATCTGGTCTCCCTGTTCGAGCCCATCACCAAGTGGAACATGCAGATCAAACGTCCACTGACTGTGGCCGAGTCGGTGCGTACAGCGTTTCGTTTTGCCGAGCAGGAACGACCCGGTGCAACCCACATCGATGTGCCCGAGGACGTGGCCCTGGAAACTGTACCCGATGATATCGGGCCGCTTAATCCCACCGACCCCAAGGCCCATGTGGCACGCAAGAGTCAGGTCGATGCCGCAGTGGCCTTGCTCAAGACCGCCAGGCATCCACTCATTCTTGCAGGCAATGGGGTGATCCGTGGACACAGCCATGAATACCTACAGCGTTTTGCCGAGACGCTTAACATTCCCGTGGCCAAGACTTTTATGGGCAAAGGCATTATTTCTTTCGATCATCCCTTGTCTATTGGTACCTTGGGACTACAGGCCCGTGATCATGTCAATTGTGGTTTCGATCGTGCCGACGTGGTGATCAGTATTGGCTATGACCTGATTGAGTATGCTCCGGCAAACTGGAATCCGGATAAGCGTATCAAGGTGTTGCATGTGGACCGTAGCCCAGCGGAGGTGGATGCTCACTACATGCCCACCCAGGAAGTGACCGGTGACTGTCGGGTGGCTTTATCACAAATGATGGAGCAGCTTGAACCCTGGCCCGATGGTCCCATTCACAAATTGCACAGCTTGGTGAATGCAGAGTTGCAACGCTATCGCGATGATCAGTCTATGCCGATGAAGCCCCAGCGGGTATTACTGGAAATGCGTGATGTGTTGGCGCCTGACGATATTCTTATCTCCGATGTGGGGGCACACAAGATTTGGATCGCACGCATGTTTCCGACCATACGTCCCAACACTTGTATTATCTCCAACGGTTTTGCCTCTATGGGGATCGCTCTGCCCGGCGCCATTGCCGCTAAATTGGTGCATCCGGAAAGGCAAATCATGGCAGTGGCCGGAGACGGCGGCGCCTTGATGAACATACAAGAGCTCGAGACGGCAGTGCGCATGAATACACCCTTCGTTATGTTGGTGTGGACTGATGGGCGTTACGGTCTCATCGACTGGAAACAGCGGAATCGCTATGGCCACTCCCGTAGCGTGTCTTTTGGTAATCCGGATTGGGTTAAGCTGGCCGAGTCCTTTGGTTGTAAAGGTGTCAAGGTGGCAACCGCAGACGAATTGACCCCAGCCATGCAATGGGGCTATGAGCAAACTGTCCCTGTTATTATCGAAGTGCCCATCGACGGTGAGGAAAATATGCGCCTGACCCAACAAATGGGTGAGGTCGTGTGTTCGATGTAGCTGTTGAAGAGGTGGTCTCCTGGTCGCGATGATGGACATCGCCCCTACAATTGAAGCACCGCTACTTGTAGCTCTCGCCATAGGATAGAATCCCCCACCTCTTTTTGACCAACCTTGCCCCATTAAACTTGTGCATCAGCTCAACCCTCACCAACGACGTGCCGTCAGACATGTCGCTTCACCTCTGTTGGTACTGGCCGGTGCCGGTAGCGGTAAGACCGGCGTCATTACCCACAAGATCGCCTGGTTGATCCGTGAGGGGGGCCTCGATCCGCGTCATATCGCGGCGGTGACCTTTACCAACAAGGCCGCCCGGGAAATGCGCAAACGGGTGTCGGGCTTGCTCGGCAAGGGTGAAGGCCGCGGCCTGACCCTCTCCACCTTTCACAGCCTGGGTCTGCGAATCATTCGTCGCGAACTTGATGCCCTGGGTTATAAAAAGGGATTTTCAATTTTTGATAACGAAGACAGCAGCCAGCTTATTCGTGAGCTGATGCGTTCTGAGTTGTCTGTGGATAATGGCCTTGCCAGTCAGGTGCAATACCGCATTTCCAGTTGGAAGAATGCCCACGTCCTGCCGAGTCAGGCGGCAATGCTTTGTGGTGACGACGCCATAGCCCAGGCTGCGGCCAGGGTGTACGAACCCTATCAACGCCAGATGAAGGCCTGTAACGCCATGGATTTGGATGACTTGATATTGCTGCCCACCCAGCTGCTTCAGGAAAATCCACAGATTGCCGGGGCCTGGCGTGAACGCATTCGTTACCTGTTGGTGGATGAGTATCAAGATACCAATGTGACCCAATATGGTCTGGTCAAGGCCCTGGTGGGAGAGCGGGCTTCGTTGACGGTGGTGGGGGATGACGACCAGTCTATCTATGCCTGGCGCGGTGCTCAGCCTGAAAATCTGTTGCAACTCAAGCAGGATTTTCCCAAACTTGAGGTCATCAAGCTTGAGCAGAATTATCGTTCCAGTGGCCGCATCCTGAAAGTGGCTAATGCCCTGATTGCGCACAATCCCCATATATTTGAAAAATCTTTATGGAGTGAGCTGGGCCATGGTGATCCGATTCGGGTGATGCGCGTTGCCAACGAAGAGCATGAGGCCGAGCGGGTGGTGTCCACACTCTTGCACCACCGGTTTAGTAAGGCCGCATCTTATGGTGACTATGCCATCCTATATCGTGGTAATCATCAGTCGCGGGTGTTTGAAAAGGTTCTGCGGGAACATCGTATTCCCTATTTTCTCAGTGGTGAGACCTCATTTTTTGATCGTAGTGAAGTCAAGGATGTGATGGCCTATCTGCGTCTGGCGGTCAATCCCAGCGATGACAATGCTTTTTTGCGCATCATCAACACCCCTCGCCGTGGTATTGGTCCGGCGAGTCTGGAAAAACTGAGCCGTTACGCCGGGCCGATGGATGAGGGCCTGTTGCGGGCGGGATTGAGCAGTGGATTTTATGCCCAATTGGCAACTCAGCAAGCGGCCGCTATACGCCAGTTTAGCACCTGGATCACCCAGGTAGCTGAAAAGGTGGCAGACGTGAACCCCACTGAACTGGCTCAGGAATTGGTTACGGAGTCAGGCTATGAGGGCTGGTTGCGCGAGACCACTGAAGACGAAAAGGGCTTTGAGCGACGCTGGGGCAATGTCCTGGAATTACTCAATTGGCTGCGCCGCTTGTATGACAAAGACAGGACCAGGACCCTTGCCGATTTAGTTGCGGATATAAGCCTGGCGGATATCATGGAGCGAAATGCTAAGGAGGGGGTCGGGGATCAGGTTGCCTTGATGACCCTGCACGCTGCCAAGGGCCTGGAGTTCCCCCATGTGTTTAT
Source organism: Gammaproteobacteria bacterium (assembly GCA_013152415.1). GTDB lineage: Bacteria > Pseudomonadota > Gammaproteobacteria > HyVt-429 > HyVt-429 > HyVt-429. The sequence goes on along the minus strand of JAADGI010000007.1, from coordinate 11,685 downwards.
CGTCGGTATGGAGGAGGGTTTACTGCCCCATCGAACCAGTGTGGAGGAAGACAGCCTGGAGGAAGAGCGCCGTTTATTTTACGTGGGTATCACCCGTGCCATGAAGACACTGACCTTATCCATGGCCGCGAAACGGCGACGGTTTGGTGACAATATTGATTGTGAGCCCAGCCGGTTTCTGAAGGAGTTGCCCCAGGACGACCTGCAATGGGAGGGTGGTGATCAGAATCTGGACCCGGAAGAAAAAAAACAGCGTGCCAGGGACCATATTGAGAGCATACGGGCCATGTTGTCGTCTTGAGAGGCCATATGAGTTTTTCGACGCAAAGGCCACGGAGACACAAAGGATTCGCAGAGGGAAGATAGGACAGGAACAACGCCTCTGTGTTTTTCCAGAGCGTTACGCCATGCGTCTATCGACGCAACCTGCGTCTGTTGACATTAGGCCGATCAATAGCGGTGGCGGTAAAGGTCTTGGTGTTGCCGTTGCGGACAACCTTCAAGGCCACCTTGTCACCAGGTTTGTGTTTTGAAATTCGATTGAGGGCCTGACGAGTGAGTTTGATAGGGGTACCGTCGATGGCCACCAGCACATCACCGGGGATCAGTCCCGCCTTGTGGGCAGGGCTATTACGCACCACGCCGGTGATAATGACCCCATTCAGACTTTTATCCAATCCCAAGGCGTAGGCCAGCTTGGGGGTGACCTGTTGGCCTTCAAAGCCCAACCAGCCTCGAATGGGTCTCCCATACTTGATAATTTGCTCCATGACCTCTTTGGCCATGCTGGTGGGGATGGCGAAGCCAATACCCTGGGAGCCTCCGGTGCGGGAAAAGATCGCAGTATTGATGCCGATCAAGCGCCCACGGGCATCCACTAAGGCACCACCTGAATTTCCGGGGTTAATGGCGGCATCGGTTTGGATGAAATTCTCGAAAGTATTGATCCCAAGTTGATTGCGTCCGGTGGCACTGACAATGCCCATGGTGACGGTTTGGCCCACACCGTAGGGGTTACCGATGGCCAGGACGACATCCCCCACCTTGGTATTTTCAGAATCGGTTAGGGTGATGGTGGGGAGATTTGTAAGATCTACTTTCAGTACCGCCAGATCGGTTTCTTCATCGGTACCGATGACCTTGGCCTGGGCGTTGCGGCCGTCTTGGAAAAACACGTTGATTTCATCAGCACCACGGATGACGTGGTGATTGGTGAGGATATAGCCGTTGGCGCTTACCACCACCCCGGACCCCAGGCTGTTCTCCACCCGTTTGCGCGACAAATTTGGATTTTGGATCATATCGCCAAAGAACCGGCGAAAAAATGGGTCGTTGTAAAATGGGTGGGGCTGCAGGGTCACGGTCTTGGCGGTATTGATATTGACCACTCCCGGGGCAGCGTGTTGGACCGCATCGGCATAGGAGACTGGGCCTTGATTTACCCCTGTGTGAATATCCGGGGCAGTGACGAGCTCAACCACAGAGGGCTGTTTGGCCACCAATTGGGGCTGAATCAGGACCAATATCACTGCGGCGACCACACCCGCTACGCCAGCGCGCAGAAAAAACCCCGTTGTCTTACCCCATACCATAGTTTGCTCCTTCATTTGAAAACCCCACCACGTTCAAAATAGATACTAATCTAATTATTTTTCAGTACCTTAGGGATACTAACACCAGACTATTCTACCCGTTGACAAGATGCTGGGGGTAATCCCAGCCAGTTTCAAGCCCCACTCGATGATTACTTGATATAAATCTGCTATAATATCCGCCGGAAAATCCTGACACGAACAGATTTAAGGCTTCTCGTCCAGCCCAAAGTATTTCCTCACTATGATAGAATCCCGCCGCGTTCGGCATTAGCCGATGCGACATAGTTGTATACCATGCCTGTAAGGGGGCTTCATGAGTACGAATGGTGTAGATAAAAAGCGAAGACGTTTTCTAGTTAATTTGACCGCCGGTGTGGGCGCAGTCGGTTCCGGTTTTGCCGTCGCGCCCTTTGTGATGAGCATGACACCCAGCGAACGGGCCAAGGCGGCCGGTGCGCCGGTTGAGGTGGATATCAGCAAGCTCGAACCGGGACAGTTGCTGACTGTGAAATGGCGCGGTAAGCCGGTTTGGCTCTTGAATCGTACCCCGGTCATGATGGACAGCCTCAAGGGGTTGGCGGATATATTGGAAGATCCCGAGTCCACCGATGCCGAACAACCAACTTACGCCAAAGGTATCGCGCGGGCCATTAAGCCTGAGTTGCTGGTGGTGGTGGGCCTGTGTACCCATTTAGGTTGTTCGCCCGACAAGAAGCTCGAGGCTGGTGCTGGTGCGGGTCTGGGCGCAGATTGGCCAGGCGGTTTCTTTTGCCCCTGCCACGGTTCCAAATTTGATTTGTCAGGTCGGGTCTATAAAAACGTCCCCGCACCCCGCAATCTACCGGTGCCCCCGTACTCATTTAAATCCGATACCGAGATTGTTCTCGGTATCGACCAGAAAGAAGGAGTGGCCTAAAAATGCAGAGTTTGCTTGAATGGGTCGATGCCCGTTTTCCACTGCTCAAGGTCTGGAATGAGCATCTGGCCGAGTACTATGCGCCGAAGAACTTTAACTTTTGGTATTACTTCGGCTCCCTCGCCATATTGATGCTGGTCCTCCAGATATTCAGTGGTATCTTTCTCACTATCCACTACAAGCCTGATGTGGGGCTTGCGTTTGCCTCAGTGGAATACATCATGCGTGATGTGCCTTGGGGCTGGTTTATACGCTATCTCCACTCCACGGGTGCGTCGGCATTCTTTATCGTCATCTATCTGCACATGTTCCGTGCCCTGCTTTATGGGTCCCACCGTGGCCCCCGTGAGTTGGTGTGGATTATGGGTATGGTGATCTTTGTGGCACTGATGGCCGAGTCTTTTATGGGTTATCTATTGCCCTGGGGCAATATGTCCTATTGGGGTGCCCAGGTGATCATCAACCTGTTTGATGCCATACCCGTTATCGGACCGGGTTTGTCGGAGTGGATACGAGGTGACTTTGTTATTTCTGATGCTACCCTAAACCGCTTTTTTGCCTTTCATGTGGCAGCGGTTCCGCTGGTATTGGTGATATTGGTGTTCATGCATATTGTTGCCTTACACCGGGTGGGTTCCAATAACCCAGACGGTATCGAAATCAAGGAGAACAAAGGCGCCGATGGCATTCCCTTGGACGGTATCCCCTTTCATCCCTATTACACCGTCAAGGATATCGTCGCTGTCGTGGTATTTCTGATAGTGCTTTCCAGCGTGTTGTTTTTTGCACCGGAGCTGGGGGGTTGGTTTCTGGAGCACGACAATTTTACCCCCGCCAATGTATTACAGACGCCACCCGAGATTGTGCCGTTGTGGTATTTCACGCCTTATTATTCCATCTTGCGTGCCTGCACACCGGACTACATGATCTATTTGTCGATATTCGTGGGTATCGTCGGTGCGATGACTCTGTTTAGTGCGCGCAATATCATGGTAAAGGCGGTTGCTGTGGTCACCCCCCTGATATTGATTGTGGGGTTTTACACCTTAGAGGCTAAGTTTTGGGGTGTCGTCGCTATGGGCGTATCGATCATGGTGTTTTTTGCATTGCCTTGGTTAGACCGCTCTACGGTAAAATCCATACGCTATCGGGGTTGGATGTATAAGACCGCGCTGGGTATTTTTGTAGTGACCTTTCTTGTGCTGGGTTACCTGGGTACTCAGCCACCGGAAGGCCTGTACAAGGCCTTGGCCCAGATCGGTACCTTGATCTACTTTGCCTTCTTTGCGTTTATGCCCTGGTATTCCCAGATTGATAAAACCAAGCCGGTTCCGGAAAGGGTGACTTAGAAATGAGAAGATTAATCTTGATATTCGTCATGGCTTGCATGCCTGTTCTTTCTGTGGCCGGCGGCGGCAATGGCCACAAGTTGGATCCAGTTTCAATAGATTTGGAAGATAAAGTTTCACTTCAACGGGGTGCGACAATTTTTGTTAACTATTGTTTGTCTTGTCACAGCGCCGCCTATATGCGCTATAACCGATTGGCCAAGGATCTGAAATTTTCGGATGACCCGAAAGAATCGGAAAAATTTGTGGCCAAAAACATGTTGTTTGCCGCTGACAAGATAGGTGATTTGATGAAGGCTGCCATGCCCATCGAAGACGCGAAGGATTGGTTTGGAGTGGCACCACCTGATTTGACTCTGTTGGCCCGATATCGGGGTCCAGACTGGATCTATACTTATTTGCGTAGTTTCTATCTGGATGAGAAGTCCCCTAGTGGATGGAACAATACAGTGTTTGAAAATGTTGCCATGCCCCATGTGTTATATGAGTGGCAGGGGACCCAAAAGGCCTACTTCACCAAGAACGAAGAAGGTGTGAAGGTGTTTGATCGCTTTGAGATGATCAAGTCTGGAACCAAGTCTCCGCAAGACTTTGATAAGGACATGCGCGATTTGACCAACTTTTTTGTTTATCTGGGTGAACCTAGCCAGTTAAAACGCCAGCGTGTTGGCTGGTATGTATTGTTATTTCTGGCCTTATTTTTGGTAGTCACCTACTTTTTGAAGAAAGAGTATTGGAAAGACGTTCATTAGGCCGTATTGATACTGGAATGGAAAATCTGGCCAGGGTGACCTGGCCAGAAAAGGTAAACCCGGAATAGATAGGCGAGCAATTGCTCGCTATTTTTAGCCTAACGTTCGGAGAAGTCTATGGCATCCCCCGCCACACGAAAACCCATCATGACTTTGTATTCAGGCGCAAGCTGTTTACATAGCCATAGTTGCCGCATTGTGTTATCCGAAAAGGACGTGGAATGCCGAGTGTGTTTTATAGACCCCAAGGAAAACCCTGAGGAATTGGCCGATCTCAATCCCTATCAGGAAACACCAACCTTGCTAGATCGTGATTTGGCCTTGTATAGCGCCAAGATCATCAATGAGTATCTGGATGAGCGTTTGCCCCATCCGCCACTTATGCCGGTAGATCCTGTATCGCGAGCTCGCGCCCGTTTAATGATGATGCGCCTGCAGCGGGATTGGTTTGATCAGTTGAGCATCATCGAGGAAGGCGAACGTCGTCAGGCCAATAAGGCACGCCAGTATGTACGTGATGGTTTGATTTCCATCTCCCCAATTTTTGATGAGCAGGCCTATATGTTGGGACAGGAATTCAGCTTGTTAGATTGTGTGATCGCACCGCTGCTATGGCGCTTGCCTATGTACAAGATTGAATTACCACGCCAGGCTAAATCCCTGGTGGACTATGCTGATAGACTTTTCCAGCGCAAATCATTTACCGAAAGCTTGAGTGAGATTGAGCAGGAGATGCGTGCCTAGTGGGTATATAGACATTCGCTGTGCGAAGTCTGTAACTGTCACGTCACCACTATGGTATCCACCAAGCCCTATCTGATTCGTGCGGTTCGCGACTGGGCCCTGGATAATAATCTTACCCCCCATCTCGTTGTCGACATGCAGTGTGAGGGTGTCGTTGCTCCCAAAGGCTACGCCCAGGATGACCGGTTGACTCTGAATATCTCCGAGCAGGCGGTAAACGACCTGCAAATGGGCAATGAGTGGTTGATGTTTTCCAGTCGTTTTGGTGGGCAGGGTTTTGCGGTCCAGATCCCGGTGGAGGCGGTAGTTGCAATATTTGCACGGGAAAATGGTGAAGGTGTGGCCTTTAGCGGAGAGGGTTCAGCCCCGGATGATCCCCCTGATACCAAGGCCCGTCCACCCCATCTTCGGGTAGTTAAATAGGCCGTTTTAGTTCGGCCTTGTGTTTTTTCGTCTGGTTTGCCTATATTCTAAACCCACACCCTTGAGCGGGGATCGCGAATGGATTTTCACGGCACGACAATTATATCTGTACGTAGGGATAATCAGGTTGTCATCGGTGGTGATGGCCAGGTGTCCTTTGGCGATACCATTATGAAGGGCAATGCACGTAAAGTGCGCCGCTTGTATAAGGATCAGGTTATCGCCGGATTTGCTGGTGGTACTGCCGATGCCTTTACTTTGTTTGAACGCTTCGAAGCTAAGCTGGAAAAACATCAGGGCCAACTGACTCGGGCAGCGGTCGAGTTGGCCAAGGACTGGCGGACCGATCGCATGCTACGGCGACTAGAGGCCCTGCTTGCGGTGGCAGACAAGACTGCATCACTGATTATTTCCGGTAATGGCGATGTCATCGAGCCGGAGCGAGGTATGATCGCCATCGGTTCGGGTGGGCCCTATGCCCAGGCTGCAGCCCGTGCCTTAATGGACAATACTTCAATGGGTGCCAGTGAGGTTGTGGAAAAGGCACTGGCCATCGCAGCGGATATTTGCATCTATACTAATCAACACATCACCACCGAGTCGCTTGAGTGGTAAGGTTTATTCTATGTCACAGATGACACCCCGGGAGATTGTTCAAGAACTCGATAAGCATATTGTTGGGCAATCTGCGGCCAAGCGTGCTGTCGCTATTGCCCTGCGAAATCGCTGGCGTCGCATGCAGGTTGAGGGTGATGAGCTTCGTAATGAGATTACCCCAAAGAATATTTTGATGATCGGTCCTACCGGTGTGGGCAAGACTGAGATTGCACGGCGCCTGGCACGCTTGGCCAACGCACCGTTTGTTAAGGTCGAGGCGACTAAATTTACTGAGGTGGGTTATGTAGGCCGTGAAGTGGATTCCATTATCCGGGATTTGGTGGATCGTTCCTTCAAGATGACCCGCGAAGAAGAGGTTGCCAAGGTAGGGCCCCGGGCAGAGGATGCCGCCGAAGAACGCGTTCTGGATATTTTGTTGCCCCCGGCTCGGGAAGTTGGGTTTACGGCAGAGGATAATGCCGCTGTGGAGGATGGTGCCGCCCGTCAGCGTTTTCGCAAGAAGTTGCGCGAGGGCGATCTGGATGATCAGGAGATTGAAGTGGAAGTGACCGTTCCCAATATGGGCGTGGAGATCTTTGGCCCCCCAGGGATGGAAGAGATCACCGGTCAAATGCAGAACATGTTTCAGAATATGGGGCCGCGAAAGTCCAAGACCCGCAAGATGCGTATCAAGGACGCCCTCAAGGCACTGGCTGAGGAAGAGGCCTCCAAGCTTGTCAATGAGGAAGACATCAAGTTACATAGTGTTGAGCGGGTCGAACAGAATGGAATTGTGTTTCTCGATGAGATCGATAAAATCGTGGGCCGCTCAGAGGCCCATGGTGCCGACGTGTCTCGCGAGGGTGTGCAGCGTGATTTATTGCCCCTGGTCGAGGGCTGCACCGTGTCCACCAAGTACGGCATGATCAAGACCGACCATGTCCTATTTATTGCTTCGGGTGCATTTCATCTAAACAAGCCATCAGATCTTATTCCGGAACTACAGGGACGCTTGCCCATACGCGTGGAGTTGAAGGCCCTCAGTGTGGATGATTTTGTAAGCATCTTGACTGAACCGGATGCCTCTCTCACGGAACAATATATCGCCCTCATGGCCACCGAAGGTGTGGACCTGCATTATAGCGAGGACGGTGTCAGGCGTATTGCCGAGGTGTCCTGGCAGGTTAATGAGCAAACTGAAAATATTGGTGCCCGGCGTCTGCATACGGTCATGGAGCGGTTACTTGAAACCGTGTCCTACGAGGCCGCAGACAGGAGTGGTGACTCGGTGCGGGTGGATGCTAACTACGTGGATGAGCACCTGGCCGAACTGGTCGAAGACGAAGACCTGGCCCGGTATATTTTATAGTTATTTGTATGATTTCCTCGCCGCAAAGGCGTATATGGTCTCCTCCCATTTTGCAAGACATTGTGTTCGTCGTGACAAGGGACAGAATTGTGTACGTATATCCGGCCTGTTGATGAGGTATTTTAGAGTAACCTCTGGCCTTGATGAAATGCGCGCGTATCGTCCTTATCGCTAAGTCGGCCTGTAAGCAGCCTGCGTCTTTGTCAGGTTTTCGATACGCTGGTCTTACCTGTTTTGTCATCAGCGGTCACATTATCTTCGCAATCGTCGGCAGGTTGTTACCTCTCTTTTTAGTTATTTAGTCATGCGCTTGTACGATACCCTCAGGTGGCCTGATAGAGGGTGTTGTTGCGCAATACCGCCCAGCCTATCCGGGCCATTTTGTTGGCTAATGCCACCGTCGCTTTATTGTAGCCCCGTTCGGCCTGGATTTTATTGATCCACCGGCTCAGGCGGTCGTCTTTCTTGGCCGCGTGTCTCACCACTGACCGGGCACCGTGGATCAGCAGGGCACGCAGGTGGCCATCCCCCCGTTTGCTGATGCCCAGCAGCACATTTTTCCCGCCGCTGCTGTGCTGGCGTGGTACCACGCCCAAGGCAGCAGAAACATCCCGCCCACGCCGGTAGGCTTTGCCATCACCCACCACACCGTGGAAGCGGCTGGCCAGGATCGGCCCATAGCCCGGAATGGTTTGCAGGCGTTGGCAGGCATCGCTGCGTTGGCTGTGAGCCTTGAGTTCCTGGGTGTAACGCACGATGTGCACATCCAGCTCTTGCAAGCGCTGGTAGTCCTGCGCCAGCAAGCGACGGAAGAATTCGCTTAGGCCGTTTTTGGCATCTTCCAACAGCTCCGGGATCCGTCGGCGCAAGACGTTTACGCCTTTCGGAACGACCAGGCCGTATTCTCCCAATAAACCGCGCAGCCGATTACACAGCGCAGTGCGATCATCCAGGGCACCCTGGCGCAGGCGCTCGAGCGCCTGGGCATCTTGCTGGTCCACCGTCTTGATGGCCACATAGTGTATTTTGGGCCGGTCTATCGCCTCGGCAATGGCCCGGGCGTCGTTATAGTCGTTCTTGTTGCCCTGCACAAAGGGCTTCACGTGCTGCGCCGGGATCAGCCGCACCGTGTGCCCCAGCCGGGTCAGTTCCCGGCCCCAGTAATGGGCACTGGCACAGGCCTCCATCCCAATCAGGCACGGTGGCAATTGGGCAAAAAACTCCAACATCTGTGAACGTCGCAGCATCTTCTTTTTTACCTCTTTGCCCCGTGCATCAAAACCGATCAGGTGAAATATATTCTTTGCCAAATCCAGTCCAATTGTCGTAATCTTATTCATGGTCTTCTCCTCCTCTATGTTGATGGTTGGTATCACCTCCATCATGGCGCATTGCGACGCCGATTTAAAAGGGGGGAGGAGACCATCTCATCGCTAACCTCGGCGCCCCCCTGAGGGGTAGACGCGAAGGAGAGCATGGGCTTTTAGCTATTCGTTGCGTAGGATTGCTTACAAATCTTGTTGGTATTGCTTTTACCCTCGTTTTTCTTCGCGTCTTTGCGGCGTTTTTTTCTTTCCGGCCTGAGGTCTTGAAATCGCTTCAGCCGGTCCCCATAAAATTAACCAGTTGGAGATCTACTTGATCTCTCGCGTTTTTGGCGCAAGTCAGCGCGATCCAGGGGTCGGTATGCTCCCGTAAGATTGTAGGCGAAACCAATGTGTAAGGAGGTGTGTATGAACAATCTAACTCGTGTCCCTCACCGCACCGTCGGTTGGGGTTTATTTAATGATGATTTTGATAACGTATTCGAGGGTTTTTTGAGGCCCGCCGGTACGCTTGGTGCCGAAAGTGGCAAGGGTTTGGCCCCGGCTATGGATGTTGTCGAGAACGACAACGCATACGTGGTCAAGGCTGATTTGCCTGGGGTGCGTAAGGATGATATTGATATCACCATTCAGGAAAATCTGCTCACCATCAGAGCAGAAACCAAGAGTGAGACAGAGGAAAAACAAGGTGATCGTGTCATCCGTCAGGAGCGTCACTTTGGTAGCTACGTGCGTAGCATGCGCCTGGGTAGCCAGGTCGACGAGTCCAAGGTGACCGCAAAATATGCTGACGGTACGCTTGAGTTGACCCTGCCCAAGGCAGAAGAGGTCAAGCCGAAGAAAATTAGTGTAGGTGTCTCCTAGTCGGCTCCCCCTAGCCGACGACTCCTAGGGCCGCGATTGCGGCCCTTTTTTTATGCCAGAAGTTATGGAACCTCTTGGCCAGGGATGCGGATTTAAAGTGAGGGACTTTACAGGTGCTGGAAGAGTACAGTCCTGTCTGGGGGTGGAGTTGGGGGGTTAAATCCAATCAACCTCTAATGAGTTTCAACGATTCGGGTGACTGTACGGGTGAGGGTGCTCAAATCCTCATCACTGATAATATACGGTGGCATCAGGTAAACCAGTTTTCCAAAGGGGCGCACCCAGACACCGGCCTCCACAAAGGCCTGGGTGATGGTCGACATATTGACCGCCTGCTTCATCTCCACGACAGCGATTGCCCCGAGTACCCGCACGTCCCTGACCTGTTCGAACCCGCTGCACGATGCAAGCCCCGTTTTGAGTTGAGTCTCAATTCGCTGGATGTTGTTCTGCCAGTCGGAACCGAGTAGTAATTCAATGCTGGTCATGGCCGCAGTGCAGGCCAGGGGGTTGGCCATGAAGGTGGGGCCGTGCATAAATACACCGGGGTTGCCCCGGCCAAGGCTTGATGCGACATCTTCGGTGGTAAGGGTTGCCGCCAGGGTGAGATAGCCGCCGGTGAGGGCCTTACCCAGGCACAGAATATCCGGTGTGATTTCTGCGTGTTCACAGGCAAATAATTTTCCACTGCGGCCAAATCCAGTGGCGATTTCATCGGCAATCAACAGGACCCCGTGGGCGTCACAAAGGTCCCGTACTTTTTTTAGATATTCAGCGGAATAAAACCACATTCCCCCCGCGCCTTGTACGATAGGCTCGAGGATGACTGCGGCCACTTGTTGGTGATGGGTTTCGAGGGCAGTCTCCAGTGATGCGATATCATCTTGACTACAGGGTTCGCCAAAGCGGCAGGCGGGCTGATCCACGAAGATTTGTTGCGGCAGGATGTTTTTAAACAGGCTGTGCATACCGGTGACCGGATCACACACCGACATGGCGCCAAAGGTGTCACCATGATAGCCCGAGCGCAACGCAATAAAGCGCTGACGCTGTGGTTTTTTCTTGCTGTGCCAATATTGAATCGCCATCTTCATGGCCACCTCGACGGCCACCGAGCCGGAGTCGGAAAAGAACACGGTCTGTAATGGCTGGGGGGTGATGTCTATTAGTTGCCGGGCCAGAGCCACCGCCGGTCCATGGGTGAGTCCCCCGAACATGACGTGGGCCATTTTATGGAGTTGTTTTTCCAGTGCGGCGTTCATGGCCGGGTGGTTATAGCCGTGGATCATGCACCACCAGGAAGCCATGCCGTCGATGAGTTCCCGTCCATCCGAAAGTGTGAGGCGCACCCCTTGGGCAGACTCTACTATGTACGTGGGTAGTTCTGAGTGCAGGGCACTATAGGGGTGCCAGACATGCTGTTGGTCGAAGTCGTTATCGTTCATCCATGCATCATATCTATTTTGGGGGATAACGTCAGGTTTGGGCAAGGCTTAAATTAACCTAATAATTCTTCGACGCAAAGACGCAGAGACGCAGACCTCGGTGCCCCCTTGTGGGGTAGACGCAGAGAAGTACAAATGTAATTTTAGAGGATTACTTTTAGGTAAAAGGTGTAATGTAATGATTGTTTGCCTTCTTTTCCTTTGCGTCTACCCCACAAGCAACTGTGTTTAATGTCAAGCTGTGGTAGCGTCTTCATGATGCCAAAGGGTGTCATTTTTAACCATCACATTGAGTATGGTCAGCAG
>JAADGI010000020.1 GCA_013152415.1 Gammaproteobacteria bacterium | reverse complement strand
GGTGGCGTCAGTCCCTCAGGTGCAACCTCATAAAAGTATAGCCACGGTAACCGTACCCACATGGGATGGGAATTATAATTAATTGGGTTAAATGGGGATAGGGAGATTAACTTGAACAACAAAAAAAAACTGATTAATACGGCCGTTGCGTTGGCGGTATTGAGTCCAATCATGGCCCTGGCACAGCAGGACGATGGGGGTAGTGTCCCGGTCGGGCCGTTTATGCTGTATCCAAGCCTGACAGTGCAATACCTACGCGACGACAATATTTTGCGTCAGCCCAGTGGCACGGAACAGAGTGATGATGTTTTTATGGCGTCACCTGCGCTCGACTTTCGAATTGAGAAGGGGGGGCAGCTTTACAGGATTGGCTATCAGGCAGAAGTCGGCCGTTACGGCAGTAGCAGTGCCGATGACTACGAAGATCAAAATCTCATTGGCGAACTCGATGTTGGCCTCGGCCGTCGTGGTCGGCTGAATATGCAGGCCGAATACCTGGACGAGCACGACGCCCGGGGTACCCAGCGTACCGAAGGTGCGGTTGGGCTACCGGCAACACCTGATGAATGGCATGCCACACGTTTTGACGGCACACTAAGCTATGGAGCTGAGAAGGCCTATGGTCGTGTCGAGTTGAATGCCGGGTATTTCTCTAAGGTTTATGACAATAATCGTACGCTGACGGCAGTCCGTGATCGTGATAACACTGATTTTGGGGTAACGCTTTACTACAATGTGGCCCCGCGTACGGATTTATTGTTACAGGCAGCCATTACTGATATTGATTACGCAACAGCCACACTGGACAGTCAAGAGCGACGCTACCTGGCGGGTATTACCTGGGAAGCCACGGCTAAGACCAGCGGGACGGTCAAGATCGGACGCCTGGAGAAGAACTTTGATATTGCTGGCCGTACGAATTTTGCAGGCTCCAGTTGGGAAGCATCGGCGCAGTGGTCACCACGCACCTATTCGACGGTGGATATCGCGACTTCACGGCGTACCGATGAAACCAATGGTACGGGTGATTTTATTCTGACTCAAGATCTATCACTGACCTGGAATCATAAATGGAGTTCCGATATTAGCACCAAGGTCAATTATTTAGTGGCCAATGATGATTATGATCCCACGGTGCGTCAGGATGATCGTACTCAATATGGTGTCAGTATGAGCTATCAGGTTCGGCGTTGGTTGAAAGTCGGGGTAGGTTATAGTTATGATAAACGTGAGTCCAGTAGCAATGCATTTGATTACAAGCGCAACGTATATGGTATCACCGTAGGGGCAACGCTATAAGTTTGATAGTCTGTTGCGTTGTGCACAGTGCTAAGTAAGTATCAGTTCCTTTGCCAGTGGGAGTGGATGGTATATCCCTCTGGGTTCGGTAACGATGGCCGTTGCTTTTTCGGGGCTGTGAGTTGCGCAAAGGGTCTGTATAGATCGAGAAACAAGCGGGATGAAAGGACGCATTCCATCCGGCCCATGATGCCCATGTCAGTAATATTGATTAAGTCGATTAACCTTTATCTGTTTGCTTCTATTTGTCTGCTTGGGGTTGTACTGGGCACACAAACGAGTGTGCATGCTAATGGGGGTGCCTATAAACTCGGTGCCGGTGATCTGGTCAGAATCCAGGTCTTCCGTGAAGAAGATATGGATCGTGAGGTACGTATCGGGACCACTGGTTATGTCACCTATCCGTTGGTAGGTGAAGTGAAGGCAGTGGGCCTCACGGCGCGTGAGTTGGAAAAACTCGTTGCCAGGCGCCTGATGGGAAGGTTTTTTAAGGCCCCCGTGGTGACCGTGGCCATTTTAGAGTTTCGTCCCTTCTACGTGAACGGTGAGGTCGAGAAACCAGGTAGTTACCCCTACCAGCCAGGTCTGACAGTGCGCAAAGCCATTTCAGTGGCCGGTGGGCTGAAGGAAAGGGCCTCACGCCGCAAGATAAATATTATTCGTGAAAAAGACACCTCGGCTACACCGGAGCCTGCCACAATGGACGCGCCGATTGGGCCTGGCGACATCGTCTATGTGGATCAAAGCTTTTTCTGACTGCATTTCAGAGCTTGGCAGATTATGAGCAATCTCACTATTCCACCCGATCGTTACATGGAAGACTATCTCGATGAGGAAGAAATTGATCTTCGTGAATACTGGCGCACAATAAAGAAACATAGACGCAGTATCGTTGGTATTGCATTGTTGGCAGGGGTCTTTTCAACCTTAATCAGTTTCGCTATGGACCCGATTTATAGTTCTGCTGCGACAGTGATGATCGAGGCCAATGAGAATAAGGTTGCCCCCATTGAAGAGGTATATGGTTTTAATCCCGCCAACCGGGAATACCTGCAGACCCAGTTTGAGATTCTTAAGTCCCGTAAACTGGTTGATGCTGTGATCAACCGTCTCGCACTTGAAAAGCATCCTGAATATGATCCACAGCAATCAGAGAGCTTTTTAAAACGCATGGGCCTGTCTGATTGGCTAGATGGTTCATCAGAGTCTGAAATCGAATTGCACGAGTTTATCGTTGAGAATTTTACCAGCCATCTCAGTGTCGACCCGGTACGCAATACCCAACTGGTTAAAGTCAGATTTGAATCAAAAGACCCGAAACTTGCCCAGGACGTAGCAAATACCCTGGCCCAAGTGTTTATCGAGAGCGGCCTTGAGGCCCGTGTGGAATTGACGCAACAGGCCACGAAGTGGTTGTCCAGTCGCCTTGAGCAATTGCGCAAGAAGCTTACAGCCTCTGAATCTGAGCTTAAGGCCTATGTGGCGACACAGCCCACTGGCCGCTTTGAGGCATTGCCAGAGGTGGTCAATCACCCGGTGATTCAACGTATCAAGGGGGAGGCCGCCGAGGCACAGCGTAAAATAGATGAGCTATCGGAACGCTATGGGCCGGAACACCCTAAAATGATTGCCGCCCGCTCAGATCTAAATGCGACACAACGTAACCTGCGTCGTGAGTTGCGTAAGGTGACCGGGGCGCTGACTGCGGATTATGCAGGGACAACGAATGCCAGGCAACTGGAGTGGAGCAAGAGTACGGACCGTGAAATAGACCTTAGCAGCACCTTTCAAAAGGACAGTAAGCTGCACACTTTACAGCGTGAGATGATTGCAGATCGGCAGCTTTATAATCTTTTTCTGGAACGTATCAAAGAGACCAATCTCATCGGTGATATTCACAATGCCAGTGCGCGCGTCGTTGATCCGGCGGTATTGCCGATTAAGCCAATCAAACCCAAAAAGAGGTTGATCGTAGGCTTGTCGATTATCATGGCCCTGTTTGTCGGGGTGATGATTGCATTTTTACTCGAGTACCTTGATAACACGCTTAAGACAAATGTGGATGTGGAGGAAAAACTGGGCTTGACCACTCTGGGTATACTTCCGAAGCTAAAGACCAAGGTGCCTGTAGGGGAGGTGTCGGTACCGGAATCGATGTTTATCGAAGAGCCACGCTCGCAATTTGCCGAAGCAATTCGTACCATCCGCACCGGGGTAATGCTGTCCGCACTGGATGACCCCCATAAAATTGTATTGGTGACCTCATCCTTACCCGGTGAAGGCAAGACCACCGTCTCCATGAATCTGGCCTACGCATTGGCCCATCTAGAAGGCAAGGTACTGCTGATTGATGGTGACATGCGTAAGCCGTCAGTGGGGATCAAGGCCGGTCTTCCCGAGCAGGTGGCCGGTTTGTCGGATATGACCGCTGGCACGACAGACGCAAAAGAATGTATACACACCTCAAAGCATAAGGGCTTGGATATCCTGCCGGCGGGCATTGTCCCTCCAAACCCCCAGGAACTATTATCCTCAAAACGCTTCAGTGAATTATTGGGCGCCTTAAGTAAACACTATAATCGTATAGTCATTGATACAGCACCCACGAATGAAGTTGCCGATGCCTTAATTCTATCCAAGCAGTCCAGCGCGGTGGTGTATGTTACCCAGGCAGACAAAACACCTTATCAACTTGCACAATCTGGTATCAGACGTTTACAGCAAGTAGGTGCCTCAATTATTGGCGTGGTGCTCAATCAACTGGATTTTGATAAAGTAGGCAAATGGGATAGTTACGGTGTTTATTCCGGTTACTATGGTGGCTATGGTTATGGCAAAGAAGCCCATGAGGCAAAGTTGAAGAAGACGGCATAGGAAGAGTTGGCACCGCACGATGATGAATATCTTTGGTAACAAGGCATTACCGAGGCACACACTTGCCTATGTGGCTATTATAATACTCATCGTGCTATCCATCTTGATTTTACCACGTGGTATAGCAGATATATTTTCGAACTATGCGACTGAAAAGATCGAACGCTGGCAGCAGCGTGGCCAATTACCCAATCCATCTGAGCTAAAATCTGTTGACAGTGCCCTGGCCGTTGCCTCTGCACTGGATGGCCATCGCCCGGCTATTGTAGTAGCACAAGGTGATTTACATACCTGGAGAGCTTCGCAAAAAGCGATTTGGGACCCGAATACGAAAAAACATAATCGTCAGGCTCTGAAATACTATCGCAAGCATGTGATACTTCGGCCAACCTGGCCAAGAACATGGGCCAGCATTGCGACGATTAAATTCAGGCTACTGGAGGTCGATAAGGAGTACTTTAATGCGATAGAGCAGGCGGTAAAATTTGGGCCCAATGAAATCCCCGTACAATTAAGCGTGGCAAAAGTGGGCTTAGCCACATGGACGTTGTTACCGGACACAACACGTATCGCTGTTCTGGATACGGTACAGCGGGGATTACACCATCAAGCCAGGTATATTATCAGGTTGGCCATTCAATTTGGCCGGGATAATATTATTATGCCGTATATCCAGAAAAATGATAGTTTATTGGTCATGTATAAAAGAGAAAAGGCTGTCTACGCTAAACCTAAAAAAACCATCTGACAGGAATTATTATCACGATGGGCTACGGGTTGTGCTTCTGGCTTCTGGATAATCCCTGATGGACTGCCATAACAGCCGCTTGGACACGTGAAGTGGCGTTCAACTTTCGTAATATAGCCTTAACATGAAGCTTCACCGTACCATAGGTAATGCCCAGTTCTTTGGCAATGACTTTATTACTTTTTCCTTCAGCGAGATGCTTCAAAATTTCGAGTTCACGCGGGGTAAGATTAGAAATAGGTGTAGAGGGTATATCTTGTTTTTTAGGCTTACCTTGTACTATTCTGGTCAATGCACCTACTAGTTCCTTGGCAACCACATTTTTTCCTGAAATGGCATCTTCTAAAGCAGGGACCAGTTCATCTGGGTCCATATCCTTCAGTAAATAGCCTTGAGCACCTTCTTTTAATGCCGCTTGTAAGTGAGATTCATCGTGACTCATGGTTAACATCAACACGGGTATATCTATACCAGATTTTCTAATAGCCTTCAGCGTTTCAATGCCATCCATTTCCGGCATCATAATATCGAGTAGGATTAAATCTGCATCCAATTCCTTTGCGAGTTGTAGACCATCTTTTCCATTATTTGCTGATGCGAGTACCTCAACATCACGGCTTTCTAATAGCTCAGCCAAACCGTGTAAGACCAAGGCATGATCATCGATTAAAAGTATTTTCATTTTATTTCTGTGTTAGTCGGTAAATCTCGTTTTTGTAATGTTAGAAACACTGTCGTTCCTTCTCCAGCTTCACTCTCAACCGTCAGGTTACCCCCCAATCTTTCTGATCGTTCACGCATAATAGCTAAGCCAACATGCTCTCTACCTTGAGAGGTGGGAGTAGGGTGATCAATACCAACGCCATCATCTTCGATAATGATACTATAGCTATCGTCAGGATTCTCCAACAGGAATACTCTGGCAGTAGTTGCCTTGCTGTGCCACCGTACATTGGCAAGGGCCTCTTGTACGATCCTGTATATCTCAACTTCCTGGGTGGGTGATAATGCAAGTTCGATGACCTCATGTTGAAAAAATGTTGTAATGCCACTGTCTTGATTGAATCTATCTACCAGATCTTCGATTGCTGTAATCAGGCCTCTTTCGTCCATTTTAAATCGAAAACTGGCCAATAATTCCCTGAGACTGGTATTGGCCTCTTCAAGGGATACTCGGAGGCGCCAGACCTCTTTTTCAGTATTCCGATATTCCTTTTTATAAAGCAGTTCACTTAGCATCTTTACTTGTATGCGCATGCTAACAAAATATTGAGCAAGTGTATCATGTAGCTCATTTCTCAGTATGTCTCTTTCTTCCATTACTGCCAGTCGTCTGGCCTGATTATCAAGTCGTGATTTCTCTAACGCTAATCCGAGGTGCTTGCCAACTGAAGTGATAAGATCACGAAAATCATCTCCCAATTCAGCACTAGGATTCTCAAGGAATAGCAAGTAGACCCCTAGCATTTCGTCACGATATTGAACGGGTGTGATAATACACTCGTATACGTCTGTATAGGCCTTTATATCATTAGCGATACCCTCAATGGGATGAATCAACAGTTTCCCATCCGTAAGAATACCTTTTGACAATGCATTGAGCGACTCTGCATGATCATTGGGGCCTGTAAAAATACTCACATCACCTGCGGTAGCCACATCTTCAAGTACCTGGTTTGGCCCGAGTAACTTAACTGATGCGGCTCTTGCATCCAGGAGTTCTACCAGGGCTTCAAGGAAAGAGGACAGTAGCTCATCCCGACTGCGGGATATATTTAATGCAGCAACAACTTCATATAGAATTTCCAGAGATCTCGTTTTACGTGAAACACGCGCTGTTTGGGTGCGAAACTGAAGATCGAGTGTCTTGCTAAGCAACGAAAGCCGGTTTGTCAGGGCGGCTAAATCAGGGACCAGATCATAAAGATCTGAAGGGACAGGGGTATCAAATATGGTTGATAGTTTGGATCTATTTACAGATCGAGCCCAACTATCTAGTTTACTAAATGGCCTTAGAAAGGCCTTTTGCAGTAGAAAAAATCCCAGTACAGATACGGCGAGAACCAGGAAGGTGAGGGTGGCTACAATTGTAATCGAGGATAGCGAGTCAAATTTAACGCTTATTACATAGCTTGCATAGGCAGTGAGCAATACCAGGGTGAGCACCGCCAAATAGGAATGAATATGTCCTTTTACGGAAGAAAATAAGTCCGAAATCCTGTGGAGGTAGCTGATCATGTGATCTATATAATATCGCCGCTATCCTGGTAATTTCTCGCTATGTATCTAATATATAGTTGCCAATCAGGATGTTGTGTCTAAGCTTTATCCTTAGATACTACGTCTCTTCTGTTATGGATTGGTGAGACGGGTCGTTTGGGTTTTGAAATATAAAATGAAACTTTCCAGGTGTAATCTCAACATAATCAATCTCTACACCTGTCAGTAATGTGGCGCTATTATGTGCCCATACCATGGTTATACCCTTGACCTCGAATTCATAATCGGTGTCGGTGTGGTTATCGTCAAAACCCATGCCATAGTCAATAGTTCCATCGTCCTTTTTTGTTGCCGCCAGGCGAAGACGAAGCTCGGTGATGTTGCTTTCTTTTGCAGAGGCCATTATTTGATCAGCAGCAGATTGTGTCAGTTTGATCATGATGATACCTGTAATATTAAAGATGAATGTAACATTTTGGATTACTAAGGCAAATTATAATCAAGTATTATCTTTTTTGTTGTCAATATACCTTAAAAACCGGCTCACCCAGCAGTGATTTCCTTGGTTCCGCAAGTGAACGTAGCTCGCCAGTAAGTTCTTGTGAATAATACCATCATACTTGCCATTTACACCGCTACCGCGTTCTACTCGATATGCAAATTCAGTAGATATATCCAGATTTTTGATACTTGAATAGTGAAACTCATGGCCCAAAATGGGTGCAGGTTGCAAGCTGGAATCATTATGACTTGGCCATGGATGGGCATTTGTTTCGGTTAGCCTGACATAGCCACGACCTTGTGGGCGCTCATGCATGACTACATCACCCTGTATTGCCCCTACCATTTCAAAAGTTTTGTCCTTCCATGTGAGAGAACGTGAAAGATACATTAGGCCTCCGCACTCTGCATAAACCGGTAGCCCCGCTTCAATTATATCGTAAATCGCATAGCGCAATTCTTTGTTTTTCTCTAGCCTGTTCATGTGTGTTTCCGGAAAACCACCGCCTACTATCAGGCCGTCTAAGCTTGGTAGAGATTTGTCATGTGTTGAATCAATAAAGACTATATCGGCTCCAGATCGAACAATGGCATCTAAATCATCTGGATAATAAAAAGAAAATACTGAGTCACGTATAACACCTATAGTCAGTTTCCTATCTATAGAAAATCTACTCGTCGTCTTTTTAATTCGAGGGTGTGTTGGTGTAGTTGCTTTTTGGGCTATCTCCATCACACGATCCAGATCGACTTGTTTGGTGATATGCGCTGTTATTGCCTCAACTATCTTGGATGCCTGGCTATTTTCTACATTTGGGATAAGCCCAAGGTGCCTTTCATCAATTTCCATGGACTTGTCATAGTGAACTGCGCCTATTACAGGCACATCGGTGTAGTGCTCGATGACCGCCCGTAGTTTTGATTCATGGCGTGCTCCACCTAGTTTATTTAAAATAACACCTGCTATTTTTACGCCGGGATCAAAGGCCTGGTAGCCTAGGATGAGAGGGGCGATTCCACGCGTCATGCCACGGGCATCAATGGTAAGTATTACGGGTGCATCAAGGAGTTGTGCCAGGGCGGCATTGCTGTTGCTACCATCCAGATCCAGGCCATCATAGAGCCCCTTATTCCCTTCGATGATACTTACTTGTGCATCGCTGGCTTGTTTGGAGAATAGATCTGAAATCTCTTCTCGCGCCATCTGATAAAAATCCAGATTATAGCAAGGCCGTCCACTTGCGAGTCCCAGCCACATGGGGTCAATATAATCGGGGCCTTTTTTAAAGGGTTGGACCGATACTCCACTACGAGATAAAGCAGAGCACAAGCCAATGCTTATGGTAGTTTTTCCCGAGGATTTGTGTGCAGCGGATAGGAGTAGATGTGCCATTGAGTCGGAATTCTACGTCCGTGAGGGCATCTGGAAAAGTTGTTCTTGCCAAGCCGCCAAGCACGATAAGGAAAAGATATTCAGTGGGACTTTGTGTTTTGTTTGGCACACATTATGGCCAATTCTTTACGTGCTTGATGGCTTGCTAAGGCCCAATACGGGTCTCAAATGACCCACAAATATCCCTGAAGCGCCATCTGTCTTAAAACTAGACCGCTGCAGATTCAGTGGGTGAAACCGATGTGGCATCTACCTGGCCCGTGAAGTCCGGGTCCACATCTTTGTCGGCCAGGCTATTGGGTAAGAAGGGCAAGACCTTAATCGCGAACGTGGTGATGAGTAATGTGATGCCTATGCCGCTGAGGCCAAGCAGTATTTCCGGGATGCTGGGCTGGTATATGGTTGTGAAACCATCGAAGAAGCTGCTGGTCACTTCCTTGCCGGGAAATATCTCGATAGGGTAGGCCTGACCACCAACAATAATGACGTAGATTTGTGCTATACCACCGATCACAATTAGAGTTGATGCCAATAGAATCATCGGTCGTGGACGACCTAGCGGGGTTAAGCACAACAGTAAAGGAATGAGTCCACCAATGAGCATCTGCCCGATCCAAAAGACCTGGGTGTAAACGCCACCATCAAGCAAAATAAAACGCTCTACGCCATGATGCTCGGTAATATAGAGATTGGTCAGATGATAGACCAAGACAAAATACAGAACGGACGCCACGAATATGCCCAGCAATTTTCGCAATCGCTCTAACACAACATCGCCTAGATCGCGGTGGGTCCAGGCATAGGTGGGTATGAGCACCAACAGGAACATGGCCAAACCAAACGCAAATGACATGATAATAAACATGGGTGCCATCAATGCTGCATCATAGGCTTGTCTGGCGACCAGGAACCCAAAAATTGAACCCGTACCGGTGGTGAGCGTCAATCGCCAAATAAAGGCAGAGAATCCGGCTATTTTTGTAAACTGGTTCATGCGACGCTCGAACATCATCCACAGATAAACACCCACAACCACAAAAAACCCGGTATACAGATAGATATTCCAGGCAAATATTGATCTGAAGTTATAGTAGGTCATGGCAACAATGAGCCTGTCGGGACGGCCAAGATCCAGCACCAATACAGCCAGACCCCCTGCGAGTAGTGCAATGGCCAGTAGAGCTGAGAGTCGCGCCAAGGGTTTGTAGAGTGAGCGACCAAACACAGACGCGATAGAGGCGACATTCAGGGCGCCCGATGCAGCTACAATTAAGAATACTGCGAATACATGGGGTATGCCCCATACAATTTGATTGTTCATGCCCGTTACAATGTGGCCATTGTGCTCCATATAGTAGGCCGCACCCATTCCAACTGTCGTCAGGGCACCTAAAATACCTAGAAGCAGAATGTAGCCAAAGCTGTTTCCCGGGATGACACTATAATGGATGGCTTTCATATTATTCTATCCTGAACCACATTCATGACAAACCGCGGTAGCGGACGCCAGTATTGAGATTGAGATCTGCTCTGATTTGAGATGACGGTTGTGCCTTTAACTGCCGGGATATTTCGCTGCGTGGGTCTTTAAGATCACCAAAAATAATGGCCTTGTGGTTTTCGTCCACACAGGCATCTGCACAGGCGGTACTGCCATCACCACGATCAATCTTGTGCACGCAGAGGGTGCAGCTTTCAACGGTACCCTTACCACGAGGGGCATTGTGGCTTTGATCCGTTATCTCTTCGTGGATAAATGAACGTGCCTTGTAGGGACAAGCCATCATGCAGTAGCGGCATCCTATGCATATGTGTTTATCCACCAGGACAATACCATCCTTGCGTTTAAATGAAGCCCCGGTTGGGCATACATCGACACAGGGGGGATGCTCACAGTGCTGGCACATTACCGGGAATGCTTGTTCATAGCCGGTAGCCTTATCCTTAGTTGTGACCTTACGAATCCACTGCGCGTCGGTAGTGGGTGAGCCCTCGTCACTAATACCATTTTCTTTCCGACAAGCATCGACACAGGCGGTGCAGCCTTTGGCGCACTTGTTGACATCGATTAGCAATCCCCAGCGATTTACTGCGCTGGCTGCCTGTTCCGGACTCCGGGCAGCAGCCAGTTCAATTAAATTGATACCGGGTGCAAGGGCGGTCGCGGTGGTCGCTATGGCGCCTGCCTTCAGGAAGTCTCTCCGGCCTATACTCATTGTCCGCTCCTGCTGTTGTCAGCGGCCTTGTTATTTTTAGTTTCGGTAATGGTCACAGAAACGGACTGTGATAATGCTTTTTTGTCTTTCTTGCTTAGGTCTGTGGCACGCTTATAGGTTAACCCAGCTTGATGGGGATTGTTCTTGCTTGCCTTTAGGTTTAGGTCTGCATTTTTCTCGGGTGTTGACGAATGGCAGCTAAAACAATCCACAGTCACGCTGGCATAGGTGTGACAGGATTGACAGAAACCCTTATCCCCTAAGACACTTAACTTGCCGGATTCAGTTTTGGTGGCATGGCAGTTGATGCAATTCTTTAGGCTGTGTTTTTTTGTTCGTATACCTGAGCGCATGGTTTCATCCCGCTGATGCAGGATGGTTACCATGTGATTACGGCGCATGTAGTCCGTGTCCTCAACACATTGATCCCCTTTAGCTTTGGGAATCTCAGGTTTGGGAACACTGCTATCAGCAATGACAAGCGGGCTGAGCAGTACAGTGATAATCAGAGCGCCCGCAAGTCTTTGTGCCATGGCTAGTAAATGGGTCATGTAGGTTTACTCCTTTTTATTAACCCATGCCCATTTGAATGTACCCCGTGGGGCACACATCTGCGCAAATATGGCATCCAATACAACGGTCGTAGTCTGTGTATACGTAGCGACCCATTGTCATTTCTGACTTTGGTGACCGATGCACGGCATCTTGAGGGCAGTATATTACGCAGTTATCACACTCAAAGCACATGCCACAACTCATGCAACGCTTCGCTTCGGCGACAACCGTTTCCTCACTCAAGCCAATAATACGTTCCTCAAAATGTCCTAAGACTTCATCGGCATTCGGTACTTTTTCGTCACGGCGATTACGGGCTTCGTTCTCAAAATGGCCAAGAAACAACTCGTCTGAGGGAATGATCTCCGCAGTGGAGCGATCTTCATAGTTGTGAACGGCGAAACCACCCACGCCTTTACCTTTCTCATCTGTGCCACGCAGTCCCTGATCAATTTCGCGTTCTACGCTGGTATCCGAATGATAGTCTTCCGGTTCCATGCCTGTTTCACGAAGCTTATTGAGTAAGTTGAAGTGGTGTACATCCACCTTGGGACGTTTTTTAAGCTCCTGATTGTTCAGGTAGTGATCAATGCTATCTGCGGCAACGGAGGCCTGGCCAATAACAGTGGTAAGTAGATGGGGACGGACAATATCGCCACACACAAACAGCCCTGGGCGTTTGGGTACTTGATAGTGTTTATCTGCGTCCATGAGTCCACGTTCATTGGCGAACTCCTCCATACCCTCAAAGTTACCCGTCTGACCAATGGCAGAAACAATGAGATCGCACTCAATGTCTTCTTCAGTGCCTGGGATCGGCTCAGCCTTGCCAGAAGAGTAGTCAAGTTGAACTACACGCAATGCAGTGGCACGCCCATCTTCGCCTTTAATGACTTCTACCGGGCTCAGGGCACCTCGAACGCTAACACCTTCACGGTTGGCATCGTCGATTTCATGTTTGGCGGCATTCATTTTCTCAACCGGCTGGCGTGACATCAATATCACATCGGCTCCTTCGCGGGAGGCAACGTCAACGACATCGTGGGCAGTTTGGCCCAGAATAATGTTTTCCGGGCGATCTTTCTCGTTGATGTTCTTGATATGACCCAGACGTCGGGCCACGGATGCCACGTCGATAGAGGTGTCACCCCCCCCGATAACAACAACTCGTCCAGCAACACTCTTGAGGCGGCCATCATTAAACGCGGAGAGAAAGGCTACACCGGTAATACAGTTGCTGGCATCTGCGCCAGGGATGGGTAGGGCACGGCCAGATTGGGCGCCAATGGCAAACAGAACAGCGTCGTAATCTTTTTCCAGTTTCTCCATGGGCACATCGACACCGATGCGGGTACTCATAAAGAGCTCTACACCCATGTCGACAATACGGTTCATCTCACCATCAAGTACGTCGCGGGGGGTACGATACCCAGGGATACCGTAGCGCATCATACCGCCTAAATGATCGTGATCATCATAGACCGCCACGCCATGTCCCATCCTTCTCAGTTGATAGGCGGCTGCAAGTCCTGCTGGGCCGCCCCCAATAATGGCGACTTTCTTGCCGGTTTCTTTTCCGGGAGCAAATGCAATCTGATTCTGGAGACCATAGTCTCCGATAAACTGTTCGACCGCATTGATACCAACAAAATCATCTACTTCATTGCGATTACAACCATCTTCACAGGGGGCTGGGCAAACACGGCCCATGATGGCAGGAAAGGGATTGGCGTCGGTGGATCGACGAAAGGCGTACTCTTGCCAAGCCATATCGTCGCTGGGCTTTTCGATACCACGAACGATGTTTAGCCACCCACGAATATCCTCACCGGCCGGACAGCTACCCTGACAAGGCGGTGTCTTATTGACATATGTTGGACATTTGTGTGACTCATCGGCGCTGAAAATCTGGTCACTAAAATTACCCCACTCGCTTTCGCCATCGCGGTAGCGTCGCCAGGTTGTTTTTTCAATGTCTTTTTTTACTTCAGATGAAGATGTAGCCATCGATCGTTACTCCTCTCAATAATCAGAAACCAGCGGTAAGACCGCTGCGCAAGCATTCAGTTATTGCTTAGTACCCAATTGAATCGCATTGCTTACAAGCCCGTGAACACTACCAATCATATTCATAGGGTGGTTGTAGTAGGGCAATACTTTTGAAAACTGGCTTTTACAGATTGCACAAATAGCCGCCAGATAGTTCACATCATGTTCTTGAACTACGTCCATTAAAGCCTGCATTCTGGGCTGCGCACCTTTAACACGTATTTCCATAAGATCATCTGTTAGCAGTCCGCCGCCACCACCACAGCAGAATGTATTTTCGTGAATGGTCTCAGGGGCCATATCAAAGAAATGGTTAACAGAGGATTTAATCACCTCTCGTGGTAACACAAACTGTCCACCGGGCATATTGCCCATACGGGATGCACGGGCAACGTTACACGAATCATGGAAGGTTACGCGTTGATCATCATTGGCAGATTTATCAAGCGTCAACGCACCTTTTTGTATTAAATCGTAGGTGAGCTCAATAATGTGTTGGGGTGCCGGATAATTTGGGTCAAGTTGTTGCTGCAGTGCTTTGGCGTAAGGATCATCGCCACCGTGGCCCACGCCTATCAAGGTATTCCAGAAGCTGTAGGCGACACGCCAAGCATGACCACATTCACCAACAACGATACGTTTTACTTTGAGATCAAGTGCTGCCTCACGAATTCGCAGCGCTACTCGGCGCATATTTTCATAGCTGCCGATAAACATACCAAAGTTACCGGCTTCAGAGGCATGGGAACTCAGGGTCCAGTTGATACCAGCCTGATGAAATACCTTGCCATAACCGATGAGCCCATCGATGTGGGGTTCGGCGAAAAAGTCTGCCGAAGGGGTGATCAGTAATACTTCCGCACCTTCCTGGTCCACAGGAAATTTAACATCAATCCCGGTGTCGTCTTTGACGTCTTCCTCAAGACCCTCCAGGGTATTGACCAGGGCCTTTTCGGGCAGCCCCAGATTGTTTCCTATCTTGTAGACCTTACCGATAATTTCGTTGCAATATTTCTGGCCCACACCTACAGCATCCATAACTTCACGGGCGGCCATGGATATTTCGGCGGTATCGATGCCATAGGGGCAAAATACCGAGCACCGTCGACACTGGGAGCATTGATGGAAATAGCTATACCACTTGTCGAGCATGTCTTTGGTCATTTTCTTGGCACCGACTAACCAAGGAAAATACTTACCGGCAAAAGTGTAGTAGCGACGGTAGACGCTTCTAAGCAGGTCTTGTCGGGCTACGGGCATGTTGAGTGGGTCAGCGGTACCTAGATAGTAATGACACTTATCCGTGCAAGCACCACACTTCACACAGCAATCAAGAAAGACCTTGAGACCACGGTATTTGGATGTGAGTTCGCCAAGCTTTTTGACAGCGACATCTTCCCAACCGTCTTCTAATTCACCGGGGAATCCCAGGTCGCCCTGGAACTCGGGCTTGGCCATATACGGCTGGCTGTGCGCCATGGCTCCCTTTTTAATATGGGGAACGAGCTGGAATTCAGTCAGAGCAGGTGTTTCGAAATCTGCCATGGTGTCCTCTTGTTATTATTACTCGGATGATTCCAACTTTGCTGCCCAAGCAGAAAGATGGCGTTTTTCACGTGCATTGTCGACTTGATTTCGGGTCGGACTGAAAAACACTCCCGGGGCATGCAAAAGCTTACTGATAGGAAAGACCATCATGAGTGTGACCACCAGACCCAGGTGTATCAGCAACATGGGCTCTTCCGGCAGGGGTTGCAAATCGAAATAGAGCAGACCCAGCATAAAGGCCTTGAGGGCAACAATATCGGTGTGCCACTCGGGGATATAACTCATCAGCAATCCCGTGGTGGCGATGGAGATAAGCAATAAGAGCATGAGATGGTCCGACAGGCTGGAGATATAACGGACTCGATCAACCAGGAATCGTCGTGCCCAGAGACCCAGCAGGCCTGCGGCCATAGCAAACCCGGCGTAAATACCGAAAGGTTGAATGAGATCGACCCATGCCCACACTGGCTGGGTGAAGTAGCGCAGGTGGCGCAATAACACCAACACCATGCCAAAATGGAACAACCATCCTAGTATCCAAATCCATTTATTGGACTTGAACAGGCTCTCGAAAACCGTGATTTCGCGAAGCATACGAAACGCTACACCAGTGCGGGTTATCGGGGCAGGGGTCGTAGGAATTTTTAGCGGCACCGGTGTGCGCGCATAGTCTCGAATGCGATAAATGAGACCAGCGACCAATATGAAGGTTGCGGTGTAAAACAGCACTGCAAATATCACAGATATGGACATCCAGCCTTCCTTTATCGTTTAACAATGCAGGGTGCCGTTGGGCACCCTGACGTTGAGTTTAATTGTCTGGTGTTTGACTTTAGACGCAGCCGGTGGGCTTAGGTAAACCGGCATACTTACAGGCCTGTTTGGCCGGACCATAAGGAAACAACTCATACAGGTACTTGCTGTTACCCTTATCGGCGCCTAGTTTCTTGCCAATGGCCTTGGTCAGCACTCGGACAGCCGGGGCGATCTGATATTCTTCGTAGTATTCACGCAGGAAGTTAATCACTTCCCAGTGGTTACTATCCAGATCACAATCGTCCTCTTTGGCCATGACAGCTGCGATCTCTTCGTTCCAGTCATCACGATTAGTCAAATAACCTTCTTCATCAACTTCAATAGACTTACCACCAACTTCAATAGCGGACATTATGCATACTCCTCATCAAGTTAAATGATGAACAAAACTTAAAGTAAGCCCGAGATCGTCTCGAGATACCCAGTGGTACGGGATGTACCACCTTTTTCGCTCACAACAAAGTGACTCACAACCAAGCCTGTACCGTATCGTACTCGGCAACCAGGTCTACAAACCCTCCGTAATCTACAGTTTCAACTCCCTTGAGAACCTTGTCTTGAACGCCACGTGCTTCGAGATCCGGGGCAAGAGCGTAGACTTTGTGATTTTTCATGGCTTCTTGAACGGTAGGGGTGGCCTTTGTGCCATCAAGGGCACCGTAAACACCATCCTCTATCAACAAGATAGCACTGCCTTTTTTGGCTACTCGCAAGCAACTGAGTAGGGCATTGGCCTGAAAAGGCGATTTATTTACTGTATGTAGCATTTGTTCACCTATTCCCGGTTAGAAGCTCAAAATGATGTCTTGGTCTTCCATGATTTGCATGATTTCCTCACTGGATTTAATTTCCACCGGAACAATCAAATCATCGGCACTCAGACCGCGTGTATCCATAGACTCTTTTTCAACGTAGAGCTTTTCAACATCGTAACCCTCAAGGGCACGGTATGTGGGTGAGAAATTCTTCATCTCGGATGCCTTGGTATCCTGCCCCTTTTTGAGCTGGTACACACCATCATCCATAAAGATCACGCTTACATCTTGATCAAAAGCCGCACCGATCAGTACAACTTCCAAGGACTCTAAGGCGTAGACAGTGCCATAGGGTGCCTTGCGATTAACGTAACCTAATTTTTTTACAACACCTTCGTCTTCCATCATTTCGTCAGACATGAATCAATACTCCGTTCAATCGCCAAATACGACAAGACGGTCCGCTTGGATGCCTGCCTCGATAAGTTGTCCCAGACCAGAAATATGAAAACCGGGGGCAATATTGTCGGTATCTTTGCTGTTACGCTTTGCCTCTTCCGGGTCTACGATACCGCGCCGTTGCGCTGCAGCGACACACACGACCATATCCAGCTTATGGGCCTCGGCCAGTTCAGACCACCGTTTTACGATATTGCGGTCGTCCTGGGGCGGTGTGGTGAGCCGTGTGCCGTTATTAACACCATCATGGTAGAAGAAGACACGAAATATTTCGTGGCCTTTTTCCAGCACGGCCTTGGTAAATAAATATGCGGAATCGGAGGCCTGGTGCGTATACGGGCCTTCACTAATCATAATGCTAAATTTCATCTAAACAAAATCTCCTGGTCTTCACTAGAAGCGAATGTGGGTAGACGCATTCAGGGTGTGACGGGCACCACGCCAGTTATCGACGTGAAATTTGGTGAATGGCAGTTCGGTGAGCTCAAAAAAGCGTGGCCAGCCGATGCGTTCAACCCAGTCACCCATACGTTCCCAGTCACACGCATCTGCCTTGTAGGCACTGAGAATTTGCATGACAATTTCTTTAGCCTCGGTCCAACGGGGTGGAGTGTTGGGAATGCCGGCAGCCACTAGCTTATGGAACATAGGTTTGCTACGGGCATTGGAGTTTTTGCCACCGACCCAGATGGCAAGCTTGGAATGTTCAGGGTCATTAATTTGCATGGGTGGGCAGGGAGGGAAACAGGCGCCACAACAAATACATTTCTTTTCATCTACTTCCAGTGAAGGCTTTCCGTTCACCATGGCCGGGCGTATAGCGGCCACTGGACAGCGTGCCACCACCGAAGGACGTTCACAGGCGTTGGCCACCAAGTCATGATTGATCTTTGGGGGCTTGGTGTGCTGAATGTTGATAGCAATATCACCCTGGCCACCACAGTTGATCTGACAGCAAGAGGTGGTGATATGGACACGATTGGGCATTTGCTCCGAGATGAATTCATCATGGAGTTCATCCATCAGTGATTTGACCACGCCTGAGGCGTCGGTGCCGGGGATGTCGCAGTGCAACCAACCCTGGGTGTGGGAAATCATGGTGACCGAATTGCCCGTGCCGCCTACTGGGTAGCCGGCATCAGTAAATGCCTGGATCAGGGGCTCGACCTTTGATTCATCGGTAACAGAGACTTCCATGTTACTGCGAATGGTAAAGCGCACATAACCATCGGCATAATTGTCAATGATGTCACACAGCAGGTTAATCTCGTAGGGGCCTAACTGGCGCTGGGTACCGACGCGCACGGTCCACACTTCATCGCCACTTTTAGCAACATGGTGCAGGACACCAGGGCGGGGACGATCATGATATTTCCAGTTGCCAAAATTCTTCAGGTAAACGGGATGCATGTATTGCATGCCGTCAGGGCAACCGGTCTCAATCGGCGTACGTGGCTTTGCTTTTTCCGACATCTGTGCCTCCAAAAATACTTACGCTTTGCTAAGCGGTGTATGTTTAATACAAGGCCCACTCGATAAGTCTGAGTGAGCCTTAACTTAATGGATAGGGGTGCTATTAACCAGCGGCTTTACGCTGCTTCCACTTGTCGACTTCTTCGTCCCAGGTATCCATGCGTACATAGGAGCTGATACGTGGGTGGGTCACCATATTGGGGTCAACGTCGATCTCGATACCTTCAAGAAAGTTGACCAGGCCAATGCGGTCGATCATCTCACCACAACGCTCGTGCTCAAGGGCATTCTCGGCCCAGAAGTCGATGGTGTTCTCAGCAATTTCCTTGAGCGTGTCGTAATCTTCGTCCGACTCCAGCTTCATAAAGGGAACAATGACCGTGCCCATGGTATCGCCAATCTTGAGGGTACGTTTGCCCCCCATGAGTATGGTCACACCGTGATCGTCACCTGGGGACAGGGCCTTGGTCATGACATTGATGCAGTGCATGCAACGGACACAGTTACGGTTATCAACACTCAGGGTGTCGTCGTCACTCAAGGACAGTGCATTTGTGGGGCAGCGACTGATGACGTTATCGATTACATACTGGCGGCTTTTGGATGCGATATAGGCCTTGACCTCATCCTGGTCGACTTTCATGTCATCGCGCCACGTGCCGATGACGGCCATGTCAGAACGTTGAATTGAATTCATGCAGTCATTGGGGCAGCCCGAGACTTTAAATTTGAATTTATACGGTAGAGCGGGGCGGTGCATGTCATCAATGAAATTATTGACCAACAGACGGTGGACCTTCATCTCATTGGCGCAAGATTGTTCACACCGGGCGGCACCTACACAAGACATCGCGGTACGAACACAGGGTCCGGCACCACCCAGGTCATAGCCATACTCATTCACTTCGTCAAAGAAATGTTGCGTGTTATCAGAAGTTGTACCGATAAACATGATGTTGCCGGTCTGGCCGTGGAAGGCGATCAAGCCAGAACCGTATTTATTCCAGGAGTTGGATAACTGGCGCAACATATCGGTGGAGTAGAAATTTCCTGCCGGGGGCTGAATGCGGACGGTGTGAAATTCTTTGGCCTCGGGAAACATAGGCTTGCCATCATCATCCATCAGCTCGGTGAAGCGGGGGATGATGCCACCACCATAGCCAAAGACACTGACGGTACCCCCTTTCCAGTAACCCAGGCGCGTATTATAGGAGTGCTCTAATTGCCCGAGCAGGTCGACCATCATGTTGTTGTCCATGGCCAGACGCTTCAGGCCAGTGACAAAACTCGGCCAGGGGCCATCGACCAACTGATCCAGCATGGGGGTATCATGCATGGCCTTGGTTGATTTCTTCTCAGACTCTGGGGGGAGATAGGTACAGTGCTTTTCCGGGTTCTTCGGCTGAGCCATTCTTGATCGCCTCCTAAATGAAACTATTTAATTTACGTGCCCTAACCTGCCGCCTATGCGTTGGGCCCATGGCCACAACTCTAAGCCTTTTCAATAAGGCAGCAAGGTCTCAAATTCGTACCAAGCATTAAACCAAACTGTGCCAACATCTTTTGGCAACAATCGAGACCCTTAACAATTTGCTCGATCCTGCTGGTGCGACAAGTCTAGACAATACGCAAAAGAAAGAAACCCCGCTATTGGGGGGGCAGAGCCCCAGGCCCGCTACCCCCCCAAGGGGATATAGTGGGGTACTGCCAAAAGTACTCGACTCCTTGCAGAGCCATCAAAAAGCACTGGGTCGCGTAGCGTATGCGCTTGATCCGGGGCATTATAGGGCGGAAACTGAGTCATTGCACTCGCTCCCCCTTCTTGGTGGGCTGTTTTTCAAGCCGGTTTCCGTTACAGTTAATACCCGATTGATTTGCTAAGGTATACGATGCCTGGAATATCCGATTTAATGACACAGACGCTACCCATGCCAAGCACCGACATCTCCCCCATAATCGGTCTATGAGCACGAACCCTTTCAGGCTGGAAAATGAGGATGCCTATCGCCATTGGCGGCAATGGAAGCTCTGCGACTATCCCACACAGTCCGATGAGCTAAGGGTATCCATTAAGGACCCTATGGCACTGAGCCAGGCTGAATATGGCCAGATTACCCGTTTGTGTCACAAGGCAAATATGGTGATTTATACCCTCCCGGCTGAAAAGACGGGTAAACCGATACTGCGGGGTTTAGCTTGTCAGCTAGGATTGGACCGGCTGGACCCCAACATGTTGGCAGATGAAGACGGAATCACCCGTTTGACAGTAGTAGAGACCAAGTCACAACGTGGCTATATCCCCTATAGTAACCGACGCCTGTTATGGCACACAGACGGCTACTACAACCCCCCAGAACGCACGATTCGAGCCATGCTATTGCACTGTGCACGGTCTGCCTCCCAGGGTGGAGAAAATGCCCTGATCGACCATGAGATGGTCTATCTGCTCATGCGTGATGAGGACCCGGAGATGGTCCATGCCCTGATGGACCCCAAGGCCATGGCCATTCCCGCTAATACCGAAGGCGGACATACACGGCGAACACGCCAGGAGGGACCCGTGTTCAGCATAGATCCCCTAAGTGGCCACATACATATGCGTTACACGGCGCGTAGCCGCAGTATCGAGTGGCAAGACAATCCCGCCACCCACCGTGCCACCCAATGGCTGACTCAATTTTTCAGCTCAGATTCCCCCTATAAGTTCCAGGTTCACTTGAAACCGGGACAGGGGATACTATGTAACAATGTACTCCATAACCGGGCCGCGTTCGATGACGATAATGAGGGTGGAAAGGGTCGTCTGGTTTATCGTGGCCGGTTTTACGATCGGATCAAAGACGACTGTACTGGGAAACTGGGGCCCAGCCTTCATAGTAGATACGGGATAAGTCAACATGCTCAACCTAAGTGAAGTATTGATCCAGAATCCCGAAATTGACACCTTTACTGAGCTCAAAGTGCTGATTGAGGGCAAGGCTGCCAGCAGTGGTGAACTGTTTTTTAGAATTGACGTGAAACCCTCATACCCGGATACCCCAGAAAATTGGGAGGATCAACTGGAAGGGGCCTTCGTGGGTGTGCACTCTGTAACGCGCTAGCCATTGGGTTTATGGATACAAATTTTAGTTTTAAATTTTTTTAAGGAATAGAAATGAAATATCTCGATGACAATATTGGTGTAATGGGTGCAGATAGCGCAGATGATTCTGATACCGCAACCGGTGTCCTCAAGTACCGCATCGCCGAACTTGAAACACAGATCGTAGAATTGCCCGCAGGCCATACTGCAGGGGATAAGGCCAAGATACAAAATGAGCTTGCCCGGACCCTGTTAGCCTTGCAACGCAATGAGGAGGCATGGGATGTGGCGCGTGAGGCCTTTGATGTGTTCGTGACTGATGAGGACTGGGAATCTGCCGTGTTGGCCTGTGAAAGCATGTATGAGTCGGATCAGAGCGAGTCACTCCCCGCGCTGGGGCAGGGAATCTGGCTGGCGGTGACGTTTCCCATTGACCCGGAATTGAGTGTTGCCATGTTACAGCACGTCGTCGATGAAACGCCCGATGAATCCGATGGTGCTGCATTGTCTGCGGCGGTGGCGCACTACATTGCCGATTTGCGCTCAGAGGGCAAACAGAAAGAAGAACTCCAATTCTTTACCGGTAAGTTGCTTGCCGCAGTCGCAAGGCGTCATAGTGAGGTGGATACACAAGAGCAGTTTAGCTTGTGGATGGAGAAACTGGAGCTCAATGACCCCGATAAATTCCTGCCACGACTCAGGAATGTGGTGGATGTCCTGGTCCAGGAAAGCTGGTGGATAGATCGTGATGCATTGTGGGCCAAGTTGCCCGTTAATTGAGAGCACCTCTATGTACTGGCAAGAACCCACCCATACCCACGACGTAACCGTCAATGATTCGGTAGTCGATATGGTTTTTGCTATCCGCTGTCGTGAGTTGCCGGTGGATCATGCCCACAGCCTGGCAAAGGCCATCATGGTGTATTTGCCCTGGCTAAGGGAAGAGATAGGTGCCGGCATACATTCCATCCACGTAGCGGCATCTGGAAACGGATGGATGCGCCCCCCTCGTGACGATGACCTTTTATTCCCTTCCCGGCGGACCAAATTGAGAATTCGAATTCCTATCGAACGGGAGGCCGATACCCGTGTGCTATCCAGCAAGCTACTGAAGATAGATGGCCATGAGCTCGCGATTGGTGACGCACGCAAGAAATCCTTAAGTGCCCTGACCACCCTGTTTTCCAGGCATATGGTGGTGGATGCAACAGAAACTGAAGAGGCATTTTTGGACAGGGTGGCCGGGAATTTAAAAGAGATGGGCGTCCATCCTCAAAAAATGCTGTGTGGCATCGAGAATACGATCAATACGCCGGATCGACCCTTGAAAACCCGTAGTTTGATGCTGGCGGAACTTCGTTTGGAAGAATCGGCAGTCCTCCAGACCCAGGGAATGGGGGAGTGCCGTCATTTGGGTTGTGGCCTGTTTATTCCCCACAGAGGTATAGCAGAACTCAAGGACACCTAGGATAGTAGCCGATGTCCCCCTGGTGGGGGATGCATCCCTTCGCTGTGCCAGTTGACTTTTGGTGCACAAATTTAGGAGTATGCGGAAAATTTTTCTGGAGGAAGATAAAATGGCGTATGAGATTGATGGTAAAACGGTTGAAACCGATAAGAATGGCTACTTGGTCAACGTAGAAGACTGGTCGGAAGCGGTGGCCGAGCTTATTGCCTCAGATGAGGGTATTGACCTGTCTCAAGAACATTGGGATCTGATCAATTTTCTGCGCGATGAGTTTGTCAATAAGGGCGGCAACCAACCCAATACACGAAATATCGTCAAGGCCATGTCAGCAAAATGGGATCGGAAGATCGGTCAGAAAGATATCTACGAGCTTTTCCCTAAAGACCCTTCAAAGCAGGGTGGGCGCATAGCAGGTTTGCCTGAGTCACGGCGTAAGGGCGGTTATTAGCCGCTTTCTTGGAGTCTCCCGTGTCTTATCAAACCCTAGTCACACCGGAACAACTGGCGGCCCATATTGATGATCCCCAATGGGTGGTGTTCGACTGTCGGTTTACCCTGACCGATCTGGAGGCCGGACACCGATCTTATTTGAAGGAACACATAAAAGGCTCACACTACGCAGACCTCGAAAAAGATCTGTCTTCCCCGGTGACCCCTGGGAGTGGACGCCACCCCTTACCCGACCCACAACAGTTGGCAGAGAAACTGTCCGCCTGGGGGGTGGGCAAGCATTCGCAAGTTGTCGTCTACGATGACTCTTTTGGTGCCATAGCCTGTCGTTTGTGGTGGTTGCTGCGGTGGTTAGGTCACCGTGATGTTGCCTTTTTGGACGGTGGGCTGCCAAGATGGACGCGGGAGGGCTATGGTCTTAGTTCCAGTGCTTCCGATTCCAACCCTGCCCGGTTTGAGCCTCGTGTTGATGACACCCTTTGGGTGACATCACAGTTTGTTGAACAACTTAGCCAGTCGGAGCAAGGTATCCTGATCGATGCCCGGGCCGAGGAGCGTTTTAGCGGTGAACGTGAACCCCTGGATAAAGTGGCCGGGCATGTCCCCGGTGCCATCAATATACCCTACGACGATAATTTGGCGTTTAACGGGCAATTGCTCGAGGCAGAGGAGCTAAGAGAGGTGTACGCTGTGGCCACGGACCCAAAGGCAGCTCAGGATGTGGTGCATATGTGTGGATCGGGGGTCACCGCCTGCCACAATATTCTGGCGATGGAATTGGCGGGACTTAAGGGGTCTAAACTCTATGTGGGATCCTGGAGTGAGTGGATAACAGATAAGCGGCGAAGCATTATATCTCCGACCACATCCTCACCAGGTTGACGTAGCTGTGGTCAATCTGTGCTGTCTCTTCAGCGTCAGGCGAATCATTCAAAAGTTTTTCGCGAGCCCGGTAGAGCCCATAGAGTATTTCTCTTTTATTGGGGTCACGAATGGCGCTCTGTACCCAGGTCACTGCCACCAGTCTCTCACCCTGGCTGACTTCTTCAACCCGGTGGAGGCTTGATGCTGGATAAAGCACTGCACTACCTGCGGCGAGCTTGATTTTATTATCGCCATATTGTGTTTTGATCACCAGTTCACCCCCCTCGTAATCATCAATATCGCTGATAAATAGTGTAATGGCGATGTCCGAACGGTAGGGCATATCGCTGCGCATTATCGGGTCGTCTATATGCTCTCCATAGGCCATGCCTTTTGTATAACGGACATAATAGGGTGCAGCAATCTTCAGTGGCATAGCAACCGCCTGGTAGATGGGGTTTTTTACCAGTTGGCCCATGAGCAGATTGTTCAACTGATCCAAGCCCGGTGTGGTGGGGGCCACTTCCTGATTTCTCTTTACGCGCCGTGCCACCTTTCCGGCAGAGAGCCGTCCATCGACAAAACTCATGTCTGCCAAGGCCTGTTTGACCGCTCCCAGGGTATTGCGATCCAGAACTTTTGAAATGGTCACCAACATAGTGTTCAGATTCCTTAAGGGGCGTAGATTATACAAATACACATGAACGCCTGTGTATGCTATATCTTGTCTTTATAGACGGCTATCACTGCCCCGTACTGAAAAAGGGCTTGCGTTGACCCAAGTACCCAAGACATAAGTTATATGGACTATCTTAATCGAAGCGTCAGTAATTTATTATCGGTCATCCTTTGTTTGTTTGTCACCGTGGGCACGGCTTCGGCCGATCCACCCAAGGGCTATGATTTTAAACGCTATGATGATGGTATGACGATCGCCAAGGCAGAATCAAAGCGCATATTCCTTTATTTTGGCCGTTACGGTTGTGGCTGGTGTGACAAGACTAACAAAGAGGCCTTTTCCAAGGAGGAGGTCAAAAACCGCTATAGCCGTCATTATTCTCTGATCTATGCCGATGCTGAAAGCGGTGATCGCCTTAGTCTGCCGAGTGGGGAGCGAATCACCGAGCGTGAGTTGGGGGTTCAACTCAAGGCCTTTGCCACACCCTTGTTTGCCTATTTTGAGCCCAACGGAAAATTGATCCTGAAAATATCGGGCCTGCAATCTGCGGCGGATCTGCTTTTGTACGACCGCTATATCCATGGTGAAATATACAAAAAGATGGGCTTTCGTGCCTACTTCTCAAGTCAGCAAGGTGGCTAGCGGCCACAAAAGGGGTGGCTTATGCCGGTTAACCCGCTGCACCCAATGGGTATTTGCTGTTGCGCTGTTGTCAGTCACCTTGCCGGGTCATGCCCAATCAGACGAACTCACCTCCTGGGTATTCAGTGACAGCATAGCGGTGAGCAATCTGGCGCGTAGCAAGGTCTTCTATCATCTGGAGTCTTCCGGTCGAAAGAATATCGCGGCATCAACAAAATCCGTGGCGATAGTGTGGGAAGACAATCGAACCGGCAGCTCTGCCATATATCTTGCAAGCAAGGCATTCGATAACAAAAAGTTCGAGGCCCCTGTGCTTGTCAGCGCGGGCAACGAGGCGATAGAGCCCAGCATTACAGCCCTTTCAAACGACCGATACCTGATGGCCTGGGAACAGGATGGAAGGATCTGGTCCAGGGTGTTCAAGGCTGGAAAATTGGGTATGCCGTCGAAGATAGAGGGTGGCCCAGGGGTCCAGGTCAGTGTGACATCCACGGATAAAGGTCAGGCGGCCTATGCGGTATGGTCGCAACGGGCTGGGGCAGGACAACACATACGGCTTGTGCGACTTTCGGTGGTGGGTCCAAGCTTGGACCTCGTAATAGGTGAGGCCAAGGCAATCGATCACGCCAATAATGAAAAAAAACGCCAGTTCTATCCCAGCATTGCAATTGGGGGAGCGGATATCGTCGTGGCATGGGAAGACCGCCGGGCCGGTCATACTCAGATTTTTTACAGTTGCGCAGAAAAAAATAAGGCCTTTAGTCGTCCCCAGGTGCTTAATGAACAAAGCCCCAGGATTTCGACTCAATATGGGAGTGGCACGGGTGCAGCCAGAGTGAGCCTGAGTCGTGTGGCTGACGGCGATATTATTGCGGTCTGGTCGGACAAGAGAGATTTCAGGTCTGGTTACGATGTGTATTCATCTTTCATTCGTGGCAGTGCCTGTCGATTGGATCCTAACAGCAAGGTTCAGGATGAGTTTGGGGCCTCCATTGCCCAATGGCACCCCAGTGTGGTGGGTGATACTGGCTTAGTGGCAGCGGTGTGGGAAGATGATCGAAATGAAAGTGCCGATATCTGGTTATCCTGGATTAAAAAAGATGGGTCGTGGAGTGATGACCTGGGGGTTTCTCCGGCATCGGGTGAGGGTGATCAATCCCACCCCGCGATGACGATTGACCATAGAGGCAGGCTACACTTGGTCTGGCTCGATCGGCCCAACCCATCGGCAGCCTCCCAATTACGCTACGCCGAAGCAGAAGCCAAACACTGACACACACCCCGGCCCCATGGGTCCAATTGACCGTGAAAAACAGGGAAGCGGTATTTGCGTGTTTTATGAACTTCGAGACAAGAATAAAGTTATATATTCATATTATATCAATAAGATATAGGCTTATTATGAAGTATTGCTTTATGTATAATATGCGTGCATATTATTTTCAATCTGGGTGAGAGTCAGGTAGAATATTAGCAATCACTAAATTACCCGAATGGGAGTTGTTAGAGATGAACCAAACCTATTACGATCAGTTAGACAAGATGGAGAAAGCGGACATCAACCGCGAGTATATCGTCGGTTGGGCAACCGGTTTTCTGCACAGCCCAAAATTAGAAGAACAGAGGGTAACAGAAGCCTATGATGCTGGTTTCAACGACGGCATGGAAGGCAAGACCGACAACTTCAAAAGCTGGGCGAGTTAACCGTCATAGCAGGCCATCCAGGCTCCAGGCGGTCACTCACTTGATCGCTTAAAAAAAGCAGACAATATTTTGTCTGCTTTTTTTTTAACAAACACTTGAGGCCTTAGCAAACGTTATTTTGTTTCCTTAATCTTGCTCTTCGGCCCGTTTTTTCCACTTTTGTGCCTCATCAAGATCCTTGTCAACACCTTGACCTGTTTCGTACAGGTCAGCCAGTATCATCTGTGAACCAATCAGGCCCTGTTCAGCGGCCATCCGAAACCACTTGACTGCATCGGCCTCGCTCTTGTTCACACATTCTCCATGCAAGTACATAAAACCAAGCCCATGTTGGGCAATGGCATGGCCTTGTTCGGCGGCGGCGTGCATCCATTTATAGGCGTACAAATCATTTTTTAGCATTCCGAGGCCATTTTGGTAGATGATACCGAGCCGGTGTTGGGCCTCTGCATTACCCTGATCGGCAAGTGGTGATAAAAGTTGCTTGGCACGGGAAAATTCTTTTGCCTCAAAGGCGGCAAGCCCACTGTTCAGTTCCATATCGATATCGGGCATAGATGTAGTCTCCAAATGGTGTGACGCTTAGCTGTTTTCCAGGGACAGTGGGGATAGCTCATCAAGGTACACTTCCAACTGCTGTAAGGGGTCATTGTGGGGCAGGGCATAAAATTCCATTGCC
Source organism: Gammaproteobacteria bacterium (assembly GCA_013152415.1). GTDB lineage: Bacteria > Pseudomonadota > Gammaproteobacteria > HyVt-429 > HyVt-429 > HyVt-429. The sequence continues at coordinate 29,654 of JAADGI010000020.1, read as the reverse complement.
TTGTGACATGTGGCTAACCAATGGGCACAAGCTGTTTTGATAGTTGTCTGTAAGGGCTCCAAGTCATCCTCCGCTTGCCACAGGTGGTAGGCAGTCAGGGCTGCCGGGAACAGGGCTTGGCGCATACCATTGAAGTTGGCAAAATAAAGGTGCAAGCCGACCCGGTTGCTGTCGGCCAGCAAGAAAGGAAGTGTAACCAGGCAGTCTGCCAGGTGGTCACGTATTGCCCGGGCTACCAGGGCGGCCCTGGAATGGGGAATGTCACCCAACAGGGCCTCCCAGGTGGAGCCGAGGTGTCTGCTGGCACGGACCTCACCCATTTCATGTTGGATGGCAATCTCGGTCTGCTCATCAGTGAGCCGATCCAGGGCTTTGTCCTGACTCAGCCGGTCGCCGTGGCAGGCCAGAGCCCGGCCAATGGGGGTATCCGGTTTCTTGTTCCAGCGCCATTCGTCAATCTTCTCCCACAGATAACGCCTCACCGCATCCTGGCGTACAAAGATCGTGGCATTAAGCAGCATCGCAGGTGGGGCCACTAGATCCCGGGCATATTCGCAGGAAGAAATGAGCACCCGAATGCCATCACGCTGTTCTTGTTTGACGAGATCACCAAGAAAAAAGTGGGGCTTGTTGAATACACCATAACCCCCACTGTAGACGTATCCCAGTGGCAAAAGTTGTTCGTTTATGGATACGGAGTCAAAGGGATCGATGTGATGCTCACCCAGGGGCAGGGGGCGATAGGGATCGGTTTCAATCCCTTCCCAGCATTGTTCCCTGGCTACCAGCCAATCCCCCACTTGCTGTGCGGACAGGTTGTCGGACAGGGGGATATCATTCTCCCAGCGGTAATATTCCCGCATCTTGAGAAGGAAGATACACATGGAATAATTCCCAGCAAACCTGGCATCTGAGATATGGCAATTGGCCTGAATCGTGTTGATCAGTTGCCCCAGATTCAATGTGTCGCTGGATTTGTTAACGTGGGCCATATATCTATATTTAGCACGAGATTGAGGGCTGGGCCACCTTGTAATAGTTTTAGGTTGAATTCGACTGCCAAGGGTAGTGTAAGCGCAAGGGATCTCTAGAAATAATTTTCTGCCAACCCACAGAGTTGTTGTCGAGTTTTTTGTGGGGTTATCCCGCCGTGTTCTTGTTGTAGAATAGGGTCTATGGCTGTGCGTATTAAATCCAAATGGCATCACACCAAGCGTAAGGGCAATCTGCGTGGTGGACGCGAAAAGACCTTCGAGGATAGAGCCAATGTGCTGGCCCACAATGTATGGAAGATCGCTTTTGCGACCTACCAACGTTTGGAGGAGGAGGAGTTTAAATTTGACACCGGCCCACAAATCACTGCAAGCCTGACGGAAATTGTGGCCTTCCTGATACAGGTAGTTGATCGAACTGTATTTGGCCAAATCAGTGAAGAGGACCGCAAGACTCTAGTCGAGGTGCTGGGAAAACGATTGGCAGCGACCATTGACGACAATCTGACCGAATTGTTGGGCCCTGGGGATTATCGTCAGCCTTTTATCGACACCCTCAACCGGCGTTTTCAAGGTTACGCCCAGTGTACTTATGACGACAAGGGTCCTGGATACAGTTTTTTGCGGCTATTTGGTGATAGCCTGGCCCAGGCGATGGCCGCTGCTGACAATAAGTGGGTAGTGGAGCATGTCATGGAGATCGAGGCACCACCGGCATTAAAATTATTGTATAAAACGGTAGCCGAGGTGCTGGGTATCAAGGCGCCTCAATCCGCCTGATCGATTTGGTGAACCTGTTCGCGGGTGTTGATGTTTAAAAAGGCGCTGGATTGATCCGAGAAATCCACCACTTGGTGGTTGAGGCCGAACATAAATTGATCGACACGCCGACCGCCTGTATTCAAATAGGCATTTATTTTTGGGAGCAGTGTGCTGCGCATTAAACAAAATAATGGCTGTAGCCTGTTACCGTCGTGCGCCAGGGCACATTCAGTCTCATCAGCTACCCAATGCTGACAGAGGCGTTGACACAGATCCAACGGTAACTGGGGGGCGTCGCAGGGGCAAACAAGTAAATAGCCTCCTAAAGAAGGCCATCGCATGGCACTGGCTATACCCGCCAAGGGCCCCCACGGGCTGTCTTTCTGGTCAGAAACAATGGCGCCGCCGTACTGCCGATAGTGCTCTCGGTTTCGGTTGGCGCTGATCAGAATCTTTTCCACCTGGGGCCGTAGCCGAGCCAACACATGCTCGATGAGGGGCCTATGGTCTGCCAGTTTGTACAAACCCTTATCGTTACCCCCCATACGCCTGGCCTTGCCACCAGCCAGTATCAATCCTGTTATGCCCTGACCGCTGGATTGTGGGGGCAAAATTGATCCAAGCTGTGTCCCCAATCAGCCCCCGGTGACATTCATGTGGCGTTGCACAGCGAATGGCTGATTGCGACTGAACTCATGGCCCTGGGGTTTGATAGCCATACCTTGCGAAATGTGCCTGAACAGTCCAGCCACACCCTCCGTACCCCGCAACACTTGGCGCAGATCTACAGAGTGTTCTTGCCCCAGACATAGTAGCAATCGCCCCTGGGCCGTAAGCCGAACACGATTACAGCTATCACAAAAATTATGACTGTAAGGAGAGATAAATCCAATACGTGTCTGGGTGCCTTGAACGTGATAATAGCGTGAGGGTCCACCGGTAGTCTCCTCGCTGGCAAGCAGACTAAATCTATTGGTCAGGGTGTCTCGCACTTCATCACTCGAATAAAAACTGATATCCCGACGATGATTTCCCATAGCCCCCATGGGCATCTCTTCGATGTAGCTAATATCGAAGCCATTATCTACGGCAAACTGTGCCAGGGGAAGAATCTCATCATCGTTGTGATTACGCATAATGACTGAATTTATTTTAATAGCATTGAAATCTTGTTGTTGGGCAGCATGGATACCTCGAAGAACCTTATCCAGATCACCCACCCGAGTCATTTTCTTAAATCGGATGGGGTCCAAACTGTCCAGGCTAATATTTAGCCGGTTGACCCCAGCCGTCCTGATGGGGGCGGCTAAGGTTTCAAGTTGAGAACCATTGGAAGTAAGCACAAGTTCTTCAAGCATCGACAAGCGACCAAGTTTTTCCAATAGCCAGACAATATTCTTACGCACCAGGGGCTCACCGCCGGTAATACGAATTTTACGTACCCCTAATTTTACAAAAGCTGTTGCCACCTGATAGAGCTCTTCCAGAGTCAATATATCCTTGCGGGGGGCAAACTTTATATCCTCTCCCATGCAGTAGATACACCGAAAGTCACATCGATCAGTAACCGAAATACGCAGATAGCTTATCTGGCGGGCATATTGATCGGTAAGGGGGATGGGGATCGGTATGTTCATTGCCATAGACTCATGCGTGTCTGTCAGCAGTGCGTTGGCCAGTGTGAATAATCGGGCATGTCAGCACCCAGTACAAGCCCATTGGGGGCATTTTAGTGTGTCAGTAGGTAGGATAATACGATGTTGATCAACAAAAACAGCAGTGCCAGGCTCCGCCAGAAAGCTACTGGATTTCGATCAATAAGGGGTACGAAATCAGAACGCACCAGAACTGCACTGGGGTGAGAAAGATCGTGCAAAAATTCCGACAGCACTTCATAGCGTTTTTCCGGAGAAAAGGCGAGGGCCTTTTCCAGAGCGGCATCCATCCACGCAGGTATTTCTGGATTGCGCTCAGAGGCTGAGTGGTAACCTGCCTGTAGCTTACGCAGGTTTGGGCTGTCACCAAAGGGGAGTTTTCCGGTAAGCAGTTCATAGGCAATCACAGCCAGAGAGTAGATGTCTGATCGATTGCTACCACGACATCCCTGTAAGTATTCTGGTGCGGTGTAGTTGACTGTCCCCAAGGGACCCTTGTTACTGACCGGGGTGGCAATTTCCTCAATTCCGGCAATTTTGGCAGAACCAAAATCAATAATCTTGACCAGACCATTCTTGTCGATGAGGATATTTTCCGGCTTCAGGTCCTGATGAATCATCTCCATGCGATGGAACGATCTCAGGCCCACAGATATTTGTTCGATGATAGCCCTCACTTCGACCAATGTCGGCTTGGGGTGATCCTGCATCCAGGAACGCAGGGTCTGTCCCTCCAGATACTCGGTGACGTAATACAAACACTGTCGACGGCGGTGTGGGTCTATTACTTTGAGGACATTAGGGCTGTCAATGCGCTTCCCAGCCCATTCTTCCTGTAAAAATTGCTCAATGTAGGCCGGATCGTCATCAAAATTGACTGATGGTGTTTTCAGTATGACCCGTTGATTGCTGTCCACGTCCAGGGCGACATAGATCTGGGTACGTTTGCTGGCGTGTATTTCGCGGAGTATTTTGTAGCCATCCAATACCATCCCCACTTCCAGAGGCGGCGGGAAGGGGAGTTCCGTCAAGTGTCGATAGAACTCATGTTCGTCCTGATTGGGCAGACGATCAATACGCAGTATTTGGCAGGTGACGTTATCGCGGCTACCGTTCTCCAAAGCCGCTTTACCCAGGGTGCGGACACCCACCTTTGGGTCATCACGATAACGGTTTAAGATTTCTTCAATGGCAGACTGTTCCAGATAATCGTGTATTCCATCGGTGGTGAGGAGGTAGGTATCCCCGACTTCGGTAGGGTCTATTCGGAAATCAATATCAATGTGCAGGTCCACCCCCATGGCGCGCCCCAGGTAGTTCTTGTCCCCTGACAGGCGGATTCGGTGGTCGTGGGTAAGGCAGATGAATTCATTAGCACGTAAGCGATAGATGCGAGTATCGCCTACGTGAAACAAATAGGCACTGTTTGATTTGATCACCAGGGCACTGAAGGTGGTCACCAGGGCGCGGTCCGATTGATAGAGCCGATGGCCCTGGCCATAGAGCCAGCGATTCAATGCTGCCAGCACCTTGCCACCAGAATTTTTTACCGACCAGGTTTCCGGTGTACTAAAGTAGTCGGTCAAAAAACCTTGCACACAGGCGGAGCTGGCTTCCTTGCCTGCTTCACTGCCGCTGATACCGTCTGCCACCACGGCGGCGATACCCTTGGTGTTGCGCAATGCCCCCTCTGGAATACGGATACCACAGGCATCCTCGTTGACAGGTTTAATGCCTGCCTCACTCCACAGCGCGGAGGTGACGTGTAATTTTTGTGGCATGGATTGTCTCAGAGGAACTGTGGGTGCAGTATACCCAGCAACAGGCCGCAACAAAAAGGAATCAACAAGGCGATCAGGTCACATCAATCATTTGTACGGTGCCATCCGGCAACACTTCGGCCATTTGCCCGCGGGGTTCATCCAGAAAGAACACCACCGCAATGATGGCAGCGATGGCAGCAATGGCAATCACCAAAAAGAATATCTGTGCTGAGACAAAAGATAACACGGTCAGAAAACTCACTGCACCGACGCTGCCGTAGGCCCCTGTCATCCCTGCCACTTGACCGGTAAGACGGCGCTTGACCAATGGCACCATGGCAAATACGGCACCTTCCCCGGACTGGACGAAAAAGGAGCACAGCATGGTCGCAGCGACGGCCAGGATCAGAGGCCAGGTCGAGTCGATCTGACTCATGATCAAATAACCCGCCCCCAGGCCGATGAGCAAAATAACGAGCGATTTTTTACGGCCAAACCTATCGCTGATCAGTCCTCCCCCCGGGCGTGCCACCAGGTTCATGAAGGCATAACCCGAGGCCAACATACCTGCAGCAACCGGTGAAATATCGAATGTATCCAGAAAGAACAAGGGCAGCATGGACACCACCGCCAGTTCTGAGCCGAAGGTGACCAGGTAGGTCAGGTTCAATACCGCAACTTGTTTAAAATGGTAGCGTTCAATCTCCGGTATCTCCTCTGTGAAGACGTGCTTATTGATCTGATAGATGCGGACAGTCTGAAAAAGGTATATACCGATAAGAACCGCGTAAATACTGTCCGTGGTGAGAGTATTTAACAAATTGAGGTGGTCAGGACCCAGTTTCCAACTCAGTAAAGCCAGTGCCCCATACATGGGTATGTTCATCACCAGGTATAAGAAGAAATCCCCCTTGCTGGTGACTTCCATAGCACCGTTTTTTTTGGGCTTGAAATAGGTGGAACCCTTGGGGGTGTCTGATACCGAAAAGAAATAGACAAGTGCATAGATAAGTGCGAGTACACCGGTAGTGGCCACAGCCCAGCGCCAGCCGTTGTCGCCACCAAATGCCAGTGCCAGGGTGGGCAGGCTCAGAGCCGCGGCGGCAGACCCAAAGTTGCCCCAACCACCGTAGATGCCTTCAGCCAGGCCCACTTGGCGGGCTGGAAACCACTCGCTGATCATGCGAATGCCGATAACGAAGCCGGCACCGACAAATCCTAATAGAAAACGCATCAAGGCCAGGCTTTCATAATCATCGGCCATGGCGAAGCCAAAGCATAAAAAGCTGGATAAAACCAGCAACAAGGAATACATGCGTCGTGGTCCGAAGGCATCAACCAACATGCCGACGATAATCCGAGCGGGGATCGTTAAGGCCACATTGAGTATCAATAATGTCTTCACTTCTTGTTCTGTGAGTCCAAATTGTTCCCGAATAGACGCGAGTAGGGGTGCATGGTTGAACCACACGATGAAGCTTAGGAAAAAGGCAAACCAGCTCAGGTGCAAGATTTTTTCCTTTCCAGAGAAGGAAAATAAATTAAGTTTGCTGACGTCTATAGACATAAGAATGCTCCATCATGAAGTTACGTACCGATGCTCACGTGATAGCAAGGGGTATGCCAGAATTTGATTGACAAAAATTAACTCATGAAAAAGCTGCCCGGTGCCGAATAAAGCAGGTAGTTTGCTGGGAAAAAGAGAGATAAAATAATTCCTGTCGTGCGCCATCCATTTTCCTTGTGCGATTTGTTTGCCATGTTAGCTGCACTGCAATCGCCCAATCCCGTTATCAGATGCCCGGCTTTTGTGCAGTCGGCTTCGGATGCGACACTTTCATATCGGTCTTCGGGGTTCTGGTGATCACCAGGGCGGGAGAGACTTTGTGCCGAATTAGTGCAATGTAGCGGGATGTTGCACCAGGGAGTCACCCCATGGTTTAAGGCAGAAACTTGAAATATACAATAAATACAATGGCTTATGATGTTTGTATACTGTGGCACGGGTTTTGCCATTAGGCTGAGCAAGCTCAGATACTGTATCCCAGCCGGAGACACTACATGAAAGAAAAATTAATTTTGGTCGGCAATGGCATGGCCGGCGTACGCACCCTGGAAGAAGTACTCAAACTGGCCCCGGACCATTACGACATCACCGTCTATGGTGAAGAACCCTATGGCAATTACAACCGCATCATGTTGTCGCATTTACTCGCAGGTGAAAAGACGGTGGACGACATCATCATCAATGATGAGCAATGGTACAGCGATAACGGCATCAATCTGCACAAAGGTAAGGCCATTACCAAGATAGACCGCAGGAACCGTAAGGTGGTCTGTGCCGATGGCAGCAGTGATTCCTATGAACGCCTGTTACTGGCGACCGGCTCGCAGCCCTTTATGATCCCGGTGCCAGGAAATGATCTGCCCGGTGTGATTGGTTTTCGTGACATCCACGATGTCAACAGCATGCTTGAGGCGGCCAAGAAAAAGAAACACGCCGTTATTATCGGTGGCGGGCTCCTGGGACTCGAGGCGGCCAATGGACTGATGCAGCAAGGCATGAGTGTTACCGTCGTCCATCTGCTCGATACCCTGATGGAACGGCAACTGGATGCCTCTGCGGCCACGATGTTGAAACGGTCTTTGGAGGAACGTGGGTTGCATTTTCTGATGGCGGCAGAAACCGAAGCGATTATCGGTGATCAGCACGTCGAGAAGGTGAGATTCAAAGACGGCACCGAGATCTATGCCGACCTGGTGGTGATGGCGGTGGGGATTCGACCTAATATTTCACTGGCGCAAACCGCCGGTATCCACTGTGAGCGTGGCATCGTGGTGAGCGATACCCTGCAAACCTATGACCCTCGCATCTATGCGGTAGGCGAATGCGTACAACACCGTGGCCTGACCTATGGCCTAGTGGCCCCTTTGTTTGAAATGTCCAGGGTATGCGCCAACCATCTGGCCCACCTGGGCATTCGACGTTACGAAGGGTCGGTGACATCGACAAAACTGAAAGTAACGGGGATTGATCTTTTTTCGGCGGGCAATTTTGAAGGTGATGAAAATACTGAAGAATTGGTTTTCCGTGATGAGGCCCAGGGGATCTATCGTAAACTAGTGGTGCGGGACAATCGTATCCAGGGTGCGGTGATGTACGGCGATACCATTGATGGCTCGTGGTATTTCGATCTTTTGCGTGATGAAACCGATATCAGTGATTTTCGTAAAACCATTTTATTTGGCCAGGGCCACTTGGGTGATTCCGGACACGGTGATGACAATCGGGTTGCGGCCATGTCCGACAGTGCCGAAATTTGTGGTTGTAACGGGGTCTCCAAAGGTGACATCGTCAAGGCCATCAATGAGAAAAAGCTTTTTACCTTGGATGATGTCCGTGCCCATACCAAGGCCTCCAGTTCCTGTGGCTCTTGTACGGGCCTGGTAGAAAGCCTGTTGGCCCTGACGGTGGGCGGTGATTATTCTGTGGCCCCCCACCTCAAGCCCCTGTGTGCCTGTACCGACTACAGTCACGACGACATTCGCGGAGCCATCGCCAAAAATGAGTTGAAGAGTGTGCGCAAGGTATTGGACTTTCTGGAGTGGAAGACCCCGGATGGCTGCGGCAAGTGCCGGCCTGCGTTGAATTATTATCTGGTTTGCGCCTGGCCGGGTGAGTACAAGGATGATTACCAATCACGGTTCATTAATGAGCGCGTTCATGCCAATATTCAAAAGGACGGAAGCTACTCCATCGTGCCGCGTATCTGGGGGGGAGATACCACCCCGGCCCAGCTCAAGTCCCTGGCCCAGATAGCGGAAAAATATGAGGTGCCCACCGTCCATATCACCGGTGGGCAGCGCATCGACTTATTGGGCATTGCAAAATCCGTGTTACCCGCAATCTGGGGGGATCTGTCCAAGGCCGGTTTTGTCTCCGGGCACGCCTATGGCAAGGCCGTGCGTACGGTAAAGACCTGTGTCGGTTCTGACTGGTGCCGCTTTGGCACCCAGAATTCCACCAAGATGGGGATTGATCTGGAAAAACTGACCTGGGGCTCCTGGACGCCGCACAAGTTCAAGTTGGCGGTATCCGGTTGTCCGCGCAATTGCGCCGAGGCCACGATCAAGGATTTTGGTGTGGTGGCGGTGGATTCTGGTTGGGAGTTACACGTCGGCGGCAATGGTGGCGTCAAGGTACGCGCCACGGATTTTCTCTGTCATGTCGACAGTGCCGAGGCAGTGCTGGAATACTGCGCGGCCTTTTTGCAGTTGTATCGTGAACGCGCCCACTACCTGGAGCGTACCGCCCCCTGGATCGAGCGTGTGGGACTTTCTTTTATTAAAGACGAAATGGTCGATAATGCAGAAGGGCGGCAGACCCTGGCTCAGCGATTTTATGCGTCACAAAAATTTGCACAGGTGGACCCGTGGGCGGAACGTGCAGAGGGATTGGATAAACATGAATTTACGCCACTAAAAAAAGTCGGCTAACCAAAATCTGTGACACTGAGGGCGAATAGATGCAAGCAGTACCCGGTTTAGAAGATCAAGACACCCAATGGATTGATGTGGGCAGTCTCAAAGACATTCCATCTTTGGGCGCACGCGTGGTTAAAAGTGCAAAAGGTGACATCGCAATTTTTCGTACTGCAGACGATGAGGTCTTTGCGTTGCGTGATCGTTGCCCCCACAGGGGAGGACCCCTATCCCAGGGTATCGTCCATGGCAAGCGGGTGGCCTGTCCCATGCACGATTGGAAGATTCATCTCGACAGCGGTGAGGCGGTGGCACCCGATGAGGGCTGCACCACGCGCTTTCCGGTCAGGCTCGAAGGTGACCGTATCCTACTGTCCCTGATCCCCAATAAAAAATGCACTCACAAGTAGGTGGTGGTGAGAAGTGAATCTCACTCCGGGCAGTACTTCTGCCCACCTTTTTAAATTTATGTTTCTGAATCTCGGCATAGACCATGTTATTGGGTCGTAAACACAAAAACCCCATCAAGATCGCCGACAAAGGTGTCGTCGATTGGAAATACACCACCTGTGGCTATTGTTCCACCGGTTGTTCCATCGAGGTGGGTCTGAATGAAAAGGGTGAAGCGGTAACTTCCAGGGGGGTGGGGTCCGCTGCGGTCAATCGAGGCAAGCTGTGCCTCAAGGGTCTGTTTGAGCATGAACTTTTTCGGACCGCCAACCGTGGCCGTGTGCCCCTGATGCGTGAACACCCCCACGACAAATTTCGTGAAGTGGGTTGGGATGTGTCCCTCACCAGGGTAGCCGACGAAATTAAGCGTATCCAAAAGCAACACGGCCGGGATGCGTTTGCCATTGTCTCCACCGGCCAGATCATGACCGAAGAGTTTTATACCTTGGGGAAACTGGCACGGGGCGTGATAGGGACCAATAATTACGATGGCAATACGACCCTGTGCATGGCGTCAGCGGTATCGGGTTACAAGCGTTCTTTTGGCTCTGACGGCCCCCCCGGCTGCTACGAGGATTTTGAGCACACCGAATGCCTGTTGGCCATTGGCAGCAATCTGCCGGAGCAGCATCCCATTATTTTCTGGCGACTCAAGCAGGCGCTTGAAAAGAGAAAATTTCCCGTCATCGTCGTCGACCCCAGGGTCACCATGTTTGCGCAGATGGCGGACATCCATTTACCCATTACGCCTGGAACCGACCTCGTACTGCTCAATGCCCTGGCCCACGTGATTCTGGATGAAGGCCTTGAGGATCGAAATTACATTGCCGCCCATACTCAGGATTTTGATCGCTTCGCTGAGTTGGTGGCCCAGTATGATCCTGTTACGGCAGCACCTGTCTGCGGCATTGATGAAGACACGATCCGCAATGTGGCCAGACTCTATGCCCGGGCCGGTGCCGCCATGACCATTTGGACCATGGGCATCAATCAGAGCACACACGGCTCTGACGGTGTGGTGGCCATCAATAATCTCAATTTAATTACCGGCAATATCGGCAAAGCCGGCGGCACCAGTTTATCTATTACCGGCCAGTGTAATGCCATGGGCACCCGGGAGTGGTCAGCCTGTTCCGGGCTTCCGGGCTATCGTTCCCTGGAGAATGAAGAGGACCGCAAAACCGTGGCGGATTATTGGGGCATCGACGCGGAATTTTTGCCCCCCAAAAGAGGCCTGTTTCAAACCGACATCTTTCCGGCTATCGAGAGCGGTCAAATCAAGGGGCTTTGGTTGGTGGCGACCAATCCCATGACCTCGATGAGCCATACCGCACGCATCCGCAAGACCCTGGAAAAACTGGAATTCCTGGTGGTGCAAGATGCCTATAGCGACGTGGAAACCAATGAATACAGCCACGTCTACCTTCCCGCTGCCATCTGGGCGGAGAAAGAGGGTTGTTTCACCAATACCGAGCGGCGCGTCAATCTCACCCGGAATGTCATCGCACCTTATGCCGATTCAAAACCCGATCTGTGGATTTTTAACGCAGTGGCAAAGCACTTTGAGGCGGGAAAGAAGATTCGCTTTCCCGACACGGCCGAGGGTGTTTTTGACGAGTTACGTGATTTATCCAAAGGCCGGATGCTGGACTACTCGGGCATGAGCTATGCAAAGATAGAACAGCAACGGGGTATTCAATGGCCCTGTCATGAAGATGCCGAGACGGGGACACCGCGATTGTATAGCGACGGGGTGTTTCAATACCCGGACGGTAAGGCCAGGTTGATTGCCTTGCCCTTTGTGGATAACAACGAAAGGCCCGATGACGCCTTTCCATTTTGGCTTAACAGTGGCCGGGTGGTGGAGCATTTTCATACCCGTACGCGTACCGGCAAGGTGGGTAACCTCAATAAATTCAGTCCCACCCCCTATATGGAAATGAATCCTGATGCGGCCAAGGCCCTGGGTATCGAACACGGCCGCTATGCACGGCTGAGCTCAAGGCGGGGGGATGCCGTGGTGCTGGTGCAATTGACCCACAGGGTGCCACCCAATATGGTTTTTATTCCGTTTCACTTTCACGAATGTGCCAATCGTTTGAGTTTGGGCCTGTTAGACCCCCACTCGCGGCAACCGGCGTTTAAACATTGTGCGGTTAGAGTCGAGGCCGCTGCCGACCAGGCCTTGGCGGCAGAACGCAATATGAATGCAAGGACTTACTAGGGGCTTTGGCCGCATTTTGTTCTTCTTGTCTCTGCGGCAATGAAATAGTTTAAACCTTTATGTACAAGATACGACAAGACGAACCCGATTATGCCTTTATTGCGGATGCCGCCGCACCGGAATGCAATCGCTATGGCAAGCCCATCCAACTGGTTGATGAGGGTGATGTCCTTGCAGGCAAGAGTCTCCATATCAACGGTGACCCCAGTGTGGGCGGGGGTGCCGATCGTTATAAGCAACACGGCTTCTATTTTAATGCCGATAACTGTATAGCCTGCCATGCCTGTGAATCTGCCTGTAGTGAGAAAAATGACTTACCCCCACACCTGGCCTTCCGCTCAGTGGGTTATGTCGAGGGGGGGACCTACCCCAGCTACCAACGCCTGAATATTTCCATGGCCTGTAACCATTGCGATGATCCGGTGTGCCTCAAAGGTTGTCCCACCCGGGCCTATACCAAATTTGCCGAATACGGTGCGGTATTACAGGACCCTGACATTTGTTTTGGTTGTGGTTATTGCACCTGGGTGTGTCCCTACAACGCCCCCCAATTGGATCCGGTCAAGGGCCGGGTTGAAAAATGTAATATGTGTGTGGACAGGTTGGAGGTGGGACTCAAACCGGCCTGTGTTGCCGCCTGTCTGGGCAACGCCCTGGATTTTGGTGTTATCGAGACGGTCCCACAGAACCGGGATCAGAAAAAGCTTCGTATCCCGGGGTTTCCCACGCCAGACATCACCCAGCCCAACATACGCTTTCAGCAGACCCGGACACTGCCCCGGGAGATGACACGCCCCGACAATATGCCCCTGCGTTACCAAAGGCAGGGGGGGGTGACGGGTGAATACAGCCCCAAGGTAGCCACCGGACAGGATAGGCCCGGCTGGAACCTGAAACAACTCCACACACGGGAAGACCCCCTGGTGGTCTTTACCCTATTGAGCCAGGCCGTGGTGGGGGCCTTCATGGTCTTGTTCCTCGCGGCCCTGTTTGCGCCGGCCTTTTTATCACCGGCCGAAAATCCGCTGGCCTACGGTCTTATCCTGGGAGGGTTGATCGTGGCCCAAACCGGGGCGCTGGCCTTGTCTACCCTGCACCTCGGCAAGCCCCATCGTTTTTACCGGGCCTTTAACAATTTACGTTATTCCCCCGTCAGTCGAGAGGTGGCCGGGATTGCCCTATTCTACAATTTATTGCTGGCCTACACCTTGCTGACAGTTTGGCCGGGTTTGTCGGCTGTTTTGCCTGGAACGATGGCCAATAGCTTGACCACCTTCGCCGGTTGGGGGGCGTTTATTGTCGGCCCCGTCGCCATCTATTTTATGTACAGAATTTATCGCATTCGGGCCCGGCCCTTTTGGGACCATTGGCAGACTCTGAGCAGCTTCATGGGCAGTGTAATGAGTCTGGGGGGGACCGTGGGGGCCTTATTTTATACTTACCTACTGGCCCCTAGCGGGGAAACGGCACCGCTGTTGTTGGCCGTGCTGGCCCTGGTTGTGGCCCTGGGTCTGGCCCTGGAAGGGGTGGGTTTGATCTGTCACCGGCGGGCGATGCACAACAGGGGGGGTGAGGGTGCGGCCTCGCAATATGTACAAGCAAGCCGCTTTGGAAAAACCTACCGTACCCGCAACCTGACCATGCTGCTCGTCATAGGTGTGATGGCGGTGATGATGTTCAATCCACCCGCGTCCTGGACCGCAGTGCTCCTGTGGTGGGGCGTATTCGGGCTTGTTCTCGGTATGGCAGTCACGGGACGCGCGCTCTTTTATGCACTGGTGGTGCCGACGACCTTGCCTAGGGCCTTCTTCTGGCGCAATGCCGGATTTGAGAGTCATGCCCGGCAAACTGGCTTGGCAGCGCTTCCCCAGGTGGGTGTGATTGCCGATAGTCACTGATCTTCCGTAGTGCATTCCCTACCCCCATCCTTTCAGGTATCCTTGCGCCGCACTTGGCACCCTTACAGGGCGCTTTAACAAAAGATAAATAGAGACTGTCGGTAATGGAACTCAATCCCCTGTTTGAAAAAATAAAAGATATGGCGGCTCGCAGTGAGGCCCTTAGGGGGTATCTTTGACTACGACACCAAGAACGAAAGGCTGATTGAAGTTCAGCGCGAGTTGGAGCAACCCGGTGTTTGGGACGATCCTCAACGTGCCCAGGAGCTCGGGCAGGAACGGGCCCGTTTAGAGGATGTGGTGGGTCTGCTCGACCGCATGAAGAGCAGCCTGGGAGACCATTCAGAGCTATTGGAACTGGCCCGGGAAGAGGGTGATAACGATACCCTGGCAGCAGTAGAGGCCGACCTCGCTGAGCTGGAAAACAAGCTGGCCGAGCTCGAATTTCAGCGCATGTTCTCGGGTAAGATGGATGAGCGTAATGCCTTTGTCGATATCCAATCGGGTTCTGGTGGTACCGAGGCTCAGGACTGGGCCGAAATGTTGCTGCGCATGTATCTGCGTTGGGGTGAGCGGCGAAGCTTTAAAACCGAGTTGGTTGAAAAATCAGAAGGTGATGTAGCCGGGATCAAAAGTGCCACTGTTAAGTTTACCGGGGATTACGCCTATGGCTACTTGCGTACCGAAACCGGCGTCCATCGCCTGGTCAGAAAGTCACCATTTGATTCAGGTAATCGGCGGCATACCTCGTTTGCATCGGTGTTTGTCAGTCCAGAAATTGATGACTCGATAGAAATCGAAATCAACCCCGCGGATTTGCGTGTGGATACCTATCGTGCTAGTGGTGCAGGCGGTCAACACGTCAACCGCACCGACTCTGCGGTGCGCATCACCCATGAGCCGACGGGCATCGTGGTCCAGTGTCAGAATGATCGCTCACAACACCGCAATCGAGCCGAAGCCATGAATATGCTCAAGGGCCGCTTGTATGAGTTAGAGCTGCAAAAGCAACGGGATGATCACCAGGAAATAGAGGATGGTAAATCCGATATTGGCTGGGGCAGTCAGATCCGTTCCTATGTGCTGGATCAGTCACGAATAAAGGATTTGCGCACCAATGTGGAGACCGGTAACACTCAAGCGGTACTGGACGGTGACCTGGATATTTTTATCGAGGCGAGTTTGAAGAGTGGGCTTTAATAAAGGGACCTCCAGGGGAAATTCGTAGCGAAGACTCTATGTCTGTAGGATCATGAGCATGATTTAAGAGAAGATGTTCTCGCAAAGGCGCCAAGAAACAAAGGAAAAATCTTTGCGTTCTTGGCGCCTTTGCGAGAGCCAATCGGACACAAACAGATTTTCCTGATGAGCTTAAAATTGAGAAAAGTGTAAGTTATGAGTGAAGAAGAAAACGAACAAATTGCACAGCGTCGCATAAAACTAAAAAACCTGCGTGAAAATGGTCAGGCGTTTCCGAATGATTTCAGGCGAAATGTTATGGCGGCTGAGCTACATGCCCAGCATGATGAGACCGACGGGGATATTCTTGAGGCGCAATCTAATCACGTTAGCGTCGCTGGGCGCATGATGTCACGACGTATTATGGGTAAGGCCAGTTTTGCCCATATTCAGGATATGTCTGGACGTATCCAGCTTTTTGTGCAACGAGACAGCCTGGCGGAAGGTTTTTATAACGAGCAATTTAAAAAATGGGATATTGGTGACATTGTAGGCGTAGAAGGTGAACTCTTTAAAACCAAAACCGGTGAACTATCCATACGAGTAGACAAAATTAGATTGCTCACCAAGGCCCTGCGCCCACTACCGGAAAAATACCACGGCCTGTCTGATCAAGAAATGAAGTACCGACAGCGCTATGTAGACCTCATCATGAATGAGGGCACACGCGATACCTTCCGTACCCGATCACAGATGGTGAGTTATATCAGGCGTTTTCTTATTGAGCGAAAATTTCTCGAAGTCGAGACCCCGATGATGCAGGCTATCCCTGGGGGTGCCTTGGCCCGACCCTTTCGCACCTACCATCATGCCTTGGATATGGAACTGTTTCTCAGGGTTGCACCAGAGCTCTACCTCAAGCGTTTGGTAGTGGGGGGGTTCGAAAGGGTTTTTGAAATTAACCGCAACTTCCGCAATGAAGGGCTGAGCACACGGCACAATCCCGAGTTTACCATGTTGGAGTTCTATGAAGCCTACGCAGATTACAACGATCTAATGAACCTTACTGAGGAGATGTTCCGTGGTCTGGCCCAAGATTTACTGGGCACCAGCACGATCCACTATCAGGGCACCGACTATGATTTTGGCAAACCCTTTACCCGCCTTACGGTCAAAGAGGCGGTACTCAAATACAATGACGACATTAAGGCCGATGATTTGGAAGATCTGGACACCCTAAGGAAGATTGCCGCAGCCAAGGATATTCCCGTGCAGGATAGTTATGGTGCGGGAAAATTACAGCTGGAGATCTACGAAAAAACAGTGGAATCCAAACTGATGGACCCCACCTTTATTACCGCTTACCCAGTAGAAGTCTCACCCCTGTCCAGACGTAACGATGATGATCCCTCAGTGGCGGATCGCTTTGAATTGATCATTGGTGGCCGCGAAATTGCCAACGGCTTTTCCGAATTGAACGACTCCGAGGACCAGGCCGAGCGGTTCCGCAAACAGGTGGCAGAAAAAGACGCGGGTGACGAAGAGGCCATGCATTTTGACGAAGACTATATTCGCGCCCTGGAACACGGCATGCCACCTACCGCCGGTGAAGGCATTGGCATAGATCGTTTGGTGATGTTGTTTACCGACAGTCCTTCCATACGTGACGTGCTGTTGTTTCCCCATATGCGGCCAGAGGGCGGCTAAGCTATAACACTGCTGTTAACTTAGGATGATAATCTCGCCAAGACGCAAAGAGAAACAAAGCCATTTCTTGGCGTGCTTAGCGACTTGGCGAGAGTAACAAGCGCCTTTGGGAGAGGCTAACCCAGGCTTAGCATTTCATGTGCCGCTGCGGCATTTTCTGCCACCCCGGCGATGTCCACACAATTGACCTCCGGGTCCAGACCCAGCTTGGTAAAGGCAGGTACGGTAGAAAAGTCCACCGATGCCAAAGGGTGATCACTGCCCACATGGCTTTGTAGATTGGCGACAATCACCAGATCCACGTAGTCTGGTTTGGTGCCGGAAATTCTCGAAATCGATTCATGACCACCGGCCACGGCAATCAAGTCATCGTCGAGGCCCCATTTCTCCAACAAGGTGGCACCCAGCCGGGCATGCAAGTTACTCACTACTCGGTCAAAGAGAACAGCATCATTCTGGAGTTCTGGCTGATTTTCGGCGTAGGTAATAAGTGGAATCTTTCCTATATCGTGGACCAGACCCGCCAGAAGGGCCTGATCTGTTTCCAGAGTCGTAAATTGGGTCGCCAGGGCAAAACTGATGGAGGCAACCTGGGTGCTGTGTTCCCACACCTCGTGTAAGCGCTTGGCCGTGGCACCAGACTTGCCCTGAAACAGTTGTTTGACGATGAGACTCAATACCAGGTTCTTAACGATGGTCATGCCCAGTCGACTGACAGCATGTTGGACGTGGCTGATGTGGGCCGTACCCCGGTATAAGGGGCTGTTGACCACCGAGAGTAGCCGTGCGGTTAGGGCAGGGTCGGTACAAACAATATCGGCCACCTGTCCGGCAGTGGCATTCTCATCCTCCACCACCTTGCGGACCTCAATGGCCACTTCCGGGAGTATGGGCAGGACTAAACGGTCGTTTTCCAGATCTTCGGTGAGCGAAGCAAAATATTTTTCTATTAGATCTGACACTTTATCAAGGCTCCATCGGACAGTTTCTATGCTGTTTGTTTCGACAGTATAGCCGCTTGCTGGATTATTGGAGTCCATCCCAAAGAGTCGGTAGAATACGCGCTCCTTAAACTTCGTCCGTTGTACACGCGGACGCACCCACAGGTTTTGGCTCACGCCTCTACCATTATGGAATTTAACGGCCGATGATCCGACCACTTGAGGTCTTTATTGGGCTTCGCTATACCCGAGCCAAGCGCCGCAACCACTTCATTTCCTTTATTTCGCTTACCTCCATGCTTGGTGTCGCCCTGGGGGTATGGGCTCTGATTACGGTGATATCCGTTATGAATGGCTTTGAAAAGGAGCTGCGGGGTCGAATCCTAGGTGTTGCCGCACACGCCACTGTGACCGGGCTCAGTGGTTCCTTGTCCCGCTGGCAGGAGACAGCAGCCCAGATTGCAAAACAAGACCACGTTATCGCTCAGGCACCCTACATCATGGGCCAAGGGATGGTCTCAAAAGGCCGGGACGTACACGGTGTTTTGGTTCGAGGTATTTTACCGGGCCGGGAGAGCAAGGTAGCCGATATTGCCGACAAATTTACCCAGGGCAGTCTCGATGCCCTCAAAGCCGGTAAATACGGCATTATCCTGGGCAGTGAGTTGGCATTTACCCTCAATGTGACGCTAGGCTCCAGGGTGACAATCATTACCCCCCAGGGGCAAGTCTCGCCCACAGGCATGCTGCCACGAATAAAACGCTTCACTGTGGTGGGCATCTTTGAGGTCGGGATGTATGACTATGATAGCGCCCTGGCTTTCATACATCTGAGCGATGCCGCAAAACTCTATCGTACCGGTAAGCGGGTTACCGGTCTGCGCCTCAAGCTAGACGATGTTTATGCAGCGCCCCAGGTGAGAAGGGATCTGATCAAGAATTTACGAGCTGGATATGTCGTCCGTGATTGGACCCTGGAGCACGCCAATTTCTTTCGTGCCCTGCGCATCGAAAAGACCGCTATGTTCGTCATTTTATTACTGATCGTGGCAGTAGCGGCATTTAACATTGTCTCTACTTTAGTCATGGTGGTCACCGACAAACAATCCGATATCGCAATACTACGTACCCTGGGCCTGTCTCCGGCGCGAGTAATGGGGGTATTCATGGTCCAGGGTTGCGTCATCGGGGTGATTGGTGTGTTGCTGGGGGGGGTACTGGGTGTTATCACCGCCTTAAATGTTGAAACCATCGTGCCCTTTATTGAAGGTATCATGGGGCAAAAATTCCTGGAGGCTGATGTCTATTACATCAGCGACTTACCATCGGATATGCGCTGGTCGGACGTCATGACCATTTTAAGTAGCGGCCTGATCATGAGCCTGCTGGCAACCTTATACCCCGCGTGGCGTGCATCCCGTACCCAGCCCGCCGATGCCCTGAGGTATGAGTAATGACTGACGTGGTATTAAGCTGCCAGGATGTAACCAAGACCTTCCGTCAGGGAGACATTAACGTCGATGTGCTCAAGGGTGTGAGCTTGAGTATCGCCAAGGGCGAACAACTGGCCATCGTCGGTGCCTCAGGGACTGGCAAGAGTACCCTGTTACACTTACTCGGTGGACTCGATGTCCCCAGCTCAGGGCAGATTAGCCTGGACGGTGAAAATCTTGGCAAGCTGGGTGAGAAACAGCGGGGCATGCTACGCAATCGTGCGTTGGGTTTTGTCTACCAATTCCATCACCTACTGCCCGAATTCAGTGCCCAGGAAAATGTGGCCATGCCACTGTTGATCCGAGGGGCAGGCAGCCAAACCAGTTTCGAACGTGCCGGCAGTTTGCTGGAACGGGTAGGGCTGACACACCGTGCCCACCATAAGCCGGGAGAGCTGTCCGGGGGTGAACGCCAGCGTGCTGCCGTGGCCCGAGCCCTGGTCACAGAACCCCTATGTGTACTTGCCGACGAACCCACCGGCAATCTTGACCGTAATACCGCTGAGGGGGTCTACGGGTTGATGCTGGAACTCAATCGAGAACGCCACACCAGCATTGTCGTGGTCACCCATGACATGGCCCTGGCCGGGCGTATGGACCGTGTCCTTAAGATGGAGGACGGAGTGATTAGCGGGTGAGCCCCGTCGAGCTAAAAAGTGGATATGTGTGAGTAAATTCGTACTCTGTAATTACTCAGCATGACCCCGATTATTTCGCCGGGCCCACATGCGCTGTATATTGACCCGCCATAACAGACGCACCAAAGGCACACTGGTCAAGGCCAAACACGTTCCTAAGAGCAGGCTCCCCAGCCACAGGGGGGCAAATTGTTCGAACAGCCAATGCAGGGTGACCTCATCCAGAGAAATGGTGGGCAAACCTAATAAATGTGCACCAAGCATATAACTGCCACCAAATATGGGTACCCAGGTGAGTGGATTTGATATCCAAACCAATGCCACGGAGATTGGCAGATTGGCCCGAAACAAAATGGCACCGACTGCGGCAGCAACCATCTCAAAGGGAATGGGTAGAAAGGCACAGAACAAACCCACACCGAAGGCACTGGAGACTGAGCGTCGATTCAGGTGCCACAAATTGGCGCTATGGAGATGTCTGCCCAACCAGGATAGGTGTCTGTGATTTCGGATCGTGGCGTGATCCGGCATATATTTTTTAAAAAATCGCTTGGTCATGACTTACGCTATATTACCATGTAATCCAGAGACAATAAGGACATCGTGTTTTTTGCAGGAGGCAAATGATACTCACCCATGGATTGGCTTTTCTGTCCGGTACTCTAGGCGTACAGCTCCTTCCCGAGCTGCCACACTGGTGGTGGTTCATGACAGTCCTGCCCTTCGCCTTTCTGAGGCGATGGTGGCCGCTGGGGGTTCATGTGCTGTTGGTTGCAGCCTTGGGCGCTGCCTGGGCCTGTTATGTCGCCACTGGAGTGCTCAACCAACAGCTTGATCCCAAACTGGAAGGGCAAGATCTTTGGGTCGAAGGTAGAATGGTGTCGATTCCACGCTACCGTAAACAATCCCAGCGCTTCGATATCCAAACCTCCAGGCTGTTTAACGAACAAGGTGAATACAGTCCCCCGCAGAGAATCCGCCTGAACCTGTATGGAGTAGACCTTAAGCCTCAACCGGGTGAGGTTTGGCGATTATTAGTCAGGCTGAAACGCCCCCACGGCTTTTACAATCCGGGGGGGTTCGATTACCAAGGCTGGTTGTTTAGCAACCGAATAGGCGCAGCGGGTTATGTGCGCAAGAATTCGGCGAACCGGCGCATTCAAATTGCCGGGGTCTGGGATCTGTCCAGGATACGATGGCAGTTGATACAACGCATTGAATCCCGCTTGCGAAACAACAACACCGCCGGATTGATCACAGCATTGGTAAGCGGTTATCGAGGAGGCATTTCTTCTGCCCAATGGGACCTCAGCATTCGTACCGGAGTGAGCCATCTATTGGCCATTTCCGGGCTACATATCGGGCTGGTGGCGGGTGCGGTTTTTTTTCTCAGTCGATGGGTGTGGTCTATTTTGGGTTTTGGCTTGCTGCGTCTGCCGGCTCCCCAGTTTGCCGGGCTGTGCTCTTTTATTGCTGCGGCCCTGTATGCCGCTATCGCGGGTTTTGCATTACCTACTCAACGCGCCCTTATCATGTTGGCCATTGTCCTCAGTGGGCTACTTTGGCGGCGGCGCATAGCCACCGGCCACTGGTTTGGGGTGGCACTATTGGCCGTGCTTATCGCCGATCCGCTGTCGGTGTGGT
Source organism: Gammaproteobacteria bacterium (assembly GCA_013152415.1). Classification (GTDB taxonomy): domain Bacteria; phylum Pseudomonadota; class Gammaproteobacteria; order HyVt-429; family HyVt-429; genus HyVt-429. The sequence goes on along the minus strand of JAADGI010000020.1, from coordinate 7,826 downwards.
CGGCAGGTTTTTGGTTATCCTTTGGCGCTGTGGGAATCATCGCATTACTTATCAGCGGCCGGCGTGGGCCGAAACGCAATCGGTTTTTTGAAGTCCTCAGAATTCAGTGGGGTATCTCATTGGGATTGTTGCCCCTGTTGCTGCTGCTATTTCAAAAAGTTTCGGTAGTGGGCCCGGCGGCCAACCTCATTGCCATCCCGATAGTGGGTTTCATTGTCACACCCCTGGCCTTGAGTGGCGGGGTGCTGGAACTGCTCAGCCCCGGTTCCGTATCCGCTGCACTGTTGAATGCTGCGGCGTGGATGTTGGCAAAACTGTGGTGGCTGCTGGAGTATTTGGGGTCGTGGTCATGGAGCCAGTGGCAAACACCCCAACTACCATTATGGTCAGTGGTCTGCGCGAGTTTCGGGATCGTCATCATCATGACCCTAAAGGGCATGCCTGGGCGTTTGTTGGGGGTGTTCTGGCTGTTGCCGCTGTTTCTGGTCGAGCAGGGAAGGCCATTACCAGGATTCGCACGTTTGACGCTGCTGGACGTCGGCCAAGGTCTTGCAACCGTGATCGAAACCACGAGCCATGTCTTGGTCTATGACACCGGACCCCGCTACAGCGATCAATTTGATACCGGCAAAGCGGTGGTCATTCCCTACCTTTATCAGCGTGGTATAAGCCGGATCGATAAGCTGATGATCAGCCACGGTGACAATGACCACATCGGCGGCACAGCCTCAGTTTTGGGGGCCTTTCCTATGGCATCCGTACTCAGCAGTGTGCCCCATAAATTATGGGCCATAAATAAAACCAGGGCGAAATATTGCCATAGTGGGCAGGCGTGGACCTGGGATGGGGTGAAGTTTAGCGTCTTGGCCCCCTCTGCGCCGCTCCGGCAACGTGGGCACAACAATGCATCCTGTGTATTGCGTATTGAGGGACGGTGCGGGTCAATCCTGTTAACGGGGGATATTGAGGCCCTGACAGAACAGCACCTGGTCAATTCATACGGTAAAAGTCTGGCCAGCGATGTATTGGTGGCACCCCACCATGGTAGTCGTAGTTCATCGACAGCCTCCTTTTTAGAGGCGGTCAAACCACAATGGGTACTCATCCCATCAGGCTATCGAAGCCGCTACGGGCATCCCCACCCCCACGTCCTTACGCGTTATACGCGACGGGGTTTCGGTGTACTGACATCTGCCAAACATGGCGCCATCGAGGTGGCATGGCCCGGTTGTCGCCCCAAGGTCATGGCCTACCGCCAGACCCACAAACGATATTGGTTCGACTAGTGGCCTGAGGGCAGACTTCTGGCGGTTGGGTGGCGGTCCTGTTAAAGTAGCGCTCCCTCCGTCGAACTCAAATTTTAGGAAAAATACAAAGGTGTTTGAACTAGTTAAATCGGGTGGGTGGCTGATGGTGCCGATCCTTCTGTGTTCGGTATTTAGTGTCACAATTGTTTTGGAAAGGCTCTGGTTTTTGCGGCGCAGCCGCATTGCCCCCGACTATCTATTGGGCCAGGTGCAGCAACTTGTAGAACGTAAGGAATTAAGTCAGGAAAGGATTGCTCTGGTGAATAAAAACTCACCTTTGGGACGGATTCTGGCGGTGGCCTTACTGAATCTAGGCCGAGACCGGGAAGTCATGAAGGATGCCATACAGGAATCCGGGCGTGTGGTGATTCATGAGTTACAACGTTATCTCAATTCATTGGGCACGATTGCCGCGATTTCCCCTTTGATCGGTCTATTAGGCACGGTCATTGGTATGATTAAGGTCTTTGCGGTCATCAGTACCGTGGGTGTCGGTGATCCTGCCGCCCTGTCTGACGGTATCTCCCAGGCACTCATCACTACTGCGGCGGGGCTGTCGGTCGGTATACCCAGCCTCATGTTTCACCGCTATTTTAGTGGGCGGGTGAATGAACTCACTGTCAGTATGGAACAATCTGCAATCCATTTGGTGGAATTTATTCACGGGATAGAGGAAATAACATCGCCCAAGAATCAAGCAGGGTGAGCTAGTGGCATGAAGTTCAAAGATGACAATGCAGAAGAGTTGCAGATCAACCTGACACCACTCATCGATGTGGTGTTTTTGTTGCTGATCTTTTTTATGGTCACCACCACCTTTTCCAAGGAATCCCAGTTACGCATCAAACTCCCCGAGGCCTCCACAAAAAGCAAGGAACAAACCGACAAAGAGGTTATTGAAATTCAGATCAGCAGTGCCGGTCTTTACTCCATCCGTGGCCCGGGTGACAAAAAGGCTAAGCAGCTGTTGGGGGGTTCTCCCAAAAATCTACGACTGGCCATCAAAGATGCCAGTCAAGGTAAATCAGATCGTGTAGTTGTGATCCGTGCGGACCGCAAGACTCCCCATGAAGCGGTCATTCGCGCCATGGATGCCTCCCGCCGTCAGGGTCATACCCATATTACATTTGCTACCCAGCAGTCCCGAGAAACTGGAGATCCATGAGTACAGCGACCAATACAGCCAGCGGCACTAAACTTTACCGTCGCCTGTTAGGTTATATCGTGCCCTATAAGGGCATTTTTTTGGTCGCGGTGGTAGGCATGATTATTGTGGCCGCAACCGAACCGATGTTCGCCAAATTGATGGAGCAAATTACCGGCGAAGGCTTCGTCAACAAGAATCCAGAATTTATAGAGCTCATCCCCTGGCTGGTGATCGGCTTGTTTTTAATGCGCGGTGTGGGTGGATTTTTCGGGACCTACGCCATGCGCTGGGTGGGCCGGCGGGTCATCTTTGATCTTCGTCGTGATATGTTTGATACCCTGACCTACCTGCCCACCGGATTTTACGACAGGCATGGATCGGCCTTGCTGGTATCAAAGTTAATCTATGATGCAGAACAAGTGGATGCCGCGACAACTTCGGCTGTGACGACACTCATCAAGGACAGTGCCTCGGTAATAGGTTTGTTAGGATTTTTGTTTTATCAAAGTTGGCAATTGACCATCACCTTTCTTGTAGTGGCCCCGATCCTGGGTTGGTTTGTCCGCATCATCAGCAAACGATTTCGTATCGCCAGCGAGAACATCCAACTCTCAGTGGGGCGTATTACCCACGTCGTTAAAGAAGCGATTGAGGCTCAAATTATCGTCAAGGCCTTTGGTGGCCAGCAATATGAACGAGATAATTTTAACGCCGCTAATAATCAGAATCGTCAACAGGCTATGAAAAAGGCCACAGTAGCCGCAGCGAGCCTGCCGGTTATTGAATTTGTGGCCTCGTTGGCCTTTGCCTGGATTATTTATCTGGCGGCAAAATTGGCCCTTGAAGGCTTGATGGATGTCGCTGCCTTTGTGTCCTATGTTATAGCCATGTTAATGCTCATGGGGCCAGCACGCCGCTTGACCAAGATCAATGAACCCCTGCAGGCAGGACTGGCTGCGGCCCGAAGCACCTTCGCCATGATCGATGAGGCCCGTGAGCCCGATACAGGCACACAGCTGTTGGGACGCTCAAAAGGCTATGTGGAATTTAACGATGTCAGTTTTCGCTATGATGAAACCCACAACAAGGTGCTGAGTAAAATCAGCTTCAGCATTAGGCCCGGACAAAATGTGGCCTTGGTGGGGCCTTCCGGTAGCGGCAAATCCAGTATTGCCGCACTATTGGCACGATTCTATAACGCGGAGAGTGGCAGCATCACGGTCGATGGCATGGACATCAATACCCTGTCGCTACAGGAACTGAGGAACAATATAGCCGTAGTCCCCCAGGAAACGGTTTTATTCGACGCCAGTATCCGTCGTAATATTGCCTACGGTGCAGACGGGAAAATTGATGAAAAACGCTTACAAAGTGCAGTTACGGCCTCTCTCGTCACCGAATTTACCGATCGACTGCCTGATGGCCTGGAGACGGTTATAGGTGAACATGGTACCCGATTATCCGGGGGCCAACGACAACGCATTGCTATTGCCCGTGCCCTCTATAAGGATGCCCCAATACTCATTCTGGATGAGGCCACATCATCACTGGATACCGCGTCCGAGCATCAGGTCAAACAGGCCATCGACACTTTGATCAAGAATCGCAGCACACTCATTATTGCCCATCGGCTTTCCACAATTGAACACGCCGATTGTATCGTTGTGCTCAAACAGGGCCGGGTTGTTGAGCGTGGAACACATAGTGAATTATTGGACCAACAAGGAGAATACACAAAGCTCTATCGCGCGCAATTGGCGGTGGATGAAGATGCATAGGTATTTTGTAGCTCCTTAAAGAGATCTTTGAGAAGATTTGCAGCTAAAGCTCGACGCAGACAAACAAGCAAGTGTATGATTTGAGGGCGGACGCTCTCGCCAAGGCGCTAAGTACGCAAAGGGAAAGGCGGTCAAGTGAAGCTCTGATAAAAAACGGTATTAGCTTGTTGTATAAATCTAATTATTCTTTGCGGGCTTGGCGCCTTTGCGAGAACTTATCATTGGGGCACTTCTATTAATCGATAACACCTTCTCCCTCCGGGAGAAGGTTAGGATGAGGGGGTAATAAAATCAGTGTATTAACTTTGTTTGCTCACCCTAGCCCTTTTATGCTCTGTTTCGGGGACTCTCGGAGGGAGAGGGGATTAATAAAAAGTGCCCATTAGTCAAACGACCCACAAATTCTTTTGAAGAGCCGTAAATTGACTTTCAGTAGCTGGCTGCAACGGCAATGGTGGCACCCCACACCAGCCAGTTGGCCTTTGGTGCCCTTGGGTTTATTTTACTGCGGGATCGCCAGTGTGCGCCGCTGGTGTTATCAAATCGGTATCTTTAGAGTAAGGCGGGTAGCGGTACCGGTGATTATCGTCGGCAACATTACGGTGGGCGGCTCGGGTAAAACACCCTTGGTAGCTTGGTTGGCACAACACCTGAGTGCCCAAGGGCTTCGACCCGGCATAATCAGTCGCGGTTATGGAGGCCGCGTCTCCAAAGGTCCGATACAGGTTAAGCCAGGACATAGCCCAAGAGAGGTGGGTGATGAACCGGTGTTATTGGCACGACGATCCCATTGTCCCGTAGCTGTCGGAAAAGATCGCCATGCTGCCGCGAGATTTTTAATCTCGACCCAACAATGTAATGTCATTATTGCCGACGACGGTTTACAGCACTATAGTCTGCATCGCGATATAGAAATTGAAATGCTCGATGGTGATAGACGCCACGGTAACGGCCGTTGCCTGCCTGCAGGACCCTTGCGTGAACCCAGGCGACGTGCAAAGCTCGTGGACATCCATGTCTGTAATGGGCCACCAAGAGAAAATGAAATTGGAATGAATCTTAGGGCCACAGAGGCCATACAGTTGAGTTCAGATATACAGCGCCGACCTTTAAACAGTTTTCAAGGCCAAACCGTACATGCCATAGCCGGTATCGGCAACCCAAGGCATTTTTTTGATATGTTGGAACAACAAGGCATCCGGATTATTGAGCACCCCTTCGATGATCACTTTGCATACCGCGCCGTGGACATCAATTTCGGAGATGATCATCCCGTATTGATGACCGAAAAGGATGCGGTTAAGTGTGAAAAATGGGCAGGGCCACATCATTGGTATGTACCCGTTGAAGCAGAACCCGATCCAGCGTTAATAGAATTACTCAGACATCGACTACAGGACGACATTAATGGACAAAAAGCTACTTGAGATACTGGTGTGCCCCATTTGCAAGGGTCCACTGGTCTACGACAAACAACAATCCGAACTGATATGTAAGCCCGACAAATTGGCCTACCCGATAAGAGATGATATCCCGGTGATGTTGGAAGATGAGGCCCGTAAACTGGACTCCATATAGACCGTGGCATTTATAGTCGTCATCCCCGCCCGTTATGGTTCTACGCGTCTGGCGGGCAAAGCGCTTGTCGATATCTGTGGCCAGGCCATGATACAGCGGGTGCACAACTGTGCCCTCGCAGCAGGTGCAGAACGCGTCATAGTGGCCACCGATGACCGGCGTATTGCCGATGCTGTAACAAAATTTGGTGGTGAAGCCTGTCAGACCTCAGAGAAACATCCCTCCGGCACCGACCGCATCGCCGAAGTTATTGAACATCTCGGCATTGACGATGATAAAATTATTGTCAACCTGCAAGGGGATGAACCCCTGATGCCCAGTGCGATAATTCAGCAAGTCGTAACGAGCTTGGAGAACAATCCATTGGCGGCAATGGCTACCGCGTGCCATTCCATTAAAGATTCCGAGACACTGCATAACCCCAATATCGTCAAGGTGGTGCTGGATGAATCCGGGATGGCGATGTATTTCAGTCGTGCCCCCATACCCTGGGACAGGGAGCACAATGGTGCCACCCAACTCCCACAACAGACCTATCACCATATTGGTCTATACGCCTATCGTGCCAAATTCGTCTTGCAGATGTCGGCCTGGGAACCGTGCCAGGTAGAGCAGATTGAAAGCCTGGAACAGCTTCGAGTATTATGGCACGGAAGAAAAATCGCTGTTTGTGTCGCCAACCGAAAACCAGGCCCAGGGGTCGACACAGCGGAAGATCTGGAGAAAGTGATTCAGATTTTTGAAACGAAATTGGCAAAAAAAAGCCTATGAATTCTTCGCTGTAAGGGAGTTACGGAGAAGACAAAGCCTAATTTTATTTTTTCCTTCCCAACACCGAAGAGACGAAGGATACGTAGACCTTGGTGCCCCTTGTGGACCAGAGAAGTCTGGAGTAGACTGATCACAGGAGTGGTCTTCTGGCCACGGGATATATCAGACACCACACACGGAGGTGCCCCCCTGTTAATACTTGAATCTACTAGATATTCCATAACGCTCCCGGTGCGCCGTGATCCCTGCACCTTGTCTGCGGCCAAATATTATGTGTCCTGTTCGTTGTTTTTTTTGCTGTATCGCTAAAGTTTAGATGTATTTCTGCCGACATAGAAGGGTGTAGAGTTTTTTGTTATGGATTGGTGTGGGTGGGTGACTTAGCCTCCATCACCAGTGAGTTACGCAAACCACACCAACGACAGTGGCAGCACTGCATCAAAAGCAGCTTTATTAAACATTTCTCGACTGCTTGCAAAATGGGGAATAGCCAATGGGTAACCATCAAAACTTGAAGAAACAAACGGCGTTTACTCTCATCGAGCTTTCTATAACGCTGGTAATTATAGCTATCCTGGCCACTATGATGGCACCCAGTTTCAGTGAACTGGTACAAAACACCCGACTGACTTCCAACGCCAATTTGCTTGTGGGCTCATTATCCTACGCACGAACCAAGGCGATATCCCGGGGCTCACCAGTGTGTATTTGCGCCAGCAATAACAGCACAAACTGTACCGATACCCCTTGGAATCAAGGTTGGATTGTTTTCACAGACAGTGAGGCCGCGTGTGAGGTTGATGCCGACGATAAGGTTTTGCTTGTTCAACAAGAGCTTCCGGGGGGCATCACCCTGACCCTGGATAAGACAGATATCCAATTCCAGCCCACAGGATTATTCACATCTTACTGTTCAGATTGTAACGGCCTAAGCCCTGTTACTGGAAAAAGCCACACAGAAATTCCGTGGGTAATACGGCTGCTGCAGGCATTGGTGCCGGAGGCAATAGCTTCGAACGATAACGGCGGTAACGATAACGGCGGTAACGATAACGGCGGTAACGACAACGACAGTAACGACAACGGCGGTAACGATAACGGCGGTAACGACAACGGCGGTAACGATAACGGCGGTAACGACAACGGCGGTAACGACAACGGCGGTAACGATAACGACAGTAACGACAACGGCGGTAACGACAACGGCGGTAACGACAACGGCGGTAACGACAACGGCGGTAACGA
>JAADGI010000012.1:58970-85164 GCA_013152415.1 Gammaproteobacteria bacterium | reverse complement strand
CCCATAATATAAGGATACCTATAATGATGATAAATTCTCTTGATCTATTTTTTCGTAGAAATAAGTTTAGGACTAGAGTTCTAAATGAACGAGCAAGTGTTTGTCCTGTAAGGAACAAATATGACCCATATTTTAATCTTTGGACAGTGACATCAGCCATTGCCGAACTATCTGAGGTGCTATCGAATCATTCGAAAGATTATGATGTAGTTATTATGGATCGGGGTATTTTCGATGCTCTGTGTTGGTTTAGTTGGTTGCTAAAGAAAAATCATCTTGATGAAAATAACTTCAAGTCTATTGAATGTTTTTTAACCATGAGTAGATGGCGTTCAGTTGTTGATTTGGTTTATATTTTTACAGCAGAACCAAAAGTATCATTAGAACGTGAATTCGCGAATCTACTTACCCGCAAAACGGGCAGCATCATGCAGCCAGATGTATTAGACAGTTATAAACGAACCATTGAAGAATCCAAAAAGAGGTATAGTTCAATGTTTAAGGAAATTGAGTGCATAAATACCAGCAAACCAAGTCTTAATGAAGTAAACTATCAAGTGACGAACAGTATATTGAGTATTTTGCTTGAAAATACTTCTGAGCGGATAGGTTACCTAGATCGAGCATCTGTTGCGCAACAAAGGGAAAAGTATTTTTCTTATTCTGATATAGAGTCCTCTGATCTTGGTCTCAAGTTTGATGTGCGACAACAAGTAGAAAAAGACAATACTAAGTTGCAGCCAATACCAATTCTTGTGATTACAAACAAACAAAGAACCAAAGTATTAGTTGTTAAGAAAAACAAGAAACAGACGTCCAATCAATCTCCAGAGTCACAAAGGATTCTTCTCTATTTGGGTGGTCATATCAGACAGGAAGATCTCATTGAAAGTGGGGACAAAGACTTATTGTCAGTTTCTCGTTACGCATTGCATAGAGAGGTAAAAGAGGAAATAGGGATAGATTATTACCCTGAAGCAGAAGGAAACCCCATTTGTATCTGGGACACATCAAATGATCGGAGTGAAAAACATTTGGCTATGTGCCATTTGAAGGAAGTAGATTTCGAGACTCTAAAAATCAAATTAGATAAAAATGAATTTATCACATCGGGATCCACCAAGAGCGGAAAAGTATTAGAAATTCAGGAGTTGGTTAAAGACCACCAAAAATTAGAAGGGTGGAGTAAGTTAATTTTAACCAGAGTGTTTAATTGTGTTTTGCCGGGCGAGCAAGATGAGATCAATATTTGAAGAAAAGGGGTTTATCTTATTCAACGCAGAAAAGGGTCAAATCTTGACTTAACATATTCAAAGGGTCTAGTTTTAATATTATGGCAAGGCCATTACGGATAGAATACGACGGTGCGTATTACCATGTGATGAATTGAGAAGAAAGAGGGTTGCATTTTGCCTATTGCATGATCTGTAGTAGTCACGACTACTACAGATTACCGTAGCCAGTTATTTGCCAACGCAATCTCTGTTCCGATTCTGTAACTATTTTGATTAACGCGACGGTCACTCGATAATCAATGAATAACTCGTGCTGCGGCCGCCACCGGAATCTTTCTGTAATGCACCCCGGTCGATCAGATTAAGGATGTCACGGTAGGCAGTGTCTTGTGAGCACTTTGCGATCTTTGCCCATTTCGACGTGGTGAGCTTACCTTCAAAACCATCCAGAAACCTGTTTAGTATTTTGATCTGTCGTTTATTCAAGGGTTCTTTGGTGAAGCGTTCCCAGAAGTGTGCTTTGTCGAGGATGGTACCTAATGTCTCTTGGGCTCCCTCGATCGCGCGTAGCAGACAGTTTAGGAACCATTTTTGCCATTGTGTTACGTCGAGCCCACCTTTCTGCGTCCATTCCAGCGTGTCATAATAAACTTTGTGCTCACAACGAATTTGCGCTGACATGCTATAAAAGCGTTGGTTTGTTTTTTCCGAGCGGGCGAGTGCCATGTCCGCAATCGTGCGAGCGATGCGGCCGTTGCCATCGTCGAATGGGTGGATGGTGACAAACCACAAATGCGCAAGTCCTGCGATGAGCAGTGGGTCGATATCCCCAGGCTGTTTAAACCAGCGCAGGAAATTTGCCATTTCATCGGGCACACGGTCCGCAGGAGGCGCTTCATAGTGCACTTTTTCCCGGTCAACCGGGCCTGAAACGACTTGCATGGGGCCGCTGCTATCATTGCGCCAGATTCCGGCCCGGATTTTGCGCATTCCACTTTGACCTGTTGGGAACAGCGACCCATGCCAAGCGAGTAGCCGCTCTTCGGTCAGAGCTTCCGCATAATTGCCAGTCGCATCCAGCATCATTTCGACCACGCCTTCTACATTGCGGTCAGCGGGGATAAGTCCACCAACATCCATACCGAGTCGTCGTGCAATGGATGATCTGACCTGATCGGGTTCTAACATCTCGCCCTCAATTTCGCTCGATTTGACCACGTCCTCTGTCAGAGTACGAAGATGGGCTTCACTGCGCAGATCAAAGCCGAGTGCCTCCATTTTACCCAGCAGCCGTCCCTGTTCCCGCGAAACATGCACGAGCGACCTGGCCAGGCTCCTTTCGTCCCAGGTGAAAGCAGGCCAATCCGGTTTCCCCCAAAGATACATCTTATAATCTCCGCTAGTGATGCGGAGATTATGGTGAATATTTGCCGAAGTGGCAAGGGTAATCTTTGCAATTAATGCGGAGATTAGTGTCGCTATTCTCCGCACGACTTTGGCTTTGGCGAATTGCTAAATTTGGGGGTTATCGTATCCAGACGTGATGTCAGATCACGTTCCAGCCACTTGCGGTCAATCCCGAGGTTACCTCGGGGCCATAAGATGGGCTATTGGCCTCCAGCGCTTCAATATGTTTTTCGAGCATGGGGGACTCGGTTTGCTACGCCTGTTGGCATCTTTCCTACTTCGAAGAAATAGGCTCTTTTGGGTGCGTCTTTTGTATCCAAATATAACTGGGGCAGTACACGAAATAGTGAATAAACCAAAAGATAGGTTGGGCAGGTGATTTAAGAATACTGTTTCTGGAATCCGCTATAGGCGAGCATTTTGGTTTACACTACTCCAGAATCAGTCGCATCATCAACAATGCGGGAAAGGTAAAAGACAAGACCCTGTGTCAACTGAATGTTATTTTTAATTGATCCCCGCACCCCAACCCTCTCCGCAGGGAGAGGGTGTTAATAGAAGTACCCTTATGAATAAAATTATTTTTCTACACGGTCTGCTTGGATCAAAAAATAATTTTAAATTTCTTGAAAAGGACTTTTTTGGCTATGACACATCATCATTTGATTTGATCGGGTTTGGTGGAGAACGTAAACCTGATATTAGGTACGATGTGAATGACTTCCTTATTTTTTTGGAACATAAACTTAATCTATCCGAAGATTCAAATGACCAATTTATTTTAATAGGCCATTCTCTGGGAGCCCTGCTGGCAAAAGAGCTGACAATAAAATACCCCAATAGGGTGATGAAGGCATTCCTCATCTCTTATCCTTTTTTGAAAAAGGATGAGGTGTTACAGTCCCGTAATTATTTTGATATAAAATATGCTCAAGGAGCCTGGTGGACGAGAATACTTTGTCGCTCCGAAATTTTGTACCAATGGCTATTTTATCCTTTTATATTCCTGTTTAGATATAAACACCGACAATCTTACATAGATTTTTTCAAGCACACCTATCAATCTGCATATGGGACGATTAAGAATACTATTTTAGAGGACAGAAAAGAAAATTTACATGCTATTTCCAAGAAGATTATACTGATTAACGGTGAGCATGATCACTCTGTAGATTTGGAGTATTCTAAATGCTTTAACAATTGCATCATTACTGGAATGGGCCACAATTTTTTTGGTTATGAAAGCAAAATAGCGGATGTCATAAAATCAAATATGTAATGAATCACTATGTTGAATGTCTGCACGGAAGCAGGAATCCAGTAACATTTGTCTGAATGAAGTTCATTATACCTGTTGAGGTATCAAGGCATGCCAAGTTTGTGATTTATCCTGGAGGAGGCCACCTTACCCATAGGTAATGGAATTGAAGTCATGGGAATTGTTGAGTTCCTCGAACTCATACCGAGGTCACTATGAAGAAGCTGAAAAATGAGAAAGAATGGCTAAAAAAGGCGATTGCTGAGGGTGTGAAATATGGTGAGGCACGGGGTGCTGTTGAGTTTGAATCCACAGATTCGGCACATGAAAAGATTGAGTATATTTACCGACTGCTTGTCCATGACAAGGTGATACAACCCATCCCTGAAGACCAGATCTCCCAGAAAGCCATGAGACATAAATTGGCCATCTGGGCATCAAAGAAAGGGTAAGGAGCTGTAGATGAAAGCGCTATCTATCATAAAATATATTTTTTCAATCATTGGCCTGGGCATGTTGGTGGGGGCCTATTATTTGTATCAGAACACCCAGTCATTTTTAGAATCTGCCGTAGCCACCAATGGAACGGTCGTAAAACTTGTCCGTTCAAAGTCAAATAATTCCACGACCTATGCGCCAGTGGTCCAGTTTAAAACCGAAAAGGGTGAACTTGTTGAAGTTACCTCGTCAACGAGCAGCAACCCACCGGGTTATTCCAGGGGGGAGAATGTCGAGATATTCTATCTGCCATCAAGCCCTCAAAGGGCCAAGATTAACGGTTTCTTTTCCTTATGGGGCGCGGCCTTAATTGTCGGTATTTTAGGTGGGGTGTTCTTTTCAGTCGGTGGTGGCATAGCATTGGCTGTCTTTCTAAGTAACCGTAAGAACGAGTACTTGAGAAAACAAGGTATCCCCATTTCTGCCAAATTTCTGAGCGTGGAAATTAACAGGAATGTCCGAGTGAATAATAGATCTCCATTTCGGGTGCTGGCGCAATGGCAAAATCCAGCCACATCTGAGATACACATATTTAAAAGCAACAATTTATGGTTCGATCCAACGGAGCATATTCCTGATAGGGATATTACTGTGTTTATCGAGCGGAATAATCCGGGTAAATATTTTGTTGACCTGTCTTTTTTGCCAAAGGTGGCTAAATAGTACGCACTTTTATCAGGCGTACAGGAGGGAGAATAAATTGGAATACAAGGTGCTTCTTACGGTCTTTGCCACTGTGTTTATCGCAGAGCTTGGTGATAAAACACAATTGGCCACAATGTTGTTTGCCGCTGACAAAGAGGTGAGTAAACTCACGGTGTTTTTCGGGGCCTCTTTGGCCTTGATTGTCGCCTCGGGAATAGGTGTCCTTGCGGGTGGTCTTATTTCTCAATACTTTAATCCAAGATATTTGCACTATATTGCCGGTATTGGTTTCATTGGTATAGGAATCTGGACCCTTGTCCGGGTATGAGAACAAGTGCTGCCAGCATGGATTTGTTCGAGTGTAAAATCCCTGATGGTTTTGGTGGAATCCCAATAAAACAGGCCTACTTGGCTCTTGTGATTCAACATTGCAATGGTCGACAATGTCCTGGTGCGAGGTTCGGTCTTTATGGCCGTGCACAGACAATCCTACAGTTAGGAGTAAACGATGAAAAATAGAGACTTTCTAGTGTGGATGTTGGGATTTCCTGTTGCGACAGGGTTATTCATTAAAATGAGTGGGATTGGCACTATGATTTCCGGGGGTGTGTACGGTCTGGTGCTTATCGGTCTGTTGGCGTTGTGGCTTGGTCTGGGTTATTCCATGTATGAGGGGGGCGTTGCGAAGACAAAACCTGCCGCACGGGCGAAGCCTGCTGCTCGAACTAAAAAGGCGAAAAAGCGCTAGCCTATTAGATTGGAGTTCGGACCCGGTGTGGGTGTCTGGCTGTCGTTAGACGGTTGATTTATCTACACCGGGCCCCTTGTTTTATGACCACCCAAGGCGGTGATTGTCTCGTTTTGGTGCTACTTTTCCTGTTGTGATTTTATGTGGTTGGCCACAACTTCCCGCCAATTCGGGTTACGCACATCCAGTACCCGTTGATAGGCCTCGGCGCCTTCCTTCAGAAATTTGCATTGGGTGGTAGCGGGGAGTTTGTCAAAGAATTCAGAACTGACTGCCCGGGCGATGATGAGGCCTCTTTCGTCCAGGTCCACGAGTGCTTCAACGCCACTGACGTGGCGTATCATGTGGTCGGTGAGGCTCACATGCCACTTGGTTTGCAGGTATTCATCCCGTTCGGAAGGGGGTGGCCGGGAATGGTCCACCGGGGCCACGGACCCATCTACCCCGACCATGGTGGAGTAGCCGCTGAGGCCGGACAGCGAGCCGTCTAATACCTCGTTATCCACGCCTTTGTTGCTCCCCCCTGGGAGGAGTTTAGACAGAAACGATTTTTTGTTGGGGGCTTGGTTGCTCATGGGTGTCGATCTGTACAGGACTGACTGGGGGCTCCTAAATTCCATTTTAGATGGATAAATCTGGTCGGTGCCCGATTAGTCTAAACCGGTAAAGGTCAAAACGCTATGCTTACCAAGGATGAGTTCGTTGGTTGTCCGACACCACTCCATCAGTGGGATGTGGCTGATACGAATACGTTCTTCACCTGGGTTGTGAAGAGGGGGGTTCTGTTCATAAGCCGGGTGGCTCTTTCCCCCTGGGATGCTCACGGCCAGGGGTTGATTGTGTCTTGCCTTACACGGGTTATTGGTGAGCCCTTGCAGTATGCGTTATTCAGATAGCGTGGTAATGGTCATCGTCTGATTGTGTAGCGCACACTTGGCATTGGGCGCGAATGGGGAGATTTCACCATAGGAATAGAATCCTGTGAGGGCGGCGGAATCACCAAAGACATTGCGCACGCCTTCCACCTCTTCTTCGATACGTTGTTTTAGCACCATTTTTCTGCCTACACAGCTAATGAGTATGGCCAGATCGGGAGCCGAGTCCCCTAAGGCATCACAACTGGTCTTGGCTGCGCCCACCGCGCCATCCACGAGTCGATCAAGATTGGCCTTCATGAGCTGTGCGTGGGCACCCATCGGGATATTGCCGGCAAAGGTCAGGCTCTGCTTGTCTTCGTCCACTGCAAGCAGGGTACGTAGCACCGGGGTGTCCATTTCTGGTGTGCGGAGACTGAGAGGGAACAGCAGACCTGTTGCTGGCAGGCCGGCAGCGTGTTCGCCAATATATTTTTTATAGACGGTAAGAGCGGGCTGACCGTCCAGCTTATAGAGGACATTATCCTCAGAGTGTGTGATTAGGCACTCAGGCCCAAAGGCATCCCATCCTCCCAGAGAACCGTAGCCCACCTTCAGGGTGTCTCCATAGAACGCGACTGCGGCGACCGAATCACTGGAGACATCGCCGTTTAGCAGCACCAGCGTTTCCTGAAAGCGACTTCCGTCCCCCGACAGGCCACCGGTTACTGTAACGGTGTCAGGTAGATACCTAATGATCCCTTTAACCAGGTCACAGCCGTTGACATTCAACCCATCTGACAACACAAACACATGTGCCAAATCGTCCCCAGCTAATGTTTTGGCCAGATATTCACCAGCGGCACAGCTGTCGCGATTTTTGTCGACGCAGGTATGGGCTACTTTAACTTGGGTGTGCTCAAAGTGAATGGCAGTGACCACCAGACTGTCGTCCGAGACCTGAGCACCACAGATTTCACCGGCGGTCGAGCAGCCCAGGATATGGGCATTGGGATAGGTTTGAGCGATTTGTTGAAAGTAGCGGCCTTCCTTGAACAAAGAGGTGCCCCCAAACATAAGAAGCAAGTTTGCCGATTGACCCAGCCTTCCAGGTGGTTTGGGTTGCCAGCCGGCAGAAGGGCTCCATTGGGTCTGTTCAATCTGCATAGGTTTGTTTTTCCTTTAAGGGGTTACCCTGTGTTAACGGCATTTTCCAAGAAGAGATTAGCCCAGAAGTGATAAGTATTTGGCCAAAGTGGGGATTTGAGGGTGTTTTGTGAGTTTGTGGGCGCTGTCAGC
Organism: Gammaproteobacteria bacterium; assembly: GCA_013152415.1. Classification (GTDB taxonomy): domain Bacteria; phylum Pseudomonadota; class Gammaproteobacteria; order HyVt-429; family HyVt-429; genus HyVt-429. The sequence goes on along the minus strand of JAADGI010000012.1, from coordinate 77,220 downwards.
CGGAGTCTGGTGAATGCGTTGGCGGCCTGTTTTCCGGTAGAATGGCGGGGCTATGAAAGCAAATTCAAAGAATTTACCCACAGACGAGGCTGTTGTGCCAGCAACAGGTAGCGCCGCTTTTATTCAATGGTTTCGTAATGCGGCACCGTATATCAACGCGTTTCGCAATCGCACCTTTGTCATCGCCTTTGGTGGTGAGGTTATTAGCGATGCCCAGTTTCCCACCCTGGTGCATGACTTCGTGCTACTCAATAGCCTCGGTGTGCGTTTGGTGCTGGTCCATGGGGCGCGTCCCCAGGTCGAGCAGCGGCTCAATGAACGTGGTATTGCCATGCGCTATGTCAATGACCTGCGTATCACCGACGATGCCGCCCTGGCCTGTGTCAAAGACGCCGCTGGCAGTGTGCGGGTCGAGATCGAGGCCCTGTTGTCTATGGGCATGGCCAACTCACCCACCGCCGGTGCACACATGCGGGTGGCATCGGGAAATTTTGTGGTTGCCCGTCCCCTGGGTGTGCGTGAAGGGGTGGATTACCAACACACGGGTGAAGTGCGGCGCATCGACCACCACGGTATCCAGCGTCAGTTGCAAGACGGTACTCTGGTGTTGTTGTCACCCCTGGGCTATTCCCCCACCGGTGAGGTGTTTAATCTCAGTGCCGAAGATGTGGCTACAGCAACCGCCACCGCCCTGGGTGCCGACAAGCTGATTTATATGCTGGACGGTGATGGGGTACGGGATGGGACGGGAGAATTAATTCGGCAGTTGACCTTGGTCGAGGCCCAGGCACGGTTGAAAGAGTTGGCCGCTGATACCATTGCCAGGCCCCTAGCTAGCGCAGTGAAGGTGTGTCAAAACGGGGTACGTCGGGTGCACATGATCAATCGCCATGTGGATGGTGCCCTGTTGCAAGAATTGTTCACCCGCGATGGAGTGGGTACCCTGGTGAGCAGTGATATCTACGAGGGCATCCGTCAGGCCCACATTGATGACGTGGGTGGCATATTGGAACTCATCGGGCCTTTGGAATCCCAGGGCATCTTGGTGCGGCGTTCCAGGGAACGTCTGGAAATGGAGATCGACCACTTCACCGTGTTGGAACGCGACGGTGCGGTGATTGCCTGCTTTGGTCTGTATCCCTTCGCCGACCATGGGCTGGCCGAATTGGCCGGGTTGGCAGTGCACCCCGACTATCAAAAACGGGGCAAGGGTGAGGCCCTGCTCAATCACGCCGAGCGTGCCGCCCAACAGCAAGGGCTACACAAGTTGTTTGTGCTTACCACCCGTGCCGAAGATTGGTTTCGTCAACATGGTTACCAGCAGATGGAATTGGATGCCCTGCCGGTGGAGCGTCAGGAGATGGTTAATTATCAGCGCAACTCCAAGGTGTTTGTGAGAGAGATTCAATAGAAGTACCCAAGTACGGTAGCCGTGTCGTTAAGTGGCGAAAGGATTTAGACGATTACATGGAGGTAGGAATTGCCAACTGTACTTAGGAGGGGCCCGTATCGGTTCTACTTTTATAGCCACGAGCCTAAAACGAACACCACCCCATATGCATGTGGATCGGGACGACTTTTCAGCTAAATATTGGCTTCAACCCATTAACTTGGCCCGAAATGTAGGATTTTCGAGTAAGGAGTTGAATAAGGTTCGAGCTATAATTGAAACAGAACATGAGGCATTGCTGGAGGTCTGAAATGGCTATTTTGGCTGTTGATCTGATGGATAGTCGAAGTATCTTGGTTCCGCTGCCATCTGACGCTTCAAGCCAAACGCCACGTCTTCGGTGTGGGATTAGGCATGCCAGCGTAAGTCCTAAGTAAATGTTTATTCTAATGTAATGATGCAACGTGGAAAAGCGGGATACCTAGTAAACTGCTGTTGATGTTGTAATCAATCTTGTCGACAAACTGGAATCATGCGAAGTCTATACCCAAGAGTTCATCCATCCGTTTGCAGGAGACTCTCTGGCGAAGAAAATAAAAGGCATTGTCGATGGCAAATGTTTGTATATTGAAGACATGCCAAATGGTGGCAAGATGGAATGCCGGTATACGGTAGAATCAAGAAAGGCGGTTGCAAAATATTACCGAGATACGGCTAATGCTCGATCTTCTGGAACAGAGGTGAGCTTGCCTTTGGGTGATGGAAAACAAGAAACAAAATATACGATTAACGGAAAAGAAGTTGTGAACCCATTGCAAGAAGGCTTGGGCGCTGGAGCTTGTGTTATTTTAGGATACTAAATGAAACGTTGCGAATGGGCAAAGGCATCGGAACTCGATATCGTATATCACGATGAAGAATGGGGAGTGCCGTCCCATGATGATAAGCATCTATTCGAGATGCTTATTCTTGAAGGGGCCCAGGCGGGTTTGAGTTGGGTTACCATCCTTAAGAAGCGGCAGAGTTACCGTGAGGCCTATGAGGGTTTTGAGCCGGAACGGGTGGCCCGGTTTACCCAGAAAAAATGTGAACGTCTGTTGCAGAATCCAGGCATTGTGCGCAATCGCCTGAAGGTGGCGGCCTCGGTGCAAAATGCCAAGGCATTTTTAACTATCCAGACATCCCATGGTTCTTTTTCAGAATTCATCTGGGGGTTCGTTGGTGGTGTGCCCATTGTGAACGCACGGCGCAATCTGAAGGAGATTCCTGCCCAGACCGATGAGTCTCAGGCGATGAGTCGTGAGTTGAAGAAAAGGGGGTTTAAGTTTGTAGGCCCAACGATCTGTTATGCCTTTATGCAGGCAGTGGGGATGGTGAATGACCATGAGACCCGCTGTTTCCGCTACAAGGAAGTTTGTTGATCGTCCACTATCCTGGTCGGCAACCTCGCATCACTTGAGCTAGACTCACCAAAGAATAATCAATAAACGGGTATGGAACGTAGACTATGAATGATTGCAACACTAATCGAATTGAGCTTTCCAGGGTGGGTCGACTCGTCTGGGTGGTGATGATCGTCGTTTGGGTAGGGCTCAGCGCAGGTTGTGCCACGACGGCAGAAGTGCAGAAGCGTCCACCGGCCTGGGAGATGCAGTTTGAATACCCCATCGGATTTCAAACTCTGATCGACGATGGCTTGTTGGTGGTGGGTACTTCACGCCACCTCTACGGTATTAATCTGGCCAATGGCCAACGTCGTTGGCGATTGCGCAATATTAGCGCCAATGCCGGCGATCTGATGACCATCGGTGATGCGCCTTATATCCTTATAAGTGATGCCGCAGGAGGTCACTATGATGACACCGGGACACACATGTTGGCCGTTGATCGGCGTAGTGGTGAGTTGGTTTGGGAGTCGTCGGCACTCAAAGGCCGTGTCCTTCAAGCTACAGTCGATCCGGTCAATGGCATTTTATTTGTGGTCACCGTGCAGCGGGCCCACGGTGATGACCGTGGTGTATTGAGCGGTATCCTGCCGGGCAAGGGCTTGTTCTCGGGCCTTAAGCGAGAACCCCACCTCCACGCCCTGGAACTGTCCACCGGACGATCGCTTTGGCATCAGGACTTCGGCAAAAAAGTGACCTTGCAACCCTCCTATCGACCTACTTTGGGTGAGGATGCCCGCTGGGTCTTTGATCGACCCTTTACATTGGGGCTTTATCATCCACCCTTGGCGGTGGCTGGCAAACTGTGTGTGACCTATGGCGGCGTCCGTTGTTTTAATGCGCGTGATGGGCAGCCGCTATGGCAACAAAAGTTTAATGTTGTGGAAGATCATCTGGCTTTGTCCTATGCCAATCCGGTATTGCAAGGGGATGTCCTTTACACCAGTGGTGATAATCGGGTTCGCGTATTTAATGTCAGTACCGGCAAGCAGTTGTGGCGATCGGATCGATTTGATTTTATTCCAGAGGTGTTGGTGGACAAAGATGTCGTCTACGGTCAATTGGGCGGACGATTCTTTGACATCAAAAAGGAGAAATGGGTGTGGAAGGGTGACTTTGGTGCCGTGGCCCTGGACCGTCAAACGGGTCAAGTTATTTGGAAGTACAAGGACGCCATGGGCTCGATCACCAACCTGCTCGTGTTTGGTCAGTTGGTATGGTTTGCCGACGGTGAAAGGTTGTTGGCCATCAACCGTAAGACCGGTGCGGTGGTGGTTGAGGCTGAACATGAGCTACAAAAGCAGCCGGTATTTGTCGCTCTCAATGAGGATCGACGAATATTGCTCATTAGTGAAGATGCCGTTGCGGCCTATCATGGGGTCACGGGAAAGCGTCTTTGGTATACCCAGCACCCCCAACCGGGGTCCTCTATCTGGCGCCGGTTTTCTGCCGGTTTATTGCAGGCCTCAGGTTCGGTGCTCAAGGTGGGGTCATTTGTTATCGCCAATGTCGGCGGCCTATTACCCGCCATCCCGGCATTGACCCTGCCTTTGGGGGGGCGCGTGAAGGTGAAGTTGATTAACACCAAGAACCTGGTGGTCAATAAATCCCGGGACACGGGTCGTCGATTCGTCTATCAGGCCAGTACCACCGCCGACAACGCGCCCTATGCCAATCTGCGCGGTGGGTATCAATACTTTATTACCCAACCCCAGGGTAATGACCAAGCCTTGGCCGCAGTCGATCTGCGTACCGGCAAGACCGATCGCTTGGTGGCCCTGCCTTCTCGTTATCCCAATCTGGTTATCGATGAGGCCAATGGCAGGATATATCAGGCCTTTGAGAAACGTTTGGTGGCGGTGCCCTTAGGGCCATAAGTTATTTGCCCCCCACCGGGGTGAGATCAAACTCCGATACCTTGTCCAGGGTCACCAGGATCTCCGCCAGTTGCCTGAATTTTGCATCATCCCGGCAACGTATGGTCATGCGGTATTGAAAGAACTTACCCTCCTGGTTGAGCCGGTAGCTGGGATTGGCGGCTGTCATACCCAGATCTTTGATCATTTTACACAGATCGTCGAGGGACAGATTTTCCTTGCGTAGAGAGCGTACCGACAGTACCGCGTAGTTATGACTGGGTGCGATGTGTTCTACGTATCGAAAAAGTGCGAGCGTCCCCACTGTGAGCAGGGTGGCAACCAGGGCCGGGAAGTAGAATCCTATGCCAATGAGGATACCGATGGATGCCGTCATCCAGATGGATGCTGCAGTGGTCAGTCCACGCACACTCAGGCCTTCCTTCATAATGACCCCGGCACCCAGAAATCCGATACCGGTCATAATGCCTTGCGCCAGGCGGGTGGGATCGACCCGAATCACCTCAATTGAGATGTGGATGAGTTGTAATTGATAGACGGTGACCAGCATGAGCAGGCTTGAGGCGGTACACACCAGGGTATGGGTCCGAAATCCAGCGGGACGCCCATGATAGGTGCGCTCCAGACCAATAAAGCCACCTGCTGCAACTGCGGCCAGTAATCTCGTCAGTGAAGTCAGGGATGTATCGTCCATTCGGAATACTTTTTAGATAGCCCATGGAGTTGTTCGTTCGCTACTGATTACAGTATAAGCCCAGTTCTTACCGAACGCACAATCGGAACCGGTTGGGCTTGGAGGTCAAATCCATTATGCTCGTGCCCACAAGTTAATGAAGGAAGAATAATGACGAGAATTGCAGTCAGTGGTGCAGGGGGACGTATGGGCCGCGCCATCATAGAGGCCTGCCAACAAGTGGACAGTGTGCAGCTTGGTGCAGCCATGGATCGGGCAGGCAGTGACCGTATGGGTGTCGATGCCGGTGATCTTGCCGGTATAGGCCATCTCGGTGTGGCTATTAGCGATAGCTTGGTGGGGTTCGACTTTGATTGTCTGATTGATTTCACCCGACCCGATGCCAGTCTGATTCAACTCGCGGCCTGTCGCGAGGCGGGTAAGAAGATGGTGATCGGCACCACCGGTTTTGATGATAAGGGTAAGCGGCAGATTGCTGAAGCCGCCGAGGAGATCGCCATTGTCTTTGCCCCCAATATGAGCGTGGGGGTCAACCTATGTTTTAAGCTATTGGATACGGCCGCAAGGGTCCTGGGTGATGATGTAGATATCGAGATTATTGAGGCCCATCACCGCCACAAGGTCGACGCCCCTTCGGGTACCGCCCTGCGCATGGGGGAGGTGGTGGCGGATGCCCTGGGACGGGATCTGGCCAGTTGTGCGGTCTATGGTCGCGAGGGTGTCAGTGCTGAGCGCGACCCCAAGACTATCGGTTTTGAGACCATACGTGCCGGGGATATTGTCGGCGAGCATACGGTGATGTTTGCCGGGGTGGGTGAACGGGTCGAGGTGACCCATCGTGCCACCAGTCGATTGACCTTTGCCAAGGGGGCGGTACGGGCGGCCCAGTGGTTGGCCACCCAGGACAAAGGATTATTTGATATGCAGGATGTTTTGGGTTTACGTTGATTTTGCGGTGGTGGACACTTAGAATAGCGCTTGCTTGAAAGTATGATCGACTAGACACTAAAAACGGGAGAAGCGGTTCCAGCTTCTCCCGTTTTTTACGCCCACTACCCGGAGGCCTGATTGACCCTGCCAGCCCTGCTCGCGCTTGAGGATGGGACGCTCTTTACTGGGCAAGGCATTGGTATTTCAGGTGAATCGGTGGGTGAGGTGGTGTTCAACACCGCCATGACCGGCTACCAGGAAATCCTCAGTGATCCTTCCTATGCCCGCCAAATCGTCACCCTGACCTACCCCCATATTGGCAATACCGGCTGTAACGATGAAGACATGGAGTCTGCGGGTGTTGCTGCAGCGGGTCTGGTTATTCGTGACCTGCCCCTCCTGCACAGTAGCTGGCGTGCGCGGCAGAGTCTGCCACAGTTTCTGGAGTCCCAAGGCGTGGTGGCCATTGCCGGTATCGACACCCGTAAGCTGACCCGCTTGTTGCGGGAAAAAGGCGCTCAAAACGGCTGTATCGTCGCGGGCAAAAATGTCGACCCTGAACAGGCCGTGGCCCAGGCCCGGGCTTTTACGGGGTTAAAGGGTATGGATCTGGCCCAGGAAGTGACAACTCAAAAGACCTATCCCTGGACTGAAGGCAGTTGGGTCTTGGGTACGGGCTATCGCCCGGCTCCGACTTGTCAGCACAAGGTCGTGGCCATTGACTTTGGGGTGAAGCGAAACATCATGCGTATGTTGACCGACCGGGGTTGCCAGGTCACGGTGGTACCGGCCAAAACCACCGCAGATGAGGTGTTGGCGATGCAGCCAGACGGTGTGTTTCTCTCCAATGGCCCAGGTGACCCGGAACCCTGTGACTATGCCATTGAGGCCATCCGCACGCTCCTGACCAAAGACATACCGGTGTTTGGGATTTGTTTGGGCCACCAACTCCTTGCCCTGGCCTCGGGTGCGCAAACCATGAAGATGAAGTTTGGTCATCACGGTGCCAATCACCCTGTGCAAGACCTTAAAACCAAGCAAGTCATGATTACCAGTCAGAATCATGGTTTTGCGGTGGACGACGATAGCTTGCCCGGCAATCTTCAGGTGACCCATCGTTCCCTGTTTGATGGTTCCGTTCAGGGTTTGGCGCGGGCTGATGTGCCGGCCTTTAGTTTTCAAGGGCACCCCGAAGCCAGTCCGGGGCCGCATGATGTATCCCAGCTGTTTGATCGATTCATTGAATTGATGGAAGACAAGGCGACTTAAAAATGCCTAAAAGAACCGACATCCATCGCATCCTGATCATCGGTGCCGGTCCGATTGTGATCGGTCAGGCCTGTGAGTTTGATTACTCGGGTGTTCAGGCCTGCAAGGCCCTGCGTGAGGAGGGCTTTGAGGTGATCCTGGTGAACTCCAATCCAGCGACCATCATGACCGACCCGGAGTTGGCGAATGCCACCTATATCGAGCCCATCCACTGGCGTGTTGTGGAACGGATCATCGAACAGGAACGCCCCGATGCCTTGTTGCCGACCATGGGTGGGCAAACCGCATTGAACTGTACCCTGGATCTGGTTCGGGAAGGGGTGTTGGAGAAATATGGTGTGCAGTTGATCGGCGCCAACAAGCAGGCCATCGACAAGGCCGAAGATCGTGAGCAGTTTCGCAATGCCATGCAGAATATTGGCCTCGATGTGGTCAGTGGGGCCGTGGCCCATAGCATGGAAGAGGCCTTTCAGGTTCAGGCCAGGGTAGGTTATCCAGCCATCATCCGCCCGTCGTTTACCATGGGTGGAAGCGGTGGCGGTATTGCCTACAACAAGGAGGAGTTCACCAAGATTTGTGAGCGGGGGCTGGATGCCTCGCCCACTAATGAGTTATTGATTGAGGAGTGCATACTCGGCTGGAAAGAATTTGAAATGGAAGTGGTGCGGGATTGTCAGGACAACTGCATCATTGTTTGTTCCATCGAAAACATAGATCCCATGGGAGTGCATACCGGCGATTCCATTACCGTGGCCCCGGCGCAGACACTGACCGATAAGGAATATCAAATTATGCGCAATGCCTCAATAGCGGTGTTGCGTGAGATTGGCGTGGATACCGGTGGCTCCAACGTACAGTTTGCCGTGGACCCCAGCAATGGACGTATGGTGATTATCGAAATGAATCCCAGGGTGTCGCGCTCATCGGCCCTGGCCTCCAAGGCCACGGGTTTTCCTATTGCCAAGGTGGCGGCCAAATTGGCGGTGGGTTATACGCTTGATGAACTCAAAAATGATATCACCGGTGGTGCCACCCCGGCCTCATTTGAGCCTTCCATCGATTATGTGGTGACCAAGATCCCGCGGTTTAATTTTGAGAAGTTTCCCCAAGCCGATACCACGCTGACCACGCAAATGAAATCGGTGGGTGAAGTGATGGCCATCGGTCGCAGTTTTCAGGAGTCCCTGCAAAAGGCTCTACGGGGTTTGGAGATTGATGTCCACGGGCTCGACCCCATTGTTAGTGGCCCCATGGACGATGTGCTCAACACGCGTATCAAAAAAGAATTGGGCACACCCAGCGCCGAACGCATTTGGTATATCGCCGATGCCTTTCGTCTGGGGATGGGTTTTGACGAGGTACTCAGCCTGACCCGATTTGATCCCTGGTTCCTGGCCCAGATTGAAGATCTGATTATTACCGAGAGGGCCATAGCCGCCGACAGGGATAAGCTGCCGACCCGGGACGCATTGTTGGGCTGGAAGAGACAGGGATTTTCCGACCGTCGCCTTGGCGCCCTGCTTGGGGTGGGGGAAGAAGAAATACGTGGCCGACGCCATGAGCTGGGTGTGCGTCCGGTATTTAAACGGGTGGATACCTGTGCCGCCGAGTTTGCCACCAAGACCGCTTACATGTATTCCACTTACGAGGAGGAATGTGAGGCCGATCCCCAGGACCATAAAAAGATCGTTGTGCTCGGGGGTGGCCCCAATCGTATTGGCCAGGGTATTGAGTTTGATTATTGCTGTGTGCATGCGGCCATGGCCTGTCGCTCTGATGGATATGAAACCATCATGATTAACTGTAACCCGGAAACCGTGTCCACCGACTACGATACCTCTGACCGTCTCTACTTCGAGTCTCTGACTCTGGAAGATGTGCTGGAAGTGCTGCATGTGGAAAACCCCACGGGGGTGATCGTTCAGTATGGGGGCCAGACGCCCCTCAAGCTGGCACGGGACCTGGAGGCCGCCGGTGCGCCAATCATTGGTACGACGCCGGATTCCATTGACCTTGCCGAGGATCGGGAGCGATTTCAAAATTTGTTGCAGCAGTTAAATCTATTGCAACCGCCGAATCGCACTGCCACCGACCCGGACACGGCCCTGCAACTGGCCGAGGAAATTGGTTATCCCCTGGTGGTGAGGCCGTCCTATGTTTTGGGTGGACGGGCCATGGAGATTGTCTACAATCAGAATGACTTAAAAAATTATATGGCAGCGGCCATCAATGTCTCGAACGCATCGCCGGTGTTACTGGATCGGTTTTTGAATGATGCCATTGAGGTGGATGTGGATGCTGTGTGCGATGGCACCGATGCCATAATCGGTGGTGTCATGGAGCATATTGAGGAGGCCGGGGTGCATTCGGGGGATTCTGCCTGTTCGTTACCGCCCTATAGCCTGTCCCAGGAGATTCAAGACGAGTTGCGTGATCAGACGCGGCGTATGGCTTTGGCCTTAAAAGTGGTGGGATTGATGAATGTGCAGTTTGCGGTTAAAGGCAGTGATGTCTACGTGCTTGAAGTTAACCCGCGAGCTTCCCGGACCGTACCGTTTGTATCCAAGGCCACATCACGGCCCCTGGCCAAGATTGCCGCCCTGTGTATGACTGGAAAGACTTTGAAAGAGCAGGGGGTGGAAAATGAGATTATTCCCCCTTATTATTCAGTCAAAGAGGCGGTGTTTCCGTTTATCAAGTTTCCCGGTGTAGATACGGTGTTGGGCCCTGAGATGAAGTCCACAGGCGAGGTGATGGGGATTGGCAGTAACTTTGCTCAGGCCTTCGAGAAGTCTCAATTGGCCGCCGGGTCGGCAATACCCCATCTTGGGCGGGCATTTATCAGTGTGCGCGACCGCGATCAGCAGGGGGTGGTAGATGTTGCCCGCTACCTGAAAGAGCAGGGGTTCGAGTTATTGGCCACCCGGGGGACTGCTACAGTGCTTCAGGGCGAAGGTCTACAGGTTAAAATGGTTAACAAAGTCACCCAAGGGCGACCGCATATAGTTGATATGATAAAAAATGATGAAGTCGATATGATTATCAATACTACTGAAGGTAAACAGAGCCTGGCCGACTCTTATACCATTCGGCGTGAGGCCCTGTTGCATAAGGTGACTTATTACACCACCTTGGCCGCTGCCCGCGCCGCTTGTGAGGCCCATGCCCAAATTGGTCAGGTCGGGGTCAGAAAGCTACAAGATTTACATCAAGAGGTTGGGCTATGATTCGCATTCCTATCACTGCTGTGGGTGCCGAGCGCTTGCGCGAAGAACTCGATCGTCTAAAGGGTGTTGAGCGGCCACGGGTCATTCAGGCTATTGCCGAGGCCAGGGCCCATGGGGACTTATCAGAGAATGCGGAGTATCACGCCGCCAAAGAGGAACAGAGTTTTTTGGAAGGCCGCATTGCTGAACTGAATGTTGTGTTGTCCGAAGCCCAGGTGATTGATCCGACAAAGTTAAACGTGAAGGGCAAGGTGGTGTTTGGCGCCACCGTGGAACTGTACGACCAGGACAGTGAAGCCGAGGTGGTTTATAAGATAGTAGGTGAGTTGGAGGCCGATATCCAAAGAGGTGAAGTGTCGATCAACTCACCCATTGCCCGTGCCCTGATTGGCAAGCAGGATGGTGACGAGGTGGAAGTCACCGCCCCAGGAGGTGCGCGTTACTATGAGATACTCAGTATTCGCTATATCTAGCATGTCCTTTTTGCGCCGCAGGCAGGCCTTGCCTGATTGTTGCGTCTCCGTGAATAACGAATTGGCTTGTCGTGTTGGCCGTATTGGCCCAATCTTGAGTTGAGATGGGTTATTGGCAGGCTATTGAACGCGTCTTGTTGACCCTCTGGGTTGGTGGCATGTGGGTATTGGGTTTTCTGGTCGCACCGACCCTTTTTGCAGTATTGGAAAGCCGCCATGTCGCCGGTATGGCGATGGGTCAGTTGCTCAGTACAATGAGCCACCTGGGTCTGGTCAGTGGTGCCATATTGTTACTCGGTCTGGTGGTGCAATCTGGGCCCAGGGTATTCCAACATTGGCGTACTTGGGTGCTCACAGGCATGTTGCTGCTGTTGCTTGTGGGGGAGTACGGTTTGGCTCCGCAGATAATCAGGCTCATAGGATCGGTAGCAGGGGGTATCCAGGTGGGCTCTCCTGAGTATTCCCAATTTGCGATTTTGCATGGAGTAGCGAGCAGCCTGTACTTACTAAATTGCCTGATGGGCATGGTGCTGGTGGTGAGAGGGCTGCAGAGAAAGTGAGCCCCTCCGTTATTGTCTAAAAGACGGGTCGATTTAATTAGGATAAATCCGAAACAGGCCCATCGTTCAACACACGCCTGAACATTGACCCCGAGGCCTGGTTACCCAGCATTCGCTACTATGGCAAACACTTTAAGTATGCCGTGGGCACCGTCGAGTTGTTACGCCAGTTCAGTGGTCGTGTTAATAAAAGCTGAGTACATGGGGTCAGCGCCAGCCAGGCCTTGTATCGGCCAATACACTAGCCGTTAGCCCAAATCAGAACGCCTAAGCAGCTGAGACCAAGCCGCAAGCGGAGGGCTTTGCCTGTTTATAGAACAAAATCTCCATTTTTGAATTCTTCTCTATAAAACCCACGATGTAAGTGCTCCCTGTTTCGCCTGGAGATTGCAATCCGTTCATTCCGCTTGGCTAGATTTGGTGATAATCTGAGTTTTCAATCAAGGCAATCAATGTCTATGATTTTCTTTTCTTGAGATTAACTTTGGTAACATTGGAATAGATATTGGTCTTACTCCAGGCGGAGATCCTACCGGCACCAATGAGATTGGCTATGGGGTGGGACCTGGACGTGGTATTACTCTGTGTGATTATAAATTTATAGACCAAGAGTATATGGATACATGTGTATGCAATTTATAAATATAAGGACAATATTTATTGTATTAGGGGCGATTATAATTGCTTCTATCTCTTTTGTTATTGCCAATAATAAAAACAATAAATACCGTGAGACTATTGATATTCTGGCAACATTAACCGAAGAAGAAGTCACTGGGTTATTAGTTAAACTAGAATATAATGTTTCTGAGGTTGACGCACCACCAGTTATATATAGTAGAGAGAGAATCGCCCAATTTCTCAAATCAGTCTCTGATATGGAGAAATATCAGTGGGGAAAATCAAATGATATTACAGAGATTGTGGGAATATACCTTAAGCCTTCGGGTATAGCATTTATCACACATCTGCGTGGCAATAACCCAGAATATTTATATGGATACTTAGGGGCGGGTGATCAGAATCGTTTCACAAATTATGGATCATTTCGTAGTAAGGCAATGAGGCGCTGGGTTGATTTGACAATTAGCAAACGCTGACCAAAAAACAGGGTCATGCTGGCTTCAGCCACTAGCACAATCATAGACACCCATTGATTTGACATGCTTGGAAGATAAAGGCCTGGTTAAAGTTAGGCAGATTACTCGCGAGAAGCGTCACGAAAAAGTCTATAATCTAGCCGTGGCCAACACCCATACCTTCTATGTTGGGGAGGAAGGGGTGTTGGTGCATAATGCGAGTGCCGGTTGTGATGACTGTGCTAGTCAATTAGGAAATCTAAAAGCTAGATACGATTTCTTAATGGAAGCAGAGGACATAAGGGATTTCTTGGGCGAGGCACGCCGTTATAACTGGAAAAGGAGACAGTTCCAGAAACAATGCAAAAAATTCGGGTTTTCACCTCCACCACACATCACAATACCGGGCGACGCAGGTAATCTACTATAACAAATAGAAACTCTGGTTAGGATATGACAGCAAATATTGTAGCTGAGTTAAATGGGGCGCCTCTATATGTTGTTGGCGCCCCTCATCTGGATAAATGTTTTGTATGGATACAAGACTTTGGTTCTGGAGAGATTATATTGAGCGCTAGCGGATCGATTCGCTATGAGGGGAATGATGGTGCGCGGATTAGTTGGAAGGATAGAACCTTGAATATCGGAGATGAGGTTGTATTTATAATCCAAAAAGGTGTTAAGCAAACGAAACCCGACGAGGTTATACCAGCAATATTTCCTCGTACAGTGAAGGAGTTCGAGGAGTTGGAAAAATCTTGGGAAAGCGCTAGCAATTCTGATGATAATCCACAAATCTCGATTAACAACGAGGTGCTGCGGGCGATTTGTCAACTAAGTGTATCGATAAATGCTAAAAAGGCGTTATTTGTTGGAGACGATGACACTAGTGAATTATTTTTTGAGATACGATCCGGTTCCTTTCGTCAAGACCAAGGAAAAGCATGCGCTACGTTGAATTTAGGTTATCTTCACAACGGGAGTGATATAAATCAAGCAACGGTCCCTACGACGATCCAGTTAAATGAGGGTGACAAAGTTAGCGTTAATATCAATGCTGTCCCGTTACTATAATAACGGTGTCGGACCTGCGCAACCTGTGGGTGGCGAATTACTAACTCACGCCGATATCGGGGTTTGAAAAAGCCCCCGGCAGTGATGTTGCCATCCGAAGTGATCGAGAAACGCCTTGGGTTTAGTGCTCTCGTAAAAGGAAACGGGGTCAGGTCTTGCATTGCCACATTTAGGCCCTTAGCATAGGATTTAATTTTATCTCGACCCGCATGGATTCAAGGAGGAACCATGGCCCGTCCATTACGCTTGGAGTTTGCAGGTGCGTTGTACCACATCACTTCACGGGGCAACCGCCGTGAATCGATATTTGAAGATGATGTCGACCACTTGATGTTTATCGAACTTCTGGGGCAGGTTTGCTCACGGATGAATTGGCAGTGTTATGCCTACTGCCTGATGACGAACCACTATCATTTGTTTATTGAGACCGCCGAGGCCAATCTATCGTCGGGCATGCGTCAGTTAAACGGTGTGTATACGCAGCGCTACAATCGGTGCCACCGTCGAGTGGGCCATGTGCTGCAAGGGCGCTACAAGGCCATATTGGTGGATAGGGATTAAAAGGCAATCATAGACACCCATTGATTTGACATGGATGCACGGTTGAATTAACGTACTCTGCGCCTGCTCGGAAGCAGGCAATCAAACCAAAGATTTAACTTAAACAAGGAGGTTTAAGATGCCACGTCCCCGTCGTACTCTCGTTTCCTTAGTCGATACCCCGTATTACCATTGTATTTCCCGCTGCGTACGCAGGGCCTTTTTGTGTGGAGAAGATAAATTCTCTGGCCACTGTTATGACCATCGTAAGCAGTGGTTGGTGGAACGGTTCAAATTACTCACCGAGGTTTTCGCCATTGATATTTGTGCCTATGCGGTGATGAGCAATCATTACCACCTAGTAGTGCGCATTGACGCAGAACGGGCCCAGGACTGGTCAAATGACAGGGTCATTTCGCGCTGGGGCCAACTCTTTACATTACCGGATGTGGTGGCACGGCATCAGAGCGGGGCGCCGCTGCTGGAGCAGGAAAAAGAGTTGGTCTTGAGTTTGGTCCAGCAATGGCGAGATCGGCTGATGGACTTGAGCTGGTTCGCGCTGTGTGAATGAACCCATCGCCCGCCAGGCCAATGGCGAAGACGCCTGTACGGGTCGTTTTTGGGAAGGGCGTTTCAAGAGCCAGGCCTTGTTAGATGAAGCGGCATTGCTCACCTGCATGACCTATGTGGACCTCAACCCCATCCGTGCCACCCTCGCAAACACCCTGGAAGCATCCGATTTTACCGCCATCCAAATACGCATTCGGCGTCATCAAGAGGCCCACCGTTCAATACATGCCGATGGTGAACCACCCATCTCACCACCACTTTTACCCCTTGTGGGCGGTGAGTGCCAAGATAGGCCTTTGGGTATCCCTTTTGCCTTCAGCGACTACCTGGCCCTAGTGGACAGCACCGGTCGTGCCATCATCAAGGGCAAACGGGGTTATATTCCAGAGCATGTCCAACCCATCCTCACACGCTTTGAACATTGACCCTGAGGCCTGGTTACCCAGCATCCGCTACTATGGCAAACACTTTAAGTATGCCGTGGGCACCGTCGAGTTGTTACGCCAATTCAGTGGCAGTGTTAACAAAAACTGGTTACACGGCATCAGTGCCAGTCAGGCCTTGTACCGCCATACCCTGCACTAGTAGTCAGTTCAACCAGTACGTCCAAACCGTTGTGGCCAAGCCACAAGCGGATCGCTTTGCCTATTTATAGGACAAAATCTCCATTTTTGAATTCTCCTCTGTAAATCTCGCAATGTAATGTAAGTACCCCTCGCTTCGTCTGAAGATCGTTGTCCGTTTCGTTTGGCTGTATTTGGTGATAATCTGGGTTTTCAATCAATGGGTGTCTATGGTTTGATAACTATTATATGGGCAGGATGTGTAAAGGTATGCGAGAATCTAAATGGATAGTACTAGTCGTTGTCTCGATATTTTATGTTGTATTGAATGGCTGTGAGGGTGAAAATGTCAGTCCCCAAAAAGAATTGGGTGTGTACTTAAAGCGGCTAGATCACGACCCAAGTAATTGCATATTACTGGGACGAATAGCTGCTCTATATCAGGCAACTTCTGAATTTAGGAATGCGGTGGTTCATTATGAGAAATCGTTAAGTATCTGTCCAAATGATTTATTCAATCGATTTCAGCTAGGCATAAGTTATTATCTACTTAAAGAGAAAGAGAATGGGATTCTTCATATGGATGAAGCTATAAAACAAGCTCGCGATGAAGGAAGAATGGAATTGGCGAAGGCATTGGAGAATGAAAAAAAATTGTGGTTAGAAAAATGGCAACAAGTTTTGGAAATGCAATAATTAGGCATCGGATAAACGGGGTCGGACCCACGCAACCTATTGATTTTGCATTAAGATAGCTCGAAAAGCGGCCCGAAAATGTGCTTAGATCGCGCTTTTTGGGTACAAAATAAAATATATATGCTCACGATTAAAGTTAGTGGGGAGACTTAGTTCTTGGTCCGTCCGCAATTGTTTGCGAGCCACCAAGCGCAAGATAGGAACCTTAATATACATGAAACTTCTGCATAAGAGCCAAATAAGGTCAAATGGATATTATGAGAGAGCTTAAAAATAGATCGACTAAATCGGCAACAATGTTCGGAATATTATTAGGCATAATTTTGTTAGTATTGCTTTTAGGTAATATATTTCCAGTTGGACATGTTTTAGCCTCCTTTATATTTTTGTTTATTTTTATCCTGGTAATAGGCAGCGAAAGAAAAGGACACCCATAATTTGCTTGACGTCACCGGACTAAATCGATAACGTTTAAGGCATTATTGTGATTGATCGTTCAAGGAGGAACGTATGACTCGCCCACGCAAGGAACTGGTCTCTGTTGCCGATACCCCCTATTACCACTGTGTTTGCCGTTGTGTGCGTCGCGCCTTTTTGTGGGGGCGTGATCGATATTCAAGAAAAGATTATTCCCACCGCAAACAATGGGTGGTGGAGCGCTTGGCGACTCTGTCCGATATTTTTGCTATCGATCTGTGCGCCTACGCGGTGATGAGCAACCACTATCATGTCGTGATAAGAATAGATGACGAGCGTGCAAAGGATTGGACAGAAAAAGAGGTCATTGATCGTTGGAGTAGGCTATTTGGTGTCCCGGTGTTAGTCGCCCGTTATGAATCTGGGGAGACGAGGACGGAGGCAGAACAAAACAAAGCAAGGGAAATCATCAGCATTTGGCGCGAGCGCTTGGCGGACTTAAGTTGGTACATGCGCAGCCTGAATGAGCATCTGGCCCGATTGGCCAATGCCGAAGATCACTGCAAGGGCCGATTCTGGGAGGGCAGATTCAAGAGTCAGGCCCTATTAGATGAGGCAGGCCTACTGACCTGCATGGCCTATGTGGATCTCAATCCCATTCGGGCCGGGATTGCACAACGCCCGGAAACCTCAGAATTCACCTCGATCTGTCAACGTATTCAGACCCTGTCGGTTCATCCACGCCGGTTATCCAACAACTCCAAACATAAAAACAAGCGCCAATCACAGTTCCCGGCATTGGCGTCTTTCTGTGCCCGCAGCAATGCGCCCGCTAATGCCATCCCCTTTACGCTCAAGGATTATCTGGAACTGGTCGACTGGACCGGCCGGGCGGTTCGTGAGGACAAGCGCGGTCATATCCCGGCGCACATCCCACCGATACTCACACGCTTAAACGTCAATCCCAAGCATTGGCTTACTCACATGCAGCCCAATGGTGATCAATTCAACCGTGTTGTAGGCCGAGTAGAAGGCATCAAGGACTATGCCGAGCGTGTGGGTCAACGCTGGTTGTGTGGATTGAAGGTAAGTCAGCAGATGTTCTCAAGTTCAAGGCAATAGCCTATCATTTCTAATTGTTGTTGGGATGCCGATGAAAACAGTCGGCAGGGTAGGGCGTGGTTAACGTTTATTTCTATCGCCAAACATATTGTCATCTATGCCATTGCCAGTCCTGTGGCATGCAAATCAAAGAGATTTAACAACCAACAAATGGCTTCACAGCATCGCGATAGCGAGTTAGGATAGAACAGTTAAATTATGGGTGTCCCATTTATCATCCCTTTATCACCACCATGTAAGTACCCCTCGCTTCGTCTGAAGATCGTTGTCCGTTTCGTTTGGCTGTATTTGGTGATAATCTGGGTTTTCAATCAATGGGTGTCT
>JAADGI010000012.1:0-58936 GCA_013152415.1 Gammaproteobacteria bacterium | reverse complement strand
TCGCTTCGTCTGAAGATCGTTGTCCGTTTCGTTTGGCTGTATTTGGTGATAATCTGGGTTTTCAATCAATGGGTGTCTATGGTTTGCGTTAATGGTTTGCGTTATTTAATATAGGAACATTTTAGATGTTGCAGCCGATAAAGGTATCTATGCGTTCCAAGCTACAAAGTTGTAGAATACATTCATGTATAGTTATTATGGTTATGCTGATTTCTACATGTTTAGTAGTATCATGTGGTCAAAATGATGAGTCAGTACTTAAGTTTGGTTATTATGGCATAGGATTAAAAAGCAATTTTGATATGGAGGTTGCAAAAAAAATTTTAAAAAATAATGGGATCGATTATTATGTTTTTTCAGGTAAAGACCGTACTCAATATATTGCTTTTCCAGAAGGTAAATTGAATAAAGTAGAAAGACTTTTTGGTATGCGACCAAAAGATTACAAAGGTTTATGTTTTGATGATGTGCAGTTTCGAGATAAACTGGTTAAAAAATTGGCTGAAAGAGATATACCAAATATTATTTCTGGTGTTTTTGCAAGTCAGTCAATATGTGTTTACTGGAGTCCAAAGTACGACAAAAATGTAGCTGAAATAGATCAAGCGTACAAAGAGATAAGAGGTAAGAGGTAAGCGCCAATTTAACTGTGGTCTCCCCAAAGTTCAGAACCCGCCTTATTGAGCAATCGCTGAACCATGCATTTTAATTGCTCTTCCGCATCGGGTTGATCCATGCTTTGGGCTTCCAGTGCCACTATGTCTATGATTTTTCTTCCAGGTGGACTCTCCTGAATACTCCCAATTTGCGATCCTGCATGGGGTGGCGAGTAGCCTGTACTTGCTAAATTGCCTGATGGGCATGGTGCTGGTGGTGAGAGGGCTACAGAGAAAGTGAGCCTATCCATTATCGTCTAAAACTTGCTATACTTTACAAAGGCTTAGGGTTATATTCTAAAGTAAGGTTTTATTCATAACGGTGCCTGGGGCACATACTCAGTACAAAATCGATTATGAGCTGGCAAGATCGATACAAGCGAGATTTTTTTGCGGTGGCGGGGTATATGCTCACGCTGCTGTTGTTGTTGTATTCTGCTGCTGCCCCGGCGGTGCGCGTGGTGCCCGTTATCCAGGGCGAGGTATGGGAGCGCAATTTTGATTATACCCTGCCCTTAGCCAATCCATTTGATACCACAGAGCTGGCGCTTGTGGTGACCTTTATCTCACCCTCCAAAGAAGAACGTATCGTCACGGGTTTTCATGTGGGTGATGGTGGCGGTGGTCAAACAGGTATTGTCTGGCGAGCCCGCTTTATACCTGACGAGACCGGTCTTTGGACCTACACCTATAAGTGGATCGACGGCACTTTGCCAGAAAGTGACGGAACCGAGCCAAATAGTGATGAACCCGTAGATGAAACCGTAGACGGGGAGGGTGCACTCTTTGTGGCGCTTGATTATGAGGCCCAACTTAAAAAGCTACAGGCCGGTGATTCGGGTTCGGTTGCAACCACAACAAGTTTGGCCGATCCTTTTATTCATGTTCCGTTCTATGTCACCCTTGAGGATTACCTGGAGGTGGATGATCCACGCATGGGGATACTGCTTGATTATGTAAAAGACAGCCTGGGTGCCAATGGGGTGGCGATTATTTTAAAAAACCAGGTGTGGAACACTTGTCGGGAGACGAATTTTTGCAAACCCGCCTTTGATTTTTTGGATATTGCCAACTGGGACAGGCTGGACCAATTCATACAGATGCTGGAAGATCGTGACCTGGCTGTAAACATTATGTTTTACGGCAGTGGTGACGAGGCCCCTGGGTTTGAAGGTCAGTCCACTACAGAAACCATACTGCTTCAATATGCAGTGTCTCGGTTGTCCATTTATAAAGGTGTGTCCTTTGATTCGGGGATTGATGTTCTTGAATATAGAGACAGTGAGTGGAGTGAATGGTTTGCAGGCTACATCGCCGATCTGGATGCCAATGATCGTCCGGTGAGTTCCCGGCAGAGCGATGGTTTCACTGCTTTTAGCTGTGCGTCGTGTACTTATGATTCTCTGGGTGACGAGCGCCCTGATTTTAATACCATTCTGGCCGCAATCAGCGGCTCCAGCAACCCGGTCTTTTATACCGACCGTTGGCGCGTGGGTTTTTCCCGTGGGGATTTTGATGTGGACAGCATCAGGCAATCCATGTGGTACACCATGATTGCCGGTGGTGCGGGGTTTATCCTCGGTGGGCGCAACGGTAGCCTGCACCTGGACGACTTCGAGGAGGACCTGCAGTCTACCGAGCAGTACAAGGCCTTCAGTGACTTTTGGAATGACGAGGACCGTGATGCCAGCACTTATACGACCTGCAATGACAAGGTGGATATTGGCCACTGTTTTGGGGAGGTCGATCGTGAGTACGTGGTTTATGTGGAGCAGGTGGATGCGTTTGTCGCAGAGCAGGCAGATGCGCTTGCGGCAGCGCAAACAGCTGTACCTGCCGTAGAGCGGGGCAATGAAATCATCGTTGATCTTACGGACTGGACGTTGTCGGCTGATGTGGGCTGGATGGACCCGAAAACCGGTGAGGTCAGAGATGAGAAGGTGATTG
Source organism: Gammaproteobacteria bacterium (assembly GCA_013152415.1). Classification (GTDB taxonomy): domain Bacteria; phylum Pseudomonadota; class Gammaproteobacteria; order HyVt-429; family HyVt-429; genus HyVt-429. Next base: position 56,333 of record JAADGI010000012.1, on the reverse strand, counting down.
AGGTGGGCGATAAGGTGACGTTGACCGTACCGACCGATGATGACTGGGTGCTGGTGATCAGCGTCCCGCAAATTCCCGAATTAAAGCCAACGATCTCACGGGTGATCGGTGTCCTTGAATATAAATTCTCTGCACCTGAAGGGACCACCATTATCCCACGGGTGATCGGCGTTATTGACTACAGCGCTCTTGGGTCAGACGGTGCAAGCGATGCCACCAGTGCAGCTGATGTAACCGATACCGCCGCAACTGATGCGGCCGCAGCCGGTGACCAATAACTGAAAATGGTCTCGAACCACCATTGGGAATCACACCCTGGGTGGGCATTCCCGTAGTGCGGCGGCGGGCCTTCATCGGCACAGCCTTGGCAGCCGGGGGTGCTGGCCTGCTTGGCCTCAGATATTGGCCTGAAGATGGGCTATGGAATCCTTGCTTTTCCCATCCCATTCCCGAGAGCTTGCTCAAACATGAACTGGTGCTTGAGGCCTGGGAGGGCATCGAAGCCAGCCAACGTTGGGACTGCCATGTTCATCTCATCGGAAATGGAAAGAGTGGTTCAGGGATATGGCTCAATCCGGCCATGGACAGCTTGTGGCACCCCGTCCAGCGCATACAGAAACAATTTTATCTCAATGCGGGATGCGTTGAAGACGGCGTCAGCAGTGATGGGGCCTATGTCAGTCGACTCGTTGAGCTGCAAAAAGAGATGCCGGGTACTGGACGCGCCATGCTACTGGCCTTTGACTACCACCATGACTCACAAAGGCGGCGAGTGCAGGCCTTGAGTCCCTTTTATACCCCCAACGACTATGCGGCCAGGGTCGCGCAAGGCCATCCAGATCAGTTCCAGTGGATCGCCTCTATTCATCCCTACAGAAAGGATGCCGTTGCCCGGCTTGAGGATGCAGTAAAAAGAGGTGCACGGGGGGTGAAATGGTTGCCACCTGCCATGGGAATGGACCCGGCCTCACCTCGTTGTGACGCCTTTTACGCGGCCATGGCCCGACTGAATGTGCCCTTGTTGAGTCATGGTGGTAAGGAGCTTGCGGTGCACAGCGGTGAGTACCAGGCCTTGGCTAACCCCTTGCGGCTACGCCGACCCCTGGACCAGGGTGTACGCGTGGTTGTCGCCCATTGTGCATCTTTGGGGCAAGGCCGGGATATGGACCGGGGGCCGAATGGCCCCATGCTGGATAATTTTGAATTATTCTCCCGAATGATGGACGAGCCCAGGTATCAGGGTCGGCTATTTGGGGAGATCTCGGCGATGGTGCAGTACAATCGGGTCGGGCGAGCGCTCCACGATGTGATCACCCGAGAGGATTGGCATGGGCGTTTGGTCAACGGCTCCGATTATCCCTTGCCCGGTATCATGCCTCTGATTTCTTTACGAAAGCTGGTGGGCGAAGGTTTTCTTGATGGCAGCAAAGTGGCGGTGATCTCGGCCCTGAGACGTTATAACCCACTGATGTTTGATTTTGTACTCAAACGCCATTTGCGCCGTGGTGGCCGTGGTTTGGCCGCATCGGTTTTTGAAAGCAGGCGGGTTTTTGGTTAGTCTGCGGTCTTCAGGCAGGCAGTTCTGCTTGGTTTCAGGGCAGTGGTATACGTGATTCCGGGCTTGGTTTGAAGACCACGGCCATTCGACCGATCTCTTGAACCGCAGTCGCCTGGGTGACTTCACAGATACGTTCCAGCATTTGGTGGCGACTGGATTTGTCGCCGCTACTGAGTTTAATTTTTAATAGCTCGTGGTGGGCCAGGGCGATTTCAATCTCAGCCAGGACCGCCGGCGTCAGGCCCTGGGCACCCAAAGTGACCGCCGGTGAGCGATGGTGGGCCAGGCCACGCAGGTGGCGTATTTGCTTACTGTTTAATTTCATGGCACGTCTACACGCCTATGTTAAAGGCAAACTAAAATGGGGCGGCACTATATCATAGGCTGTGGGGGCTTTAGTTATCGGTCATTCAGATAGTGGGTCGTTCTGCCGATATCATACCAGGACATATCGCTGATGGTTCGACGCAAGCGAGGCAGTAGCAGTGCCTGGGTGGCAGAGCATGAACGTGATCCCTTTGTGCGCAGGGCCCGGGACGAAGGCTTACGTTCTCGTGCCGCCTATAAATTGGCCGAAATTGACCGTCGTGACCGGCTTATTCGACCGGGGATGCAGGTGGTGGATCTGGGTGCGGCCCCTGGAGGCTGGTCTCAATATGTGGCGACGCGGATGAAGGGCAAGGGCAGGATTTTGGCGGTGGATTTACTGGCTATGGCCCCGATTTGTGGTGTGGAGTGTATTCAGGGTGATTTTACGGATTCCGAGGTAATAGACAGGATTGCAAATGAGCTACCTAAGCGCCAGGTAGACCTTGTATTATCCGATATGGCACCCAATATAAGTGGTGTGGTCGCGGTGGATCAGGCTCGCGCGTCGGCCCTTTGCGAGTTGGCCTTACAGTTCGCCCAACGGGTACTCAGACCGGAAGGTACGGTGTTGCTCAAGGTCTTTCAGGGAGATGGATTTGACGATCTGCGCAGCCAGATGACGGCGCAATTTAGCCGTGTCGTGACCCGTAAACCACAGGCCTCCCGGGCGCGGAGCAAGGAGATGTATTTACTGGCTACCGGTTACCGATGATCTGTATCAAAGTCTTGGCTTGTGCCTGATTCGGGCTACGGTTGTTTTGCAGGCGATGAGGTAGCAGAATAGGTACCATGGGGACGTGGAAATCATAAAAGTATCATCTATAGAGGTAGTGGCTTGAACAATCTGACGAAAAACCTGGTTTTGTGGCTGGTGATAGCGGTCGTATTGATGACCGTATTCAACAATTTTGCGCAGAGAGAAAAAAGTGTAGTGCGCGATATGGATTATTCCACCTTTATTTCAGAGGTTAAGCAAGGTGGTGTTGATAAGGTAACCATTCAAGGTGACAAGGTCCTGGTATTAAAGCAAAGTGGCGAGTCTTTTTTGGTGTATGCGCCTGAAGACTCGAAGATGATTGACGATCTTCTTGATAATAATGTGCAGGTTGATGTTAGACCACCGGAGGAACCCTCTTTACTGATGAGTATTTTTATCAGTTGGTTTCCGTTGCTGCTCCTGATTGGTGTATGGATCTTTTTTATGCGTCAGATGCAAGGTGGTGGTGGTCGTGGCGCCATGAGCTTTGGTAAAAGCAAGGCGCGGATGCTTACCGAAGAAAAGAACAAGGTAACCTTTGAAGACGTGGCCGGCGTGGAAGAGGCCAAAGAGGAGGTCCAGGAGTTGGTGGAGTTTCTTCAAGAACCCGGCAAGTTCCAGAAGCTAGGGGGGCGTATACCCCGTGGTGTATTGATGACCGGCAGTCCGGGGACGGGCAAGACCTTGCTTGCCAAGGCCATTGCCGGTGAGGCCAAGGTGCCCTTTTTTACAATCTCCGGTTCGGACTTCGTGGAAATGTTTGTGGGTGTGGGCGCTTCGCGGGTACGCGACATGTTTGAGCAGGCCAAGAAACACGCTCCCTGTATTATTTTCATCGACGAGATCGATGCGGTGGGACGTCACCGTGGCGCCGGATTGGGTGGGGGTCACGATGAAAGGGAACAGACCCTCAACCAGTTATTGGTGGAAATGGACGGTTTTGAAGGCAACGATGGCGTGATTGTAATCGCTGCGACCAACCGGCCCGATGTGCTCGATCCCGCCCTGTTGCGCCCCGGACGTTTTGACCGCCAGGTCCATGTGGCGCTGCCGGACATACGTGGTCGTGAACAGATTCTAAAAGTGCATATGCGCAAGATACCCCTGTCCGATGATGTGGATGCCAGTGTCCTGGCACGAGGTACCCCTGGGTTTTCCGGGGCCGATCTGGCCAATCTGGTGAATGAGGCTGCGTTATTTGCTGCCCGCGGCACCAAGCGTCTGGTGGATATGGAGGATTTTGAGCTTGCCAAAGACAAGGTGGTGATGGGGGTAGAGCGGCGTTCAATAGTGATGCCTGAGAAGGAGCGCATGAATACCGCCTACCACGAATCCGGTCATGTGGTAGTTGCCAAGACCCTGAAAAATACCGACCCGGTCCATAAGGTGACCATCATTCCCCGTGGCCGTGCGCTGGGTGTGACCATGCAGTTACCACAGGAAGATCGTTACAGTCAGGATCGTGAATTTCTGCTGTCAACCATTGCCGTGCTCATGGGTGGGCGTATTGCCGAAGAGGTATTTATGGGACAGATGACCACCGGTGCTTCAAATGACTTTGAACGTGCTACCGATTTGGCGCGGAATATGGTGTCACGCTGGGGCATGAGTGATGCCCTCGGGACCTGTGTTTACGGTGACAATCAAACGGAGGTCTTTTTGGGGCGGGATATGACTACCCACAAGAACCTGAGTGATTCTACTGCCAATGCGGTGGACCAGGAGATTCGACGCATCATTGATGAGCAATATGCTTTGTCGAGGAAGATTATCGAAGAGCATCGCGATCAGGTGGAGGTGATGGCCAAGGCCCTGCTTGATTGGGAGACCCTGGATGCCAAACAGATTGAAGCCATCATGACCGGGAAAAAACCCAAGCCACCTCAGGGTATGAATAGCGGTGGTAGTGGTAAGAAGGCCTCCCGGGCAAAGCCCAAGAAGCCTGCCCGTAAGACTCCCAAGCCTAAATTGGATAAACCTGCCGGCGAACACTGAAGTGCCGGCGTTGCGTTGCGGCGGTTGCGAGCTTAGGCTGGACCGTCCGCAGATTATGGGCATTCTCAATGTGACCCCCGATTCGTTCTCGGATGGGGGTCTTTTTATTGCCCCCGATCTGGCCCTGGGGCGTGCCCAGGCCATGGTAGATGAGGGTGCGGATATCATCGATGTGGGTGGAGAGTCTACCCGTCCCGGTGCCGCTGCGGTGAGTGTTCAAGAAGAACTGGATCGGATTATCCCCGTTATTGAGGCCATTAGTGCTGCTCTTAACGTGCCTATTTCTGTCGATACCAGTAAACCTGAAGTGATGCGGGCGGCGGTCAGTGCCGGTGCCGGGTTTATCAATGACATTAATGGGCTGCGGACTGACCAGGCCCTTGAGACCGTGGCCCAATTGGGGGTTCCTGTTTGTCTTATGCACATGCAGGGGCAACCACACAGCATGCAGCAGGCGCCTCGTTACGATGACGTGGTAGAAGAGGTGTACATGTTTCTGGCTAAACGCCAACAGGCTGCCATCACCGCCGGGGTTGACCCTGGCCATATCATCCTTGACCCCGGATTTGGATTTGGCAAATCCTTGGACCATAATCGACAGCTACTCCGGGGCTTATCTCGCTTTACCGCACTGGGGGCCCCGTTGATGGTGGGGTTGTCCCGAAAGTCGATGATTGGAAAGGTTTTAGACGCTGAGGTCGATCAAAGGCTCTATGGTGGTTTGGCCTTGTTAGTGATGGCGGTACAAAATGGCGTGTCTCTGCTGCGGGTGCATGATGTTAAGGCCAGCCGGGATGTGATTCGAATGGTAGAATGGGCCAGTGCTTGATAGGTGTTCCTTCGGGTACGCGATCGGTATGTGGGGTTTGAGGAGAGCTCAGTGAGTAAAAAGTTTTTTGGTACCGATGGCATTAGAGGTAGGGTGGGTGAAGAGCCCATTACACCACAGACTGTCCTCAAGTTGGGGTGGGCGGCCGGACGGGTGCTGGGTGGTTTGAGTGAAGGTCGCGGCAAAGTCATCATTGGAAAAGATACCCGCATATCGGGTTATCTTCTGGAATCGGCCCTGGAGGCAGGGCTATCGGCTGCGGGTGTGGATATCAGTTTGCTCGGGCCCATGCCCACACCGGGCATAGCCTATCTGACACGGACTGCACGGGCTTGTGCCGGTGTCGTGATCAGTGCTTCCCATAATCCCTATTACGACAACGGTATCAAGTTTTTCTCACCAGAGGGTTGCAAGCTTTCTGATGAGATTGAGCGGGCGATAGAACTTGAGATGGAAAAGCCTTTGCTTGTCGTTGAGCCGGGTGACTTGGGTAAGGCCGATCGATTTCCGGATGCCGCAGGTCGCTATATCGAGTATTGTAAAAGTACGGTTCCCCATCGCCTGTCGCTGGCTGGACTGACCATTGTCCTCGATTGTGCCAACGGTGCGGCATACCATATTGCACCGGAAGTCTTGACCGAGTTGGGTGCCAAGGTTATTAGCGTGGCAACGGAGCCGGATGGGTTCAATATTAACGATCAGTGTGGCTCAACCAGCCCACAGTTGCTTGTACAAACTGTTATCGAACATTCCGCCGATCTCGGTATCGCCTTGGATGGGGACGGTGACCGGGTGATCATGGTGGACAGTAGTGGAGAAAAGGTGGACGGCGACCAGATTCTCTATATTATGAGCATCGCTCGTCAGGCTTCAGATAGACTCAGTGGTGGTGTGGTTGGGACAGTGATGTCTAACCTGGGATTGGAGCAGGCACTTGATGGACAGGGTATCCCATTTAAGCGTGCGTCGGTGGGAGACCGCTATGTGTTGGCGCTGTTGCAATCAGAGGGCTGGATCCTGGGGGGAGAGTCGTCTGGACATATCATCTGTCTCGATAAAAGTAGCACCGGTGACGGTATCATTGCTGCCTTGGAGATCCTCACCGTGATGGTTGAAAGTGGCAAGGCACTGTCGGAACTAAAATCGGGGATGCAGGTCTTTCCCCAGCGTATGATCAATGTATCTGTATCTATGCAGGGCCGTGCTGCTGGGGGGTTTGATGTCAATAACAATGCTGCGGTGCAAGAAGCAGTGCGTTTTGCAGAGGGCGAGTTGGCTGCCCATGGACGTGTGCTGCTGCGTAGCTCGGGCACCGAACCGGTAGTGCGGGTGATGGTAGAGGGTACCGATATGCAGCAGGTGGAGCGTATTAGCCACAGCCTTGCTGAAGTGGTTAAGGGTGCTGCTGCCGTAGCATCATAAGAGTGGCCTGGTTTCGGGCTGTTTTTGGGCCTGTATCGTAGTCTCGAAATTGCTTTATCGGACCGCCCCCGGTAACATCGCGCCGGTTTGGCGACCCTATATGTCGCGGAATGGTCTGATTACTAACACAGAAACACACAAGAGGTTTGATCGATGCGCCGACCAATGGTGGCAGGAAACTGGAAGATGAATGGGACACGGTCTGATGCCGGGTCTTTACTGGATGGTGTGGTGGGTGGATTGGACGCCAGCCTGACTTGTGAGGTGGTTGTTTGTCCACCTTCTATACTGATCCCCGTTGTCGCCGAAAAATTGGCCGGTACTTCGGTAAGCTGGGGGGGTCAGAATCTGGACACCCATGATGGCGGTGCCTACACTGGCGAAATATCCGGCGGCATGCTCAAAGATTTTGGTTCCACCTATGTTATCGTGGGACACTCCGAGCGGCGTTCGATCTATGGTGAGAGCGACGACCTTGTAGCAGAAAAATTTCAACAGGCCCAAAAGACAGGGTTGATCCCCATCCTGTGTGTGGGCGAGCTTTTGGAAGAGCGTGAAAGGGGTCAGACTGAATCGGTAGTGGGCCGCCAACTTGATGCCGTGCTGGCAGTAGTGGGCATAGCAGGGCTTAAAGATACGGTCATTGCCTATGAGCCGGTATGGGCTATTGGTACCGGTAAAACGGCGAGTGCCGATCAGGCACAGGAAGTCCATAAGTTCATTCGTACAAAGCTCGCTGATAAAGATGCCAATATTGCCAATGGTTTGAGGATACTCTATGGGGGTAGCGTCAAGCCTGATAATGCCGCTGAGTTGTTTGCCAACGAAGATGTTGATGGTGGTTTGATTGGTGGCGCGTCACTCAAGGCGCAAGACTTTCTCGGAATATGTAATGCGACCAAAAACCAAGACTTAGGATGAACAGGTCATGATTCAATTTATACTTATAATCCATATGGTGGCGGCAGTAAGTCTGGTTGCCCTGGTTTTGCTACAGCAGGGCAAGGGTGCCGATATGGGTGCTGCCTTTGGCAGCGGTGGATCACAAACTTTATTCGGCAGTCGTGGATCGGCAAATTTCTTGACACGGCTCACAGCAGGTTTGGCGACCACCTTTTTTTTGACCAGCATGCTATTGGCTTACCAGTATGCCAACCTTGCTGCGCCCACTAGCGTCACGGATCAGCAGATTCAGGTCCAGGCTGTTGATGAGAAAGCACAGGAAGCCACAAAAGAATCTGAATCTAAACCGCAATTACCAGAAGTGCCTCAGTAGTGATGCGGAGGGTGCGGCAAAGTTGCACCCTGTTTCATTTGTGTAGTTAAAAAGTAAAAGCCGAAGTGGTGGAATTGGTAGACACGCCATCTTGAGGGGGTGGTGGCGCGAGCCGTGCCGGTTCGAGTCCGGCCTTCGGCACCATTAAATGTGCAATACGGGCGCTACGTTCGCCACCGGCAGATATGGCGGACGGGGCGTGCCACACGCAGAATAATGAACAAACACCCGATAGGTATTGCTTATACGGGTAGCAAAATTAAAAACAAAAAGACAAAAAAGACCTTATTTTATAGGGTTGATTTTTGTGATTCTGACGCCTAGACTGCCTCCGAAGCAGGACAATAATAGTTAATCACCGAATTAATAACGAGTAGGACGACTGCTCTCTATGCTTCAGAACTACCTTCCAATAATGATCTTCCTGGCTGTTGGTATTTTGGTTGGTGTCGGGCCAATACTAATGGGCTGGATGCTTGCGCCAAATAAACCCGATAGTGCGAAACTGTCTCCCTACGAATGTGGATTTGAAGCATTTGAAGATGCGCGTATGAAGTTTGATGTGCGTTATTATTTAGTTGCCATTCTATTTATTATATTTGACCTTGAAATCGCATTCTTATTTCCTTGGGCCACCGTCCTCGGGGAGATTGGTGAATACGGATTCTTGTCCATGATGTTATTTTTGGGGATCCTGGTTGTCGGTTTTATTTATGAATGGTTAAAAGGGGCGCTGGAGTGGGAATAGAGGGATATTTGGAGCGTGGTTGGGTCACAACTTCCGCAGACAAGCTGATTAACTGGACCCGCACGGGCTCCATGTGGCCCATGACCTTTGGTTTGGCGTGCTGCGCAGTGGAGATGATGCAGACCGGTGCATCCCGCTATGACCTTGATCGCTTTGGTATGTTATTTCGCCCCAGCCCACGCCAGTCTGATGTGATGATTGTGGCCGGTACTCTGGTCAACAAGATGGCGCCAGCTCTACGGCGCGTTTACGACCAGATGGCTGAACCTCGTTGGGTCATATCCATGGGCTCCTGTGCAAATGGCGGTGGGTATTATCACTATTCTTACTCTGTTGTGCGTGGCTGTGACCGTATTGTTCCGGTTGATGTTTATGTTCCTGGGTGTCCACCCACACCAGAAGCCTTGTTGTATGGTATTTTGCAGTTGCAAAAGAAAATTAAGCGTACCAATACCATCGCACGCTAATCTTATTTGAGCCCCTCATCCATGCCCACTTCCATCGAGTCACTTGCTGCGCGCGCGAAAGAAAAATTCGAAGCCGCAATAGATGTCTGTTCTATTAACCACGGTGAACTTACTCTGGAGATCAAGCGCAGTGAACTGCTGCAGGTATGCAGGATATTGCGGGATGATGATGGCTTCGAATTTAAACAGCTTATAGATATTTGTGGTGTTGATTATCTGTCTTATGGTTACGAGGAGATTCCTGTCGAAACTCCCAGCAATCGGTATGCATCGGTCTATCATTTATTGTCAATAGCGCACAATCAGCGCATTAGGCTACGGGTTTTTCTTGACAATGATTTGCCTATAGTGGATTCGGTTGTTGGTATCTGGAATTCCGCCAATTGGTTTGAGCGCGAGGCCTTTGATCTTTTTGGTATAGTTTACGAAGGCCATCCGGATTTACGGAGAATACTGACCGATTATGGTTTTGTGGGCCACCCATTTCGTAAAGACTTTCCGCTCAGTGGTCATGTGGAGATGCGTTACGATGCCGACAAGGGCCGTGTCGTCTACCAACCCGTCACCATTAAACCACGGGTGCTTGTGCCGCGAGTGATTCGCGAAGAGGGATACAGTGGCCGAGATACGTAATTACACGATGAATTTTGGCCCACAGCACCCGGCTGCGCACGGTGTGTTGCGGTTGGTGCTGGAGTTGGATGGTGAAGTCATCGAACGAGCCGACCCACATATCGGTTTGTTGCATCGGGCTACGGAGAAACTGGCCGAGAGTAAACCTTATAATCAGAGTATTGGCTATATGGATCGCTTGGACTACGTGTCCATGATGGCCAATGAACATGGTTATGTCTTGGCTATAGAGAAGTTGCTTGGTGTCCAGCCGCCTGAGCGAGCCCAGTACATTCGGGTAATGTTCGATGAGATTACCCGAATTCTAAATCACCTCATGTGGTTGGGTACCCATGCCTTGGATGTGGGGGCCATGACCGTATTCTTGTATACCTTCCGTGAACGCGAAGATCTGATGGATTGCTATGAAGCCGTTTCCGGGGCACGGCTACACGCAACCTACTATCGGCCTGGTGGCGTTTATCGTGACCTGCCCGACCGTATGCCGCAATATGAAACATCGAAGTGGCACGGTGAGAAAGACATTGCCCGAATGAACAGCAACCGGCAAGGGTCATTGCTGGATTTTATCTGGGACTTTACTGAGCGTTTTCCGTCCCGTGTGGACGAATACGAAACCCTTTTGACCGATAATCGTATCTGGAAACAACGCACCGTTGGGATTGGTGTGGTCGATGCGGAACGGGCACTACAACTTGGGTTCACCGGTCCCATGTTGCGAGCTTCAGGGGTGGAGTGGGATTTACGCAAGAAACAGCCCTATGAAGTCTACGATCAAATTGACTTTGATATTCCGGTGGGGACCCATGGTGATTGTTATGATCGATATTTGGTGCGTATAGAGGAGTTTCGTCAGTCCAATAACATCATTCGCCAGTGTGTCCAGTGGTTACGAAATAATCCAGGACCGGTGATTGTGGGTGACCATAAACTGGTACCGCCTGCGCGCGAAACCATGAAGCGGGACATGGAGGCCCTCATACATCATTTTAAATTGTTTACCGAGGGTTATTGCATACCCAAGGGTGAGGCCTATGCTGCTGTGGAGCATCCCAAAGGTGAATTTGGTGTCTACTTGATCTCGGATGGGGCCAATAAACCTTACCGTGTGAAGGTACGTGCGCCGGGGTTTGCCCATCTGGGGGCGCTTAATGAGATGGTCAAGGGCCACATGATCGCTGATTTGGTGGCCATCATCGGCACCCAGGACATCGTTTTTGGTGAGATAGACAGGTAGACCGCAGATGCTCAATCAAGAATCTCTAGATCGCATAAACAAGGAAATCGCCAAATACCCCGCAACGCGAAAGCAGTCGGCGGTGATGGCGGCCCTGCATATTGCTCAGGAAGAAAAGGGTTGGCTGAGCAACGAAATGATGGACTTTGTGGCTAAGTTGCTGGAGTTACGTCCCATCCAGGTTTATGAGGTGGCCACTTTCTATTCGATGTATGATTTGACTCCAGTGGGAAAGCACAAGATATGTGTCTGCACCAATGTGTCTTGCATGCTGTGTGGGTCAGATACCGTTGTTGCCCACCTCGAGAAAAAATTGGGGATCAAGCTGGGTAAGACCACGGATGATGGCCGGTTCACGTTAAAAGAAGTGGAGTGTCTGGCGGTTTGTGGGGGTGCACCAATGATGCAAATTGGTAAGCAATGTTACGAAAATCTCACTCCAGAGAAGATTGACTCAATTTTAGAGGCACTCGAATAATGACCAACGTGTGCTTGCCAAAGGACGGCCAGGATCAACTCTGGACACTCAAGGCCTATGAAGAGGCTGGTGGGTATAAGGTATGGCGGAAGATATTAAAGGAATCTACGCCACCGGAAGAAATTATTGAGGATCTAAAGGCTTCTGTGTTGCGCGGACGTGGCGGTGCGGGGTTTCCTACAGGACTTAAATGGAGTTTCATGCCACGTAATGCACCCGGCCAAAAATATATCGTTTGTAACACTGATGAGGGTGAGCCTGGCACTTTTAAGGATAGAGATATATTACGTTACAACCCCCATGCTTTGATTGAAGGCATGGCCATTGCAGGTTATGTCATTGGCGCTACTGTGGGCTATAACTACATCCGGGGTGAATTTATGGGGGAGCCCGTGGATCGCTGGGAAGCGGCTCTGGAAGAGGCCCGCGAAGCCGGGTTGTTAGGGAAGAATTTGTCAGGTTCCGGCAATGATTTTGAGCTCCATACCCATCTTGGTGCCGGGGCCTATATTTGTGGCGAAGAAACCGCGCTGTTGGAATCTTTGGAAGGTAAGAAAGGTCAACCCCGATTCAAGCCTCCGTTCCCGGCAAACTATGGGTTATACGGTCGGCCGACCACCATTAACAATACCGAGAGTCTGGCCTCGGTGCCGGTTATATTGAGGCGTGGTGGCAAATGGTTTGCTGACCTGGGTATCCCTAACAATGGTGGCGCCAAAATTTTTTCGGTCTCCGGTCACGTCAATAGGCCTGGAAATTATGAAATACCTATGGGTACGCCCTTCCTGAAATTGTTGGAGATGGCGGGAGGTGTGCGCGATGGGCGCAAGCTCAAGGCCGTGATCCCGGGGGGTTCTTCGACACCGGTGCTACCTGGGGATGTGATGATGGGCCTGACTATGGACTATGATTCCATCACCAAGGCGGGTTCTATGCTGGGGGCAGGATCGGTGATCGTAATGGATGATACGACCTGTATGGTTAAAGTGCTGGAGCGGATATCGTATTTTTATTATGAGGAGTCTTGCGGTCAGTGTACTCCCTGCCGGGAGGGCACCGGTTGGTTGTATCGGGTGATTCATCGTATCGCAAATGGCCAGGGCCGTAGTGAAGATCTGGATCTGTTGATGGATATGACCACCAAGATCGCAGGCCGTACTATTTGTGCCTTGGGTGATGCGGCGGCTATGCCGGTGGCAAGTTTTATAAAGCACTTCCGTGGCGAATTCGAAACACATATAGAAAGTGGCCGATGCCACATTGAAGCGGCATAGCGAATAATCACATGGTTAGTTTTGAAATAGACGGGAAAAAGGTTGAGGCCGAAGAGGGTAGCATGGTCATCCATGCTGCCGATGCTGCTGGTATCTACATCCCCCGATTCTGTTATCACAAGAAGCTCTCGATCGCAGCCAGCTGTCGTATGTGTCTGGTAGAAGTAGAGAAGGCACCTAAACCCTTGCCGGCTTGTGCAACCCCGGTCGTGGAAGGAATGAAAGTCTTCACTCGGTCGGCCAGTGCTATTGAGGCGCAGAAGGGCACCATGGAGTTCCTGCTCATCAATCACCCGCTGGACTGTCCTATTTGTGATCAGGGCGGTGAGTGTGAGTTACAGGACTTGGCGGTGGGCTACGGTGGTGATGTATCTCGATTCCACGAAAGCAAACGAGTGGTTTTGAATAAAAACCTGGGGACCTTGATTTCGACGGATATGACCCGTTGTATCCACTGCACACGTTGTGTGCGCTTTGGACAGGAAATTGCGGGCATCATGGAGTTGGGTGCCACCGGTCGTGGTGAGCATATGGAGATTGGAACCTATGTAGAACATAGCGTGGATTCTGAGCTGTCTGGAAATATTATTGATCTGTGCCCAGTGGGCGCGTTGACATCGAAACCCTTTCGATATTCGGCCAGAACATGGGAATTGAACGATGTGGCGGCTATCAGCCCCCACGATGCCGCAGGCTCAAATCTGTATTTGCAGGTACGACGAGATCGGATTATGCGCACCCTGCCCCGTGATAATGAAGTGGTGAATGAGTGTTGGTTATCTGATCGTGATCGGTTTAGTTACGAAGCCTTGAATAGTGATCAACGTTTGACTACACCCATGATTCGAGTCAATGGCACATGGCAGTCTACCGATTGGAAAACTGCTCTGGATTTTACCGCCAGTGGTTTGCGTAAGGTGATCGAACAGTTTGGGGCAAATAAACTCGGCGCACTCGCTGCGGCCAATGCTACTTTAGAGGAATATTATCTACTGCAAAAATTGATGCGTGGTCTGGGTAGTTCCAATATTGATCATCGTCTACGCCAAATGGATTTTAGTCACGACATAGTGGCGCCTTTGTTTCCATCGATTGGTTTACCCATTGCCGAAATAGAAAAGCAAAAAGGGGTGTTGATCATTGGCAGTAACGTGCGCAAAGAACAGCCCATCTTAGGTTTGCGTTTGCGCAAGGCTTTTCTTGGTGGTGCACGTATTATGGCGGTTAATGCCGTTGACTATGAATTTAGTTTTGACCTTGCCCACAAAGTTATTGTACCCCCGAAGCAGTTTGTTGCGTCTTTGGCACGTATTGCCAAGGCCTTGGCCAAGGAAAAAGGGGAAACCCTGCCCAATGCTGTTAACGATTGGGCCAAAGGTGGGGCACCAAGTGAGGAAGAAGGGCGTGTCGCACAAGTTCTCGTGCAGACGGGTGACCAGACTGCGCTATTAATGGGCCAACTTGCGGTGAATCATGAGTTTTATGGCACCTTGTATAAAATTACCCAGGTAATTGCACAAATGATCGGTGCCGATTTTGGAGCTATGTTGGCTGCCAATAACGCGGGGGCCTGGTTGACAGGGTGTGTACCCCACCGTGGTGTCCTGGGTGCGGCCATAGAGGCACCGGGGCTCAATGCGGGGCAGATGCAGAAGAAAAGCTTAAAGGCCTATGTCCTGTTGGGTCTTGAGCCGGAGCTTGACTGCATGGATGGATTGAATGCACATAAGGTGATCGGCGATGCCAATTTCGTGGTCAGCTTGTCTTCTTTTATGAGCTCGGCATCTGACTTTGCCGACGTACAATTACCTTTGGCAGCCTTTAGTGAAACTTCTGGTACATATGTGAGTGGTGAAGGTCGTGTGCAGAGTTTTAGGGGTGCGGTCTCACCCCAAGGGGAGGCGCGGCCTGGGTGGAAGATACTCCGGGTGTTAGGCAATATGTTTGATCTTGCCGGGTTTGATTATACCTCCTCGGCTGAGGTGCGTGCGGAGCTGGATTTGGAGGGCCTGGAGTGCTCCGGCAAGTTGGCTGAGGTTGATGTTGCGGCACCTCCCAAGTCAGTGACCACCAGCGAGATCGATCTCGAACGCATTTGTGAAGTACCCCTGTACGTCAGTGACCCCCTGGTCCGGCGTGCCCAGGCCCTACAGGCCTGTGCCGACAATCCACCGCCGGCGGCACGGGTCAATGCAGAGCAGGCAAAAAAGCTCGATTTTAGTGACGGTATGAAGATCAACGCGCATATGGGTGCGGCCATTGTCGCCTTGGAGTTGATTATTGATAACCGGATTCCTGATGGCTGTATATTGATTCCCTCTGGTTATCCTGAAACGGCAGCCTTAGGGGGTCCGGGGATGACACGAGTAGTGCGGGCCTGACCGATGAGTGAGTTGCTAAACAGTGCAGTGAGCTTTGCGCGGGAAACCCTTTGGGACCCACTACCGGGTTGGTTCCAGATTGGACTCGTGGATTTGGGCTATGTCCTTGTCATTCTGGTCCCGCTTTTGCTGGCGGTGGCCTATCTGACATTCGCAGAGCGTAAATTAATTGGCTATATGCAGGTACGCATTGGCCCCAATCGAGTGGGTCCCCGGGGTTGGTTACAGCCCATAGCCGATGCACTAAAACTGCTGCTCAAAGAAATCATTATCCCCACCAACGCGAATAAATATCTATTTATTATCGCACCGATGTTGTCTATCGCACCGTCATTGGCGGCCTGGGCAGTGATTCCCTTCAGCGACACAATGGTTTTGGCAAATATTGATGCCAGTTTGCTCTATATTTTGGCGCTGACTTCGGTGGGTGTTTACGGGGTGATCATCGCGGGCTGGGCATCAAATTCCAAGTATGCCTTTTTGGGGGCGATGCGTTCCGCAGCACAGATTGTTTCTTATGAAATAGCCATGGGGTTTGCGCTTGTGGGTGTTCTTATGGCTGCAGGGAGTCTCAATCTGCACCAGATAGTGCTTGCCCAACAAGGCGGTGTACACCAGTGGTATTTTATACCTTTGTTTCCACTGTTTCTGGTGTATTTTTTATCCGGTGTGGCAGAGACCAACCGGTCACCGTTTGATGTCGCCGAAGGTGAATCGGAAATCGTTGCTGGATTTCACGTTGAGTATTCAGGTATGGCCTTTGCGGTCTTTTTTCTGGCCGAATATGCCAATATGATTCTGATCGCCACACTTACCGTGATTATGTTTCTGGGCGGTTGGTATGCCCCTGTGGAGACATCTTTTACGATCCTGCCCCCCATTATGTGGTTATTGATCAAGGTAGCGCTCGTGTTGTTCTTCTTTTTGTGGTTTCGAGCTACCTTTCCGAGGTATAGGTATGATCAAATCATGCGATTGGGCTGGAAAGTTTTCATCCCGGTCACTCTGGTATGGATCGTGGTGATTGGTATCGCCACATTCTATACTCCATTGGGCTATCTCTTTCATTAAGGCCGGATTTACGATAACGGTAATGAACAAGCTTAAGGCATATTTGCAAAGTTTTCTGTTGTGGGAGCTGTTAAAAGGGCTGGCTCTGACAGGCCGCCATCTTTTTGCGCGCAAGATTACTATCCAGTATCCCGACGAAAGGACGCCTATGTCACCTCGGTTTCGTGGACTTCACGCCTTACGGCGCTATCCCAACGGGGAGGAACGTTGTATTGCCTGCAAATTGTGTGAAGCGGTATGTCCAGCATTGGCTATAACTATCGAGTCTGAGGAACGTCCGGATGGATCACGCCGAACGACACGTTATGATATCGACCTGTTTAAGTGTATCTACTGTGGTTTTTGTGAAGAGTCTTGCCCGGTAGATTCGATTGTTGAGACCCGTTTATTTGAGTATCACTTTGAAGATCGGGGTGAGAATGTCCTTCATAAGGATCAGTTGTTGGCCTTGGGAGAGAAGTATGAGGCACAGTTAGTGGCCGATCGTGCCAGCGATGCGGCATACCGTTAGTGTCGGGTGCAGGCAGATTTATCCATCATATAAAATGAGAGTGAACGGCAGAATAGTATGACTTTTGAGCTACTAACATTTTTCTTCTTTAGTGCCGTGTTGGTATTTGCGGCATTCATGGTGATTACGATCCGTAATCCGGTGAAGGCGGCATTGTTTTTGGTGCTCGCTTTTTTTAGTGCTGCCTGTCTATGGGTATTACTTGAAGCCGAATTCCTGGGTATTGTATTGATACTGGTTTATGTCGGTGCGGTAATGGTGCTATTTCTATTTGTGGTGATGATGCTGGATATTAATTTGGCGCGAATGCGTGAAGGCTTTGGTGAGTATTTGCCCATGGGTGCCATTGTGGCGGTCCTGATGGTTGCTGAAATGGTCATTGTTTTGGGTGCGGGTGATTTTTCGCTGGAAAATATGCCTCAACCTGCTGGACACCCCGAGGGTTATAGTAACACTAAGGAGCTTGGACGGCTGATATACACCGTTTATGTTTACCCATTTGAGATTGCTGCATCGATTTTGTTGGTCGCCATTGTTGCGGCAATTGCCTTAACCTTGCGGAAGCGTCCGGCTACAAAATCTCAAAATATAGCACAGCAAATACAAGTAAAGTCTTCAGACCGAGTTCGTCTGGTTAAAATGCCTTCAGAAAAGAAACCTGGGAACTGAGATTATGATTCCTTTATCTTATTTTTTAATATTGGGTGCAATTTTATTTTCCCTGAGTGTGATGGGTATATTTCTGAACCGGAAAAATGTAGTCATCTTATTGATGTCCATTGAGTTGATGTTGCTGGCCGTGAATATGAATTTTATAGCCTTCTCCCATTACCTCCAGGATATCTCAGGCCAGATCATGGTGTTCTTTATTCTGACTGTGGCTGCTGCAGAATCTGCTATTGGCCTTGCCATTTTAATTACCCTATTTCGTCGTCGCCAAACCATAAATGTTGATGACCTGGACACCTTAAAAGGCTGAACCGATGATTTCCAACATGCAAATGGTCTACATCGCTGCCCCCCTGTCGTGCCTCATACCCGCGATTGTTGCCGGATTGTTTGGACGGAAAATTGGTCGCACCATGACCCATACAATCACCATTGCCGGTGTAGCACTCGCCAGCATGCTGTCATTGGTTGTTCTCAATGATGTTTATTCGGGTGGGTTTTTCAATGGCGTGGTTTATGTTTGGGGTTCTAGCGGTGGTTTTCCATTCGAGATTGGATTTCTGATTGATAAACTTAGCGCCACGATGATGGTGGTGGTGACCTTGGTGTCGCTGATGGTCCATATCTACACCATTGGTTACATGCGTGATGATCCGGGGTATCAGCGTTTTTTCAGTTACATTTCTCTATTTACCTTTGCCATGCTGATGTTGGTGATGTCCAACAATTTCCTGCAACTATTTTTTGGTTGGGAAGCGGTTGGTCTGGTGTCCTATTTACTTATCGGGTTTTGGTATGACCGTGAAAGTGCCATATTTGCCAATCTCAAGGCATTTTTAGTCAATCGTGTGGGTGATTTAGGGTTCTTGCTCGGTATTGCTGCAGTATTCATGTACTTCGGTACATTGGACTACAGTGCAGTCTTCGCAACTGCTGCCAGCAAGCAAAATATTACGATGGAGATTATACCGGGCCAGGAGTGGGCGCTAATGACTGTGATTAGCATTCTTCTGTTTATCGGTGCCATGGGTAAATCTGCACAAGTCCCGTTGCATGTGTGGTTGCCCGACTCTATGGAAGGTCCTACCCCGATTTCAGCATTGATTCATGCGGCGACTATGGTTACGGCAGGCATATTTATGGTGGCACGTATGTCGCCTTTATTTGAACTGTCCGAGACGGCCCTCAATTTTGTCATGATTATCGGTTCGTTGACTGCGTTATTGATGGCCCTGGTGGCTATCGTGCAAAACGATATCAAGCGTGTGGTGGCCTACTCTACATTATCCCAATTGGGTTATATGACAGTGGCATTAGGGGCCTCGGCCTATTCGGCTGCCATCTTTCATTTGGGTACCCATGCCTTTTTTAAGGCACTGCTATTTTTGGCCGCAGGCTCTGTCATCATTGCCATGCACCATGAGCAAGATATGCGCAAGATGGGTGGGCTCAAAAATTGGATGCCATGGACCTACATCACTGCGGTGGTGGGTTCCTTGGCCCTGGCGGGAATACCACCGTTTTCGGGCTTTTTCTCCAAAGATGCCATTATCGAGGCAGTACACGCATCCCAGTTACCGGCAGCGGGGTTTGCCTATTTTGCAGTGACTGCGGGTGTGTTTCTCACGGCATTTTATGCCTTCAGGCTGTTATTCATGACTTTTCATGGCAAGCCGAGGATGGATGAGCACACCTTGCACCATGTAAAAGAATCACCCATGACGGTAACACTGCCGCTCATGTTGTTGGCTATTCCTTCGCTCATTATTGGTGCCGTCTACATGGAACCCATGTTATTCGGCGGTTTTTTTGGCAAAAGTATATTTGTGTTGCCTGAACATGACGTGCTGAAAATAGTCGGGCAGACTTTTGAAGGAAAGACCGGGTTAGGCCTGTTGGGTAGCTTTATTTATCATGCCTTGCACCCAGGTCCC
Source organism: Gammaproteobacteria bacterium (assembly GCA_013152415.1). Classification (GTDB taxonomy): domain Bacteria; phylum Pseudomonadota; class Gammaproteobacteria; order HyVt-429; family HyVt-429; genus HyVt-429. The sequence goes on along the minus strand of JAADGI010000012.1, from coordinate 36,724 downwards.
CTGTGGTTGGCAGTTGCCGGAATCGTTTTGGCTTGGTTCCTTTATATAGAGCGCCCAGATGTGCCCAAGCTTATTAAGCAGCGTATGGGGCTGATCTATAATATTCTTGACAAGAAATATTGGTTTGATGAGTTCAATCAATTTGTGTTCGCCCAAGGCGCACGGAAGATCGGTAATCAACTGTGGCTAAAGGGTGACGTGAGTACCATTGATAATTTCTTTGTTAATGGTAGCGCAAAGGTGGTTAATTATATTTCCAGGGTGATTCGTCATGTTCAGTCTGGTTATGTTTATCACTATGCATTCGTTATGATTATTGGTCTTTTCCTGTTCATGACATTTTTTCTACCCGTAAAATAATAAAGATATCAAGATGATGTTTTTTGATACACACTTATTAAGTTTAACCATCTGGTTGCCCGTGATCGGGGGCATACTCGTGCTCGCCCTTGGGGGTGATCACAACGCAAACCGGATTCGGTGGACCGCTCTAGCAGTGGCTGTGGTGGAATTACTGCTCACTATCCCATTGTTTACGCGTTTTGATAAAACTGTTGCGGTGATGCAGTTTCAGGAAAAATACGAATGGATATCTGAGTTTAGTGTTAACTATCACCTGGGTGTTGATGGCATCGCTATGCCATTTATTCTGTTGACGAGTTTCTTGACTGTAATCGTTGTTATTTCAGCATGGCAGGCGATAGAGAAACGTGTCGCGCAATACATGGCGGCCTTCCTGATTATGGAAGGGCTGATGATCGGTGTGTTTTCGGCGCTGGATGCAGTTCTATTCTATTTTTTCTGGGAAAGTATGTTGATACCGATGTTTCTCATCATCGGTATATGGGGTGGTGCCAACCGGGTATATGCCAGTATTAAATTCTTTTTATATACTCTTTTGGGTTCGTTGTTGATGTTGGTGGCCTTTTTGTATTTGTATTATCAGGCTGATCATAGCTTTAATATTCTGGATTACCACGATATCAAATTGGATTTGACTACCCAGAAATTGTTATTTTTTGCCTTTTTTGCCGCCTTTGCAGTGAAGATTCCCATGTGGCCGGTGCATACCTGGTTGCCGGATGCCCATGTAGAGGCACCCACCGGTGGTTCTGTTATCTTGGCAGCGATAATGTTGAAGATGGGGGGCTACGGTTTTTTGAGATTTAATCTGCCCATCGTACCAGATGCCAGCCACGCACTTAGCGGTTTTATGATCACGCTTTCACTGATTGCAGTAGTTTATATTGCTTTGGTTGCCCTGGTTCAGAGTGACATGAAAAAGCTCATTGCCTATTCATCGATTTCTCATATGGGCTTTGTGACGCTAGGCTTTTTTGTTTTTAATGCTCAAGGCATTGAAGGTGGCTTGGTTCAGATGATCTCACATGGCTTTATTTCTGGTGCATTGTTTCTATGTGTTGGGGTAATGTACGATCGTCTGCATTCTCGTCAGATTGGAGACTATGGTGGTGTTGTCCATAGCATGCCTATATTCGCGGCATTCATGATGCTATTTGCCATGGCCAATTCGGGTTTACCAGGTACCTCTGGCTTTGTGGGCGAATTCCTGGTGATTCTGGGTGCCTTTCAGGCCAATTTTTGGTTTGCATTTTTGGCCGGTTTGACCTTGATACTGGGAGCGGCGTATACCTTGTGGATGTATAAGCGAGTCATCTTTGGCAAGGTCGCAAACGAGAAGGTGGCAGCCCTCAATGATGTAAATGCACGAGAGATCGTTTTCTTGTCTTTATTGGCGGTATTTGTGCTGGGTATCGGCGTGTGGCCACTGCCCCTTTTGGAGGTCATGCATGTATCGGTTGATAATTTGCTTAATCATGTATCAATATCTAAGTTACCCATACCCTGAGTTAGGATGGTAATGAACCAAGGTGCACTCAAATTAAGTATTAATTGGAAAAACTTATACTAAATGAATTTTGTAGCCCCAAATATTTCCCCGGCGATACCTGAGATTTTTGTCCTGTCTATGGCATGTATCATCTTGGTGGCAGATCTCTTTTTGTCCGACCGGTTTCGTATAGTGAGTTTTTTGCTTGCCATAGGCACCTTGGTGGGGGCGGCTTTTCTGACACTCAGTGATATGGGCGGTGAGCGGGTATATACATTTTCCAATATGTTTGTGGATGACACCCTGTCTGATGTACTCAAGCTTGCGATCTATGCGCTTGTGTTTGTAGTGTTTGTTTATTCCAGACGATACACGCAAGACCGTGGGTTATTCCGGGGTGAGTATTTTGTGCTTGGCCTGTTTGGTACCTTGGGCATGATGGTCATGGTGTCGGCCAGCCATTTTTTGACACTCTATCTTGGGCTCGAATTATTGGCTTTATCTCTATACACCATGGTTGCATTCCAGCGGGATTCGGCTACTGCAACTGAAGCGGCGATGAAGTATTTTGTTCTTGGGGCGATGGCATCGGGTATGTTGCTTTACGGTATGTCTATGCTTTATGGGGCCACAGGTAGCCTTGAGATTGCGGTAGTTAAGGCCAGTGTCGCAGAACTGGGAGTGGATAATCTTATATTAGTTTTTGGTCTGGTATTTGTGATTGTGGGCCTGGCTTTTAAATTGGGAGCCGTCCCTTTTCATATGTGGTTGCCGGATGTTTATCAAGGTGCGGCCACTTCGACTACTTTGTATATTGGTACTGCACCCAAATTGGCCGGGTTTGCAATGTTGGTGCGACTTTTGATAGGGGGTCTTGAGGACCTGGCGGCAGTGTGGCAAGACATGTTAATCATTCTTGCGGTACTGTCGATTGCTGTTGGTAACCTCATTGCTATTTCGCAGACCAATATCAAAAGGATGTTGGCCTATTCCACTATCGCGCATATGGGGTTTTTGCTGTTAGGTATTCTAAGTGCGACTCCAAACGGGTACAGTTCTGCATTATTTTATGCGCTGGTCTATGCCTTCATGAGCCTAGGTGGTTTTGGCATGATCTTGATGTTGTCGCGCAAGGGGTTTGAGGCGGAAAATCTGGATGATTTTAAGGGGCTTAATCAAAGAAGTCCTTGGCACGCCTTTTTGATGCTTATTCTAATGTTCTCTATGGCCGGTGTTCCCCCCACAGTGGGGTTTTACGCCAAGTTTGCCGTTATCCAGTCGTTAGTCGATGTTGGACTCATTTGGCTGGCGGTGGTGGCGGTGTTATTCGCTGTTATAGGGGCCTTCTATTATTTACGAATTATCAAGTTAATGTATTTCGATGATCCTCAAACCGATGCACCGATCCAGTCGACCGTGGATGTGCAGGTGTTGTTGGGCGTGAATGCCTGGGCCCTGTTATTGGTCATGCCTTGGTTGGGCAGTATAATTGAGTTGTGTCGACAGGCCATAGCGGGTCTGCAATAGAGCTCCATTGATGGGGGCATAAATTTAATGTCAGTGCAAAGTGTTAGCTGGATCCTGTTGGGGCTGGCCTTTATCGCCGCCAATCTGCCTTGGTTGACCGAGAAATTCTTCTTCGTGCTGCCGCCCCCGGGTGGTGTTAAAAAGGTTTGGATGCGACTCATTGAGTGGGTCATCCTGCTCCTTGTGATGGGCCTGATTGCGATAGCCTTGGAACACAAGCTGACGGGCGTGATTCATGATCAGGAATGGGAGTTCTACGCTGTGGGAGTGTGCCTGTTTCTGGTATTTGCCTTACCAGGCTTTATCTATCGTCACGAGCTAAGTCGATAGGATATAACCCTATATTCTATAGTCAGATCGATCTTGCTGAGACGGTGTAAATTTAGCTTCGGGCTATCAGATCGAAGTTCACGGTGGGTCTGAGAGACCTCCCCCCCCACGTGCAGATACCCATCGTGTAGCCAAATACCCATTCCGGTCGAACAAGCAGTCCAGAACCCGCTGGACTCGGGCAATCCGGTGCTGGTACATCCATTCCCAAACAATCCTGTGTGGCCGGGTTTTCTCCTTGATGCCGACCAATAGAGAGGGTAGAATGCCGCTCCCAGTGCGGGGTGGAGCAGTTTGGCAGCTCGTCGGGCTCATAACCCGAAGGTCACAGGTTCAAATCCTGTCCCCGCTACCAGGCATTGAAGACCCCGCTGGATGCGGGGTTTTGTATTTTGATCCATGGATTTCATGCCCAGGGTAGCTTGGGCCTGGTGGTGGTGAATAGGGGATAGAAAAGTGGGCCAAGGGCCCACTTTTTCGTTGTCGAGGTTGAGAATTGAAACAGTTGTCACAAGCGAATTTGGCTTCATTGTTTGAACCCGCTGTGAATGCTGTTGGGTTTGAGCTGTTGGCGGTGGAAATTAGTGGGAGCGGGACAAATTCGGTGTTGCGTGTCTATATAGACAGCCCGGAAGGGGTAACGGTAGAAGGTTGTGCTGATGTTAGTCACCAACTGAGCGGAATACTGGATGTTGAAGACCCGTTGGTGGGGCGCTATACCCTGGAGGTGTCTTCACCCGGTGCAGATCGACCCCTGGTAAAACGAGAACATTTTATGGAGGTGCTTGGCGAGCAAGTCAAGGTTCGGTTGTTTCAGCCGATTGAGGGGCGACGGAATTTTAAGGGTTGTCTACGCGAAGTTTTGGACTCGTCGGTTATTGTGGAGATAGACAAGGGCGAGGTTGTTTTACCATTTGCAGACATTGAGCGGGCGAGATTAGTCCCCAAGCTGTAATGACGGGTTGAGGCAAAGATACGATGCAACAAGAAATACTTATGATGGCGGAGGTGTTGTCGCAAGAAAAGAACGTTCCCAAGGACGTGATTTTTGAGGCGATTGAGGCGGCGTTGGCCACCGCTACACGCAAGCGACATAAAGATGATATTGGTGCACGCGTTAAAATTGACCAAAAGACTGGGGATTACGAGAGTTTCCGGCAGTGGGAAGTGATTGAGGATGATGCGGAGTTGGAGTTTCCTGATCGTCAGTACCATCTCAAAGATGCCCTTAAGATAGACCCCGAGATTGAAGTGGAGGGTTTTATCGAAGAGCCTCTGGAGGCCGTTGCCTTTGGGCGTATTGCTGCACAGGCAGCGAAACAGGTCATCATGCAGAAGGTGCGAGAGGCAGAACGCGAACAGATTGTTAGAGAGTATACAGATCGCAAGGGTGAGATGGTCACGGGTGTTGTTGTTAAACGCATGGAACGTGGCGATGTCATTGTTGACCTGGGTGGTGTTGAGGCCAAGTTGGAGAAATCCAAAATGATCCCACGTGAGGGATTGCGGCCTGGTGATCGAATTCGAGCCATCCTTGAAGACGTGCGTGCCGAGCCCCGTGGTCCCCAATTGTTTTTGAATCGTTCAGGGCCCGAGCTTATCATTGAGTTATTCAAACTCGAGGTGCCCGAAGCGGGTGAAGGTTTGATTGAAATATTGGCTGCAGCACGTGATCCAGGTTTGCGTGCAAAAATAGCAGTGCATTCAAAGGATTCAAAGATTGATCCTGTTGGTGCCTGTGTCGGTATTCGTGGTTCCCGTGTACAAAGTGTCTCTAATGAGATTGCAGGCGAGCGTGTCGATATCATTAAATGGTCTGAGGATCAGGCACAATTTATGATTAGTGCGTTGGCACCCGCAGAGGCAGAATCTATTGTCGTTGACGAAGAGCTCAATACGGTGGACATTATTGTTGATGAAAGCCAGCTATCCCTGGCGATTGGACGTGGTGGCCAGAATGTACGTTTGGCCAGTGAACTCACCGGATGGCAGGTGAATATTCTTACTGAAGAGGAGGCCGCTACCAAGAGCGAATCTGAGGCCGATGCCAGCGTAAAATTATTTATGAAACTGCTGGATGTGGGAGAGGATGTGGCGGGTATCCTGGTGCAGGAAGGGTTTAGCAGTCTTGAAGAAGTGGCTTACGTGCCCATCCAGGAGTTACTCGATATCGATGAATTTGACGAAGAATTAGTTGAAGAGTTGCGTCAGCGTTCAGAGGATGCGCTGTTGGTCAGTGCTATAGCTGAAGAAGAGCATGTGCAGGACTTGCAGCCCGAGCAAGACCTGCTTGATATGGAAGGTATGGATGAGGCAACCGCCAAATTGTTGGCTAGTAAGGGGATTCGTACACGCGAAGACCTCGCTGAGCAGTCAGTAGATGAGCTAATGGAAGTTGAAGGCATGAGCGATGAGCGGAGTCGGGAGCTCATTATGACTGCACGCGCACCGTGGTTCGAAGAGGACCAGGGCTAAAGTAGGTATCCGGGAGACGGAGCATGGCAGAGACAAGTCTGAAAAACTTCTCAACTCAAGTTGGTATTTCAATCGATAAATTGATCGATCAGTTGGGAGCCGCTGGTGTAGATGGCAAGAAAGCCGACGATAATTTGAGTGATGAAGAAAAGCGTAAATTATTATCTTTTCTACGTGAAACCCATGGTTCTACGTTGGAGGCGAAACGAAGTAAGATCACCCTGAAAAGAAAAACAACGGGCCAGCTCAAACAGACTTCACGCACAGGCGGGGCGCATACTGTTCAGGTTGAAGTGCGCAAGCGGCGTACTTTTGTGAAGCGGTCTGTTCTCGAAGAACAAGCTACCAAAAAGGCGGAAGAAGAAGATCGTCGTAAGGCAGAAAAAAAGGCAGCTGAGGAGAAGGCAGCCAAGGCCGAAAAGGAAAAACTTGTAGAGCCTGATGTGGTTGTCGAGAAAGTCGAGGCCAATGAACAAGCAGCAACAGCCAAAGCCGATGCCGTGACACCACCGCCGCAGGCAGCGGAGTCCCCTGCTGCCGATAAGGATAAGCCGCGTGGTGGCAGAGCCAAGAAAGCCGATAAAGGTGGAAAATCCAAGAAGCGCAAACATAGTGATGAGCGCAAAGAGCTTCACGTTGCTGATCTAAAACGTGGACGGCGAAAACCAACACGGCACATGACCAAAAAAAGGGTCTCGACCAGTTTATCGGGTCAACATGCCTTTGAGAAACCCACTGAGCCTGTGGTGCATGAGGTCGAAATCCCCGAAACTATTTCGGTAGGTGAGCTTGCCCAGGCCATGTCCATTAAGGCCGCAGAGGTCATCAAGGTGATGATGAAAATGGGCTCTATGGTTACCATCAATCAGGTGCTGGATCAGGATACGGCTACCCTGGTAGTAGAAGAGATGGGACATTCGGCCAAAATGGCGGCTAAAGGTAGCCCGGAATCTTTTCTGAAAGAACCCGAAGACAGTGGTTTTGAGCGCTTAGCACGACCGCCTGTGGTGACGGTGATGGGGCATGTTGATCACGGCAAGACATCTTTGCTGGATTATATCCGTAAGGCCAAGGTGGTTGATGGTGAAGCGGGCGGTATTACCCAACATATTGGGGCCTATCATGTGAAGACCCCGCATGGTGTGATCACCTTTCTGGATACACCAGGCCATGAAGCCTTTACTGCTATGCGTGCACGTGGTGCCAAGGCAACCGATATTGTCATTTTGGTTGTGGCGGCAGATGACGGTGTAAAACCGCAGACCATCGAGGCCATTCACCACGCACGTGATGGAAACGTACCCTTAGTGGTGGCGATCAACAAGGTTGATAAGCCGGAAGCCGATATTGATCGTGTCAGACAAGAGCTATCCAACCATGAGGTCATCTCTGAAGAGTGGGGTGGTGACGTCCAGTTTATTGAAGTCTCTGCTATCAATGGGCAAGGTATTGATAAATTACTCGAAGCTGTACTGCTGCAAGCCGAAGTATTGGAACTCAAGGCATCCGTTGAGGGCTTGGCAGGGGGCGTTGTTGTTGAGGCACGGCTCGACAAGGGTCGCGGTCCGGTGGCCTCAATTCTGGTGCAACACGGCACCCTAAAGAAAGGCGATATCATAATCGCGGGTCGTGAGAGTGGGCGTGTGCGTGCTATCACCGACGATGTAGGTAAAGCGGTCAAATCGGCAGGTCCCTCAATGCCTGTTGAAATACAAGGTCTTAATGGTGTGCCCGTTGCGGGTGATGATGTTGTGGTAGTGAGTGATGAGCGCAAGGCGCGAGAGATTGCCCAATACCGCCAAAGCCAGCACAAGGAAATCAAATTTGCACGTCAACAGGCAGCCAGATTAGAAAATGTTTTTGATCACCTGGATGAGGGTGAGACACAGACCTTGCACCTGCTAATCAAGGCCGATGTACAGGGATCGGTAGAGGCCCTGACCGAGTCTTTGGAAAAATTAGCTCATGATGAGGTAAAGGTGCGTGTCGTGCATGGGATGGTCGGAGGTATTAATGAGTCTGATGTTAATTTGGCCCTTGCCTCACAAGCGATTGTGATTGGATTTAATGTGCGTGCCGAGGCTTCGGCCAGGCGATTAATGGAAAATGAGAATATTGAGGTGCGTTACTACAGTGTCATCTACGATGCCGTTAACGACGTCAAAGATGCCATTCGTGGAATGCTCAAACCAGAATTTCGAGAGCAGATTGTGGGTTTGGCAGAAGTACGAGAGGTGTTTCGTGCACCGAAGATAGGCTCCATTGCCGGTTGTATGGTTACAGAGGGCCTTGTCAAGCGAAATAACCCCATACGTGTGTTGCGCGATAACGTGGTTATTTTTGAAGGGTCTTTAGAATCGTTGCGCCGTTTTAAGGACGATGCAAATGAAGTTAAGGCTGGCCTTGAATGTGGTATCGGGGTAAAAAATTACAATGATATAAAAGTGGGTGATCAGATCGAATGCTTCGAAATGATCGAAGTTGCTCGCACCGATTGAGAGCATTTTAATAGTGCCCAGAGAATTTAGCCGTGCTCGGCGAATCGCTGAGTTGTTGCAGCGGGAGCTGGCGACCCTGATCTCACTGGAACTCAAAGATCCCAGGCTGGGAATGCCAACAGTCACCGCTGTTGACCTGAGTAGAGACCTGTCCAACGCCAAAGTGTTTGTAACGACTTTGGGTACAGATGCTGCTGTAGCCGATACCCTTAAGGCGCTCAATCGCGCTGCGGGATTTCTACGCCGCTGTTTGGGCAAACGTCTGGACATGCGTAGCACACCAAAATTGCACTTCTACATAGATGAGTCGGTGAAACGAGGTGCCGAACTATCCAATCTTATCGATCAGGCAGTGGCGTCTGATAACAAAACCAATTCAGAGTAGCGGAGATTTAGAAGGTGGCAAGACAGAATCGACGTGGCCGTGATGTCAGCGGTATCCTTTTGTTGGATAAGCCGGTGGGTTACACCTCCAACCAAATTCTACAACGGGTCAAGCGGCTGCTCAACGCAAAAAAGGCCGGTCACACCGGTAGTCTGGATCCTATTGCCACCGGGCTATTACCCCTTTGTTTTGGTGAAGCAACAAAAGTTTCTCGGTTTTTGCTGGACTCAGACAAGCGATATTTATCCACATTTCAGTTGGGACAGGCCACCAATACTTGTGATACCGAGGGTGAGGTGATCAGTGAACGGCCAGTGAAGGTTAATCGTGAGCAGATTGAACAGGCCTTGACAGGATTTATGGGTGATATACAACAAATACCACCTATGCATTCGGCCATCAAACGAAATGGCCAGCCCCTGTACAAGCTTGCCCGTCAGGGGATTGAGTTGGAACTCGAGCCCAGGCAAGTGACCGTCCACGATCTCAAACTGATCAATTTGTCACAGGATGCCTGTTCTTTGGAGCTGGATATCACGTGTTCCAAAGGGTTTTATATCCGCAGCTTGGCCCGGGATTTGGGTGAGACCCTGGGTTGTGGGGCCCATGTCAGTGCCTTGCGGCGGTTGGTGGTGGCTGGTTTCCAGGTGGATGATGCCATCAGTCTGCATGAGCTTGAAGGTGCAGAGGATGCCACTCAACTCGATCAATACCTCTTGCATGCGGATGATGGGTTGGGCCATTTGCCGGGCGTACAATTGTCACAAGATGCAGCCTACTATCTGTGTCGTGGCCAGGCCGTTCGGGCAGCGGATTCCCCCGCTACCGGCTGGGTGAGGCTGTATGCCAATGGGGCTCGATTCCTGGGGGTGGGCCAGGTCCTGGACGATGGCCGAATTGCCCCCAAACGGTTGTTTCACAGCGGTTAATTTTTAGTTGTGGCGGCAAGGATGCGCGGTTAGAATACGCCACCGCAGACCTGGGCGCTAACCTGGGTTTGTAGTCCGGGTACCGGGCCGGGCAGTAATTCCGGGCACGGTATCGACATGGCGTCGGGCTGGCTAGGTTTCCAGTATCGATTCGATTCACATTATGTTAGCGAGGATTATCATGGCACTTAACGCCACGCAAAAAGCTCAGATTATTAGTAAATATCAACACGCCTCCGGCGACACCGGGTCGAGCGAGGTCCAGGTCGCCCTGATGACGGCCCGTATCGAAGATCTTGCGGGCCACTTCAAAGCACACATTCATGATCACCATTCCCGTCAGGGTTTACTACGGCTGATCAGTAAGCGCCGCAAGCTACTTGATTATCTCAAGAGCCGCGATGTTGAGCGCTACCGGAAATTAATTGCTGACCTGGGTCTGCGTAAATAGTAAATCCACGATTGAGGATATTGCATTGACTAAAATTACCAAGAGTTTTCAGTATGGTAAGCATACTGTGACGTTAGAGACTGGCGAAATTGCTCGCCAGGCACATGGTGCCGTTATGGCCAGCATGGGAGATACCACTGTATTTGTGTCTGTCGTAGCTAAGAGGGAGACACGACCGGGACAAGACTTTTTCCCACTGACTGTAGATTATCAGGAAAGAACTTATGCCGCCGGGCGTATACCAGGCGGGTTTTTCCGCCGTGAAGGGCGCCCTTCGGAAAAAGAAATTTTGACCTCACGCCTCATTGATCGCCCCATCCGTCCTTTATTTCCAAAGGGTTTTATCAATGAGGTTCAGGTCATCCCTACCGTAAAATCCCTGGATCCCGAAATAGATCCCGATATTGTCGCCCTCATTGGTACTTCGGCCGCCTTGGCAGTATCCGGTTTACCCTTTAGGGGGCCAGTCGGTGCTGCCCGTGTGGGGTATATTGATGGTGAGTATGTGCTTAATCCTGGCCTAAGTGAGTTACAAGATTCACAGTTGGATCTTGTAGTAGCAGGCACCGACAGTGCGGTGTTGATGGTGGAGTCAGAGGTTAAGTTTCTCAGCGAAGAAGTGATGTTGGGCGCAGTATTATTTGGCCACGAACAAAGTCGTGCTGTGATTAAGGCTATTAGCGAGTTCGCTGCCGAGGCCAATCCTACTCCATGGGAGTGGCAGGCCCCTGAAGAAAATACCGAGCTGAAGGATAAAGTGGTGGGTATCGCAGAAAGTGGCATCAGTGAGGCCTATCAAATCCCCGAGAAGATGGCCCGTCAGGATGCCTTGGCCACAGTAAAGGATCGCGTGTTGGGTGAATTGGCTAATGACGATACCTCGAGTGACGATTTAGAAACCATCAAGGGCGCCATAAAGTCATTGGAAAAAAAGGTCGTGCGTGGCCGGATTCTGGATGGTCACGCCCGTATTGATGGTCGTGACACACGTACCGTACGCCCCATTACTGTGCGTACCGGTGTTTTACCACGTACCCACGGTTCAGCACTCTTCACCCGTGGTGAAACTCAGGCCCTGGTGGTAACGACTTTGGGCACTGCGCGGGATGCACAGATTATTGATGCCCTTGAGGGTGAGCGTAAAGATCCCTTTTTATTACATTACAATTTCCCACCCTTTTGTGTGGGTGAAACGGGTCGTGTCGGTTCACCTAAACGACGCGAGATTGGCCATGGCAAGTTGGCCAAACGTGCTATATCTGCAGTGCTACCTTCTATGGAAGACTTTCCCTATGTGGTGCGGGTCGTGTCCGAGGTGACTGAATCTAATGGCTCCAGTTCTATGGCCACAGTATGTGGTACCAGCCTTGCTTTGATGGATGCCGGTGTGTCTGTTAAGGCACCGGTAGCGGGCGTCGCCATGGGTCTGATTAAGGAAGAGAATAAATTCGCGGTATTGACCGATATTTTAGGTGATGAAGATCACTTGGGTGATATGGATTTCAAAGTAGCGGGGAGTGCCGAGGGCATTACTGCCTTGCAGATGGACATTAAAATTGAAGGTATTACTCGTGAGATTATGGAAGCTGCCTTAGTGCAGGCCAAAGAGGGACGTCTCTATATCCTGGAAGAAATGAATAAAGTGATCAATACGCCCCGCAATGATATGTCAGAGTATGCACCACGTATCATCAGCTTTAAGGTGCCTGTAGACAAAATTCGGGACGTTATCGGTAAGGGCGGTGCTGTGATACGTGGCCTGTCTGAAGAAACCGGCACAACCATCGACATTGCTGATGATGGTCTGATCAAAATTGCCTCCGTTGATCTGGCAGCAGGCCAGGAAGCTCAACGCCGCATTGAGCAGATCACAGCCGATGTCGAGGTAGGTACGATATACGAAGGTAAGGTAATGAAATTGATGGATTTTGGTGCCTTCGTCAACATTCTTCCTGGCCGTGATGGCCTCGTGCATATCTCTCAAATTTGTAATGAGCGTGTGGAAAAGGTGAGTGACAAGCTCAAAGAGGGTGAGGTGGTTAAAGTCAAAGTACTTGAAATTGACAAACAGGGTCGTATCCGCCTGAGTATGAAAGCGGTGGAAGGTGAGGCTGCCTGAGCCAAAGAGGTATACACTCTAGTTATGCAAAGGGGCCTTTTGGCCCCTTTTTTTTGGTGTGGCTTTTACTGGAGGTTTTGGTAGTGTGTAGGGCTCAATATCACAACTGAGTGGATAAAAGAGTTTGTCGTATTCGGGCGCTATTCGATCTCACCTGCTAGGTTGGCGCGGCTTGATCTCTGCGGGGGTGAGCTTCGCTGTCCTTGGGGCGTTGTGGTGGATGGTGTCTTCTGGCCATGAAGGGTCGGCAGATGCACTTTTCATTAGTACACTCCAAAATACCTTGTGGAGCTTGGCCAGTTTATACATTGTGGCGCAATTGGTTCAATCCGTGCTTCGAGCCAAGCGATATCGAATGATGTTATTGGCAGATGGTGAAAGTCAAACACCAACATTATTGCACACTCTGTATGTCACTTTCAGTCGTAACATGCTTGTGGATATGGTGCCAGCCCGTATAGGTGAGCTGAGTTATATTCTGATGATGAACCGAGGTCATCGGGTATCTGTGGCAGCCTGCGTATCTTCCCTGGTGTTAAGCCTGTTTTTTGATATTGTTACTATAGGAATAATGTTACTGGTATTGGGGCTTATTGCGATAAGCACCGCCCAGGGTGGTTATAGCCTGGCGATAATTTCGCTGGGCTTAGTGCTGCTTATCGTAGTGTTATTTTTGATGTTGCTATATGGGGTGGACCCCATTCGTCGGATAATAAACAAAATGCTTGCCAGGTTTAATAAAGCTTGGTTCAAGCGGCCATTGGAGTTTTTATTAGACGTATTCAACTCGGTTGACCGAATTGGTCATCGAGGAATAATGCTGAAAACCCTTTTTCTGTCGTTACTAATACGCGCTGCCAAGTATGCAGGTTTGTATGTGCTCTTTCTGGCTGTAACAACAGCCAATGCCAGTGCTGCGGTCGAGATTCCGTGGTGGCAGGTTATTGCTGCTTTTATTGCTGCCGAGGCTGCGGCAAGTCTACCGGTACCGAGTCTGATGAGCTTTGGACCCTATGAGGGTGGAGGCTTGTTGGTGTTGGCGGCCTTTGGAGTAGATCCAGTCCTTGCGGGTATGCTGATGTTTGTCATTCATATGTTGAGCCAGGTGGTGGATTATTTGTTGGGTGCAGTAGGACTCGTTGGCTTTACTCTGGTTGCGGGGCAGCCTTCACAGGCACGCTCGGAGTAATACAAAGCTGTACGATGGTATTAGTGTCTGCTGTAGTGTTTGAAGAATCTAACAATCTGTGAGTATATAAGCTACTGTGGTTTTTAGCTTGGCCAATATTTTGAGGGTATACCTTTATGGATCAAAATCGATCAATTATTGTTATTCTTGCTTTAGTTGTGACGCTTGTAGCCGGTTGTGAGAAACCGGATACCTCTGCCCCTTGGGTTGTGACGACATCACCACAAAATGGCAGCCAGAATGTGAGCACATCGGTTGGACAGATTAGTGTAACATTCAACGAAGAGATGATGGACCAAAGTTGGTCTTGGGCCTATATGAACAAAAGAACATTCCCGACAATAAACGGTCAAATTCACTACACGGATAACAATACCAAGAATATATTACCGGTACATCTCGAGTCAGATAAATCTTATGTCGTTTGGATTAACACCCAGAATCTTAAAAAATTCAAAGACAAAAGTGGAAATCCGGCAGTGCCGTTTAGGCTCGAGTTTAAGACTAAATAGTCTTTAGGGGAGTTCTGAGCTGGTCACGGCACCTGGGATTCGTGCCTTTATGTTCGCGATGGTGATGCGGGTGATTCTCGCTTAGGGGCTCTAAGCAGCCTTGACTTGATTTCGGCCACTACGTTTCGCCCTGTATAGGGCCTGATCGGCGGAAGCAAGCATATCACTAAATTTATTAAATCTTTTTGTCGACAGCCCAATACTTACCGTGACGGAAATAGGGTTACCGCCATAGTTAAATGATGAGGCATCCACCTCTTCACGGATGCGTTCGCATAATATTACGGCATCCTGTTCGTCCAGGTTGACGCAAATCATACAAAATTCCTCACCACCATAACGTGCCACTACATCACCAGAACGGAAAGAGCGTTTCAGAATGGTCGCTATGTGTTTTATGGCAATATCTCCGGCCAGATGTCCATAGGTATCGTTGACGTGTTTAAAGAAATCTATGTCAACCATGATAGTGGTGAGTTTGAGACTTCCTCGCCGGGCATTGCTAAATAATTTTCCACCCATTTCAAACAGATATTTTCGGTTGTAGAGCTCGGTGAGCGAGTCTTTATTTGCCTGGTCTTCAACTTTGCGGACATATTCAATGTATTCAATATTCTGGGTGATGCGAAGATAGAACTCTTCTCTTGGGTAGGGGCGGTTGAGAAAATCATTGGCACCCATTTTTAGAAAGTTAATCGATATGGAGTGCGAATTGGCCGAAGACAGTCCGATAATCGAGAGTTCACTGCGCGTATATTTTTCGCGGATCTTGGAGATAAGCTGGATACCATCCATATTGGGCATATTATAATCCGTCAGCACCAATACGATACCTGAATTCTCTTCCAGCACAGTAAGCGCCTCTTCACCATCTCCGGCCTCAAATACTTGGTAACGGTGAGTTTCGAGCATAGTCCTGACGGAGGCGCGTATGGTTTTTGAGTCATCCACCACCAAAATCTTGATTTTGGGGTTAAGCTGCATGCGATGGATGAGCTGGATGACGTAGTTAACCTCGCTGGGGCTTTGTTTGATCACGTAGTCGACGATATTTTTCGCCAGCAATTGATCGCGCATTGACTCGTTCAGTGTGCCGGTGAGCACAACCACTGGAATATTTGTCTCCAGTACAAAATCAACCACTTCACCATTGGGGGCGTCCGGCAGGCTGAGATCGAGGATAGCCACCAAGGTCTCACTCCACACCTTTGTAAGGGCGGTTCGTGCGGTTGCAAAGGTGTCGGCAACAATAGGTTCAAGGTGTAAGACTCGTTCCACATTGTGGGCTAATGCATAAGCGACGCTTTCGCTGTCCTCAACGATTAAAACCTTGTTCAGCTTGGGGTTATCTGTCATCTGATCATAACGTTTTCAGGGGCTATGATAATGCCCCTTCTTGGTTATACCGTCACTGATCTATATCGGTTAACCCACCGAAATCTACAGGCTTTTAGAAAGCTTAGGTCGACTGCGTCAGCGCAGACAGGAGCCCCATGAGCGCACGGGATATGCCACAAGGGTATACGACAGGTCTACGTTCTAGCTGGGTTGGATATCCCCGGTGGGTGAATAGCGCAGGGCCTGACCGTAGATACCGTCACGGATAACACCCCGTTCAAAGACGACATGTCCTCCGACCACAGTGTAAATGGGCCAACCGGTGAGTTCACGTCCGGCATAGGGAGTCCAGCCTGCCTTACTGAACATCTCCTCGGTCTTGACCGGGCGGGTAGTGTCCATATCCACCAGGGTGAGATCGGCATCCCAGCCTTCAGCAATTTGGCCCTTGCCTATCAACCCATAGGCCTGTGCGGGTCCGGCACTCATCCACTGCAGGACTTCGACCAGGTTACAGTCACCTGCGGCATAGCGGGTCAGGATAAGGGCTAGAGAGGTTTGCACCCCGGGCATCCCTGAGGGTGATTTTGGGTAGGGCCGTTGTTTTTCTTCCAGGGTATGGGGGGCATGGTCGGTGGCGATAAAATCGATCACACCGTCTCGCAGACCTTGCCACAGGGCCTTATTGTCTTGTGGTTGCCGGATCGGTGGATTCATCTGCACCAGTGAGCCCAGCCGTTCATAGTCAGCCACATTCAGAAACAAATGGTTAGGGATGGTCTCCGCAGTAACCCATTCGGGTTTGCTGCGACGCAAGATGTCCACTTCTTCGTGGGTGGATAAATGCAAGATATGCAGGCGCCGCTGGTACTGAATCGAAAGTTCAAGGGCCAGCTCGGTGGCGAGCACCGCACATTGATTGTCACGGATCTCTGAGTGTGCTGCGGTGTCGGTTCGACCCGCAAATTGCTTCAAGCGAGTATTGATCCGGGCCTCATCTTCTGCGTGTACAGCAATCAGGCGGTCACCGTTGGCAAAGATGTGCTCCAAATCATCCCGCCGATTGACCAATAAACTCCCGGTACTGGAACCCATGAATATCTTGATGCCGCATACGGGGTTGACCGAATTTAAGGCCTCCAGGTTATCCGGTGTGGCACCGATAAAGAATCCGTAATTGGCCACTGACTTTTTTGCAGCACGGCCTAATTTGTCGTCCAGAGCGGCCTGATCGATGGTCGCTGGGGCGGTGTTGGGCATTTCCAGAAAGCTGGTCACACCCCCGGCAACTGCTGCCCTGGAACCTGAACCCAGGTCTTCCTTGTGCTCGTTGCCGGGCTCTCTAAAGTGGACCTGGGGGTCGATGATCCCGGGTAATAATAACCGTCCCTGGGCGTCCAGGGTTTCTTGGGCCGAGGCATCAATTTGGGGGGCGATGTGTTGGATGCGCCCCTGCCCACAGGCGACGTCTCCCTCGACGATACTGCCGTCGGGTTGGGCGATGCGGGCGTTGTGGATCAGCAGTGAGTACAAGGGTTCAGGCCACAGGGTCCAGCGGCTTGGTACATGCCGGAATGAGCCGCTATTTGCTTGTAGGGAAGCACTGCTGTAGATGCGGTTTTAGTCACACATGTTCGTCTTTGACAGAGAAAAACAGTGTGCGACAAGATCAGGCCAATTGCCGCTCACGAATCTCATCCAGGGTCTTGCAGTCGATGCACTGGGTCGCGGTGGGGCGTGCCTCCAGCCTCTGGACCCCGATTTCAACCCCGCATTTTTCGCAGTAGCCGTAATCATTCGACTCAATCTGCTCGAGCATTTCGCTGATCTTTTTGAGTAGCTTGCGTTCCCGGTCCCGGCTGCGCAGTTCCAAGGACATATCGGTCTCCTGGCTGGCGCGATCGTTGGGATCCGGATGATTGGCAGTCTCGTCTTGCATCGCATGCACGGTACGTGATACCTCATCCATCAGGTCCTTACGCCAAGCGTGGAGTATGGCCTGAAAATGCTCGAGCTGTTTCTTGTTCATGTACTTTTCGCCCTTTCTCTCCTTGTAAGGTTTGATGCCTCCGAACAAGGTTTTGGCAGGGGCCTTTTTAGCGCTGGCCGGCATATACGAACTCCTGAGATAATTAGCCTTGAAAATAGCCGCGCATCTATACCAGAAAGGATATAGGCGTGCAACATTAAGTATATTCCCTAGTTTAACACGGGGATTGGGTAAATTGGACCCAGGCCCCGTATTCACAATAGTGAGGCCTTATGCCCTTAGAAGCACTACTTTTTGACGTTGACGGTACCCTGGCCGATACTGAGCGTGATGGCCATCGTATCGCCTACAATGCAGCCTTTGCCGAGGCCGGCCTGGACTGGGATTGGACCGTGTCCCTCTATGGAGAGTTACTCGCCATCACCGGTGGCAAGGAGCGCATACTGCACTATATAGAGACCCAGTGCCCCAATTTCCAGCGGCCACCAGACCTGAAGGGCTATATCGCCGATTTGCATGATATTAAAACCCGCCACTTTACCCAGTTGGTACATCGTGGCGGTATTGCCGCCCGACCGGGGGTGAAGCGGCTGTTATTTGAGGCCCGGCAGGCAGGACTACGGTTGGCCATCGCCACGACCACTACCCCGGAGAATGTCCAGGCCCTGCTGAACACCTCTTTTGATGGTGTTGAGGACTGGTTTGAGGTCATCGGTGCCGGTGACGTAGTACCGAATAAAAAGCCAGCAGCGGATATTTACAGCTATGTGATGGAAAAGATGGGTCTGCACCCAGATCGTTGCCTGGCCCTGGAGGACTCTTTTAATGGATTACAGTCCTCGTTGGCGGCAGGTGTACAGACCCTCATTAGCTATAACGCCTACACCCAAGACCATGACTTCAGTGGTGCGGCCTTGGTAGTTGATCATCTCGGTGAGCCGGACATGCCCTGCCAAATGACCTATACCGGCACAGTGAGCAATGGGGCCACTTACGTAGACTTGGAGTTACTCAAGAGGCTCCACGGTGCGCAATGAGCTTGTCCCTGTGGGCCGGGCGCATATCGTTTTTCTTGTTTCCCGATAGTGTCTTAATGCGATGTCGCTTCATCGCCGGTATTTGCGTGGCGATGCGTTTTTGAGAGCTCGGAAGCGGTGTTATGACCGCCGGTTATATTATCGTGTGGGCCAAATATCAGCTCGCCCAGTTTTTCCGCCCGATTTAGCAAGCGGCTTAGCAGCTGTTGCGTATTTTCACTGTCGGCCGAGTCATCAGATAACCAGTACTGGAAGGTGCGGAGATAGATAGCGGTAATACCGATCTCTTCCAATTCCCGTTGTGTGCTGCGATCGAGGGATTCGAGTACCGCCGCTTCGCACAGCCACTGCATGGTTCGACTGATGCGGGTCAGTCCGTGCAGTTGCAGGTGAACATGAAGCAACAGCATTTTGTACTGTAGTATTTCGCCGGTGATATGGCGGTGGGGAGCCAGCGCACCCAACCAGGCCATAATTAAATACTGCAGCCGTTCTTTCAACGGTTGTTCCAGGAAATCTGCCGTATTTGCTGCTGCCAACATCGTCCGGTCGGCACGATCGAGCAGTGCTTCTGCAATATCGTCCTTCTGAGAATAGAGGCTGTGGATTTGGTCGAGGGTGATGTCCAATTTCCCGGCAATGTCATGCAGCCGCAGGGCTGCCCAGCTTTGCCCTTCAGCCAGTTGCAGGGCCGTATCCAAAATCTGTTCAGCGGTTACCTGAGAGGTTGCCATGATGTTGCTCACTTGCCGATTGTAGCGGCGATTTGTCACCTTGACTTAAGTAATAAGGTTTTTTGCAGGCCCCTCCGAATAAGGTATATTCCAGGGAAGGGGTCACCTCAATACCTTGCTGGAAAATACATTCTAGAGGATGGCGCATCCAGATTCATACACTAGCATCGTTGCTTTGAACGACGCAAATTCAGCCACTCCGGATGTTCGTCGGCCGGTTGGGGAGTCATTATCCGGCGGACTTCGGCTTGGGCTGCGGGTCCCATAAAACTGTAAAACTGGGTGTCGAACACCCGATTGAGGGGATATGTCTGAAGGCGTGAGGTTGGAGCAGGGTGACCGGGGGCTGCGGGTAGCGCTCTATGCGACCACCATCTTCATCAGTTCGGCGTGCCTGATGGTATTGGAGATCAGTGCGGGCCGTCTGCTTGCCCCCTATATAGGCGTTTCCTTGTATACCTGGACATCCATCATCGGTGTGATTCTCGCCGGTTTGTCCCTCGGGAACTGGTTGGGTGGGGTGTGGGCAGATCGTAGCGGCAATGAACAGTCCGCCGGGCTGGCCTTGGCGGTTGGCGGGATTGCCAGCCTTGGGATTCTTCTCATCCTGACCGTGATTGCACCCTTGATTCAGGGCAGCGGTATGGGCCTGCTGAGCGCAAGTTTCTTTTTTGTGCTGGCCCTGTTTTTCGTTCCAGCGGCATTGCTTGGTGTAGTGACGCCGCTGCTCACAACCCTGGCCCTGCGAATCGACAGCCGTACCGGACATATTGTCGGATTGATGCATGCCTTGGCGGCCCTCGGTAGCATCGCCGGGACATTCGTAACAGGTTACTGGTTGATTCAGTATTTCGGTACCCGCAATGTCGTTACCGGTACTGCGGTGGTATTGTTTGTGCTCGCTCTTCCCTTTCTGTGGCAGGCCCGGCGCATCGTGGCCGCTCTAATTATGATCGTTACTACGGCCGTTGTTGCGGCCATCTACACGCGCCAGGGTTTTGCCACGCCCTGTGATCGGGAAAGCAACTATTTCTGTATACGGGTGGTTGACGAATCGGGTATGGCGCCATTTGGCCAGGCCCGCGCCCTTATACTTGACCATCTCCTGCACGGTGTTAGTCACCAAACAGAGCCGGGCATGTTAATCCCTCCCTATATGCACCTGATGGATGAGCTGATACTCGGACACTTTGAGGCCAAACACACCAGCAATCTAGCCTTCTTTTTTGCTGGAGGTGGCTCCTACACCCAGCCCCGTGCGGTACAGGAATTATATCCGGAGGCCCATATCACGGTTGTGGAACTGGATCCGTTGGTCACCAGGGTCGCGGAAGACAATCTCTATCTGAACACCTCGGGGATGCGCGTCTTTCATCGGGATACGCGCGTTATATTGAATGCACTCCAGAGGGAGCGCTTTGATGTGATTGTAGGTGATGTGTTTCATGATATTTCCATCCCCTATCATCTGGTTACCCAGGAATACGCCCAGTTGGTGAAGTCCCGGCTGAAGCCGAGGGGTCTCTATACCCTGAATGTGGTGGATGTGTTTCCGGACCCAAGGTTGGTGAAAAGCCTGTTTAAGACATTGAGCAGTGTTTTTGAGCAGGTGCATGTGTGGTTAGAGGTCCCTCTGCCAGTGCAGATACAGCGTGCGACCTTTGTATTGTCCGCCGGGGACGCCACCCATCGGCCCCCCGAGCTATTGGCCGCCCAGCGCGGCCTGCAGCGGACCTGGTACCGGATCACGGAACCGATGTTGAACAAAGGGACCCCCGTGGAGGAATTGCCGATCCTGACGGATGATGCGGTGCCCGTGGAAAGGCTGTTGTCATCGCTGTTTTTCAGTAGCTTAGGGCAATGATACGGGACCGGCCCGCCTATTGACCCTCCCCATCGATACAATGTCATTGATACACGGACACAAGCAATATCAGACTGACCCTAGTTCGGGAGGATTTTTATGAAACAAGCAGACGACCCGCATGCAAAGATCGTTAATGATCAAATAGATCCCGACTGATGAGCTAAAAGCGAATTGAGTGTAATGAGACCCCCGGCTGCCCGTATGGCGGATATTCAGCCGTTCCATGTCATGGCTCTGTTGCAGCGGGCCCGGGTCCTGGAGGCCGAAGGGCGTCGTATCGTCCATATGGAGATCGGGGAGCCGGACTATCCAAGCCCCAAGGAGGTTGTGCGGGCGGGCATTGCCGCCCTGGAGGCGGGTAAGACTCACTATACCCCGGCTCTGGGCCTGGCCGAGCTACGTCGGGCCATCGCCTCCAGCTACCCACTTGCGGCACGTCCACACCCTGATCACGTGGTGGTGACGCCGGGGGCTTCGGGGGCGTTGCAGTTGATTATGGCCGTGCTGCTCAATCCTGGTGATGAAGTGCTCATGGCCGATCCCGGTTATCCCTGTAACCGTCACTTCGTGCGTTTGTTTGAAGGTCAGGCCAAGGCGGTGCCCGTGGGCCCCGCTACAGCTTACCAACTCAATGCCGAGCTGATACGCCAGCACTGGACGCCAAAAACGACGGCAATAATGGTGGCATCCCCCTCTAATCCCACCGGTACAGTGATTGCCAATGGAGAGTTAAAGAAGATTATTGCCACCGTTGCCGAGTTGGGGGGTGTCCTCATTGTCGATGAGATCTATCACGGTATTGTCTACGACACGGAACTCACCAGTGCGTTGACCTACTCTAAGGACATTTTTGTAATCAACAGTTTTTCAAAATACTACGGCATGACCGGCTGGCGGGTGGGTTGGTTGGTATCACCCCCGGATTATGTGGCTGCCATCGACAAGTTGGCGCAAAACATTTTCTTGGCCACCAGCACCCCGGCCCAGTATGCGGCCTTGGCCACATTCGGTCCGGGGGTGGAGGCCGAGTTGCAAGACCGGGTTGGAGTATTTCACCAGCGACGGGACTATTTGTTGTCGGCCTTGATCGAGCTGGGGTTTAAAATTCCTGTTATTCCGCAGGGGGCCTTTTATCTTTACGCGGATTGCAGTGACCTGACGGATGACAGCTTTGGGTTGGCCACTGCGCTGCTAGAGCAGGCCGGGGTGGCCATCACCCCGGGGTTGGATTTTGGTGACCATCGCGCCAGCCAGCATGTGCGGTTTTCTTATACCACCTCAATAGACGAGCTAAAAGAAGGGCTGGGGCGCATAGAGAAATTCCTGAATTATGGGTAGGCCGTCATGCTGAAAAACCATGGCTTGTTAGTATACAATGGCTGCATTGCTGTACGGAGCCAGGAGTAACAGATGCTGTTATTCAGGTTATCGTGATCACACCAGAGTAGGGATAAGTGATTATGGTGGCGTAGTTGTAACTTCAGTCGGCACAAGTTAAATTCAAAGATGGATCTATCTGGATGGCAAGGGAACCGCCAACCCAACATGGAGGTCGGGGCATGGAGCAACAAAAATATCAGATCGTTTTCGACAGCACGGGCATCGCAAGAGCCAATCTTCAAAATGTAATCCAAAATTTTGCCGTATTGTTTCGTCTGGATATGGCGATAAGCACCCACCTTTTTGTAGACAGGCCGGTTATTCTGAAAAAAAACGTCGATCGGGTAACCGCCGAGCGTTACCAGGCCGCTATCCTCAAGGCCGGAGCTCAGTGTTCTATCGAACCTCAGGATGGTTTGGACTCGAATCGAGTATCGTCACAGATCATAATTATCCGTTGTCCATTTTGTAGCCATGTCATCGAAGAAGAGGTCAACAAATGTATCCATTGTGACACGGATATCAAATCATATATTAGTGGGTTTAAGGCCAAGGGCAGGGTATTCATAAAAGGTATCGGTGTCGTTAATGACCAGCGCAAATTTAACCGGCGTGTCAATTCTGATCGCCGCTTGGCGATACGATTTGAAGAAGACCGCCGCACCGGCAAAGATCGACGCGCAGAGAATCAATATTGGGACGGAGATTGATAGCGGCAGAAGTTAATATTCCTTCAGCCGATGCCCGTGGACACGATAAAATGATTTGATCCAAAACGGTGAGAGTAAAGTGGTGTAGGCAATGGTGATGACCAGTGCGGCATAGACCTCATTTGTGAAGATCCCGGCGCTGCGACCGAGCTCGGCGAAGATCAGGCCCACTTCCCCCCGTGGCACCATGGCCATACCAATGGCGATGCGGGCTGCCATGGGCTCAGGAATAAAAAATGGGGCAATCAGTTTTCCAAGGATAGCGAAAAAGACCAGGGACAGGGAAAAGGCCCATATAAAGCTAGAGCCCCAATCTATGGCGCTAAGGTCAAGAGACAGCCCCACCATGACAAAAAAGATTGGGGAAAAGATTTGAACGATCGGCTTTATTTCCGTTTGAATCTGATCGGTGAACTCAGGATCGGCCTTGATGGCTGCCCCGAAGGGTAGAAAGAATCGCCGCGACAGCGCAATCCCGGCGGCGAACCCACCGAGTAATTCAGGTGCACCGATAAGGTGTGCTAACGCGGCCAGGACTAAAACCAGAGACAATAATACAATTGCAATCCCACCTGGGGCGCTGCCTTTTTTGTGAAGGCGCTTGATCAGTGGCGACAGTAGTTTTGCCGCTATGGGAGCGAGTAATAAAAAGGCAATGACCAGAAATACAATCTTTCCAGCATTGCCGATCGTGACCGCCCCACTGACCGCAAATTCGTACAAGATTGCCAGTAGGAACACACCCAGAATATCGTCAATCACAGCTGCGCCGAGGACGATTTGACCTACTTTGCTTTGGTGGCGGTTTAGATCCGAGAGGATTCTGACGGTGACACCTATGCTCGTCGCAGTGAGTGTACCGCCGATAAACAACGACACCAGGATCGACAGGTTGAATATGTGGTGGCTTAAAACAAAGCCAAACAATAATGGCGCAACGAAGCCCAGGATCGCCACAACCACCGAACGTGAGCCAGACTTGATGAGTCGCCGCGTGTCCGTTTCCAGGCCGACCTCAAATAATAATAAAATGACCCCGATTTCCGCGAGTAACTTGAGCACGTCATTGGGTGCTATCCAGCCCAGCAAGGTGGGGCCAAGCACAATGCCGGCAGTCATCTCACCAATAATGGCCGGTGCGTTGAAACGCGTGGCAATTTCCGAGAACAGTCGTGCCGTCAGCAGTATTGCCGCGAGCTGAAACAGTACTTGATCAGTGCCCACTTTTTTGCGGAGTATTTACTCAGTATTGTTAAGAATGACCTACCAAGGCCAAGGAGTTAAGAAATCATCCAAGCCCGTTATTGCTTTTGTTTGTATTGTTCCACCCACATGGCAGTGGCCCCTGCTACGGCTGCTGGCATCACCAGTAAATTCACCACGGGGATCAACATGGCCACCATCACGCTGGCGCCAAAGCTCAAGCCTAAGAGGCGTTTGCTCTTGAGGGTCTGGCGGACCTGCTTGAAGCGGATGTGGTGATTCTCCATAGGGTATTCCGCGTACTCAAAGGCGTGCATCCAGGCAACAAACAAGGCCCACAACAGGGGCGCGATCAGGTTCACCATGGGAATGAGAAACAAGATCAGTAGCGGCAGCGCCCAGATCAGATAGTAGCCGAGCTTGCGTAGCTCATTGATCATCGACGGTAGAATGTCTGCAATCAGAGCTTTCACCCCTGTGGGTTGTTGTGGTGCCTGGCCGGTCAGCAAGGCCTCTACTTTTTCTGCCAGCAGACCATTAAAGGGTGCGGCGATAAGATTGGCCAGTACCGTAAAGCTGAAATATAAAAGCAGTACCACGGCAATAAAAAATAACGGCCACAATACGCCACGTATCAAAGTGACCCACCAACTGTCACCGGAGGGTAGTATCCATTCGAGCAAGTCACCGAAATAGCCGAAGCCCAACCACACCAGCAAGGCAAAGACGAGGCTTGCAAGCAGTATGGGTAAAATGGCGAAGGCCCGTATGCCAGGTTGGTTGATAAGCTTAAAGCCACGAATTAAATAACCGGGACCGGAGACGGGGTTTGTCATGGTTGATCCTTGTAGGGTGTGCTTTTGTGGTTTTGGTTAATTGTTCTGCCCAATTTTTATTTCAGGGTACTTCTATTAATCCCCTCTCCCTCCGGGAGAGGGCGAGGGTGAGGGAATAAATTAAGGATAAGTTATTGATTTTTAATATCCCCTCATCCCAACCTTCTCCTGGAGGGAGAAGGGGTTATTAATTAATAGAAATGCCCTTCAATAAATCTAATGAACAGAAGATCCATAGCATCAAATACTAACAGGCTTTCTTTGTGCATGTCTCAGCGCCATCATGATAAATCCCGGTTTGCCTGGGGCTTTGATATGACCCCCGCAGCCAGCCTTGCTGTGCCATAGGCGGCTTCGGTGGACAAAGGTGTCAGCATAGGCACCTTTAGCATGCGTTGACGTATCTGCGTCCAGGCCGGATTGTGGCTACCGCCACCGGTGCTGTAAATTCCCCCAAGCTGGGGAGCACCGAGGGTGTGCATGAGGGCATAACCCCGCGCCTCAATTCGGGCAATACCTTCGAGTATGGCCTGCAAGAAAATCTTCCGGTCCGGGGCGGGGGGGTCCATATACGGTGCCAGGTGCGGGTCGTTTACTGGAAAGCGTTCGCCGCTGCCGGGCAGGGGGTAATAACTCAAGCCGGTGTCCTCATCGGGGTGTAGCTCAGGGCTGAGGGACTCAATTTCTTCGATGTTGAAATATTGATCGAGGGCTGCCCCACCGCTGTTGGAGGCCCCACCCACCAGCCATTGGTCTCCCAGCCGGTGACTGTATATCCCGTAGCGGGGGGCGAACAGGGGCTCGGTGGACAGCAGCTTGAGGGCCAGGGTGGTGCCCAGGGCAGTAACACCGTGCCCAGGGGTGTGGGCGCCGGTGGCGAGGAAGGCGGCCACGCTATCGGTGGTCCCTGCCATGATCGCGGTACCCGGCGTCAGGCCGGTTGCCCTGGCGGCGGCAGGGCTGACCTTACCCATAAAACTTCCTGGGGCCTTCACCGTCGGCAAGCACTGCCTGGAGAGGCCCAGGGCCTCTATCCAGGAGGGCCAAGACAAAGTGATGGGGTCAAAACCCAGTTTGAGACTGTTGTTGTAGTCGCTCATTGGCCATTGGCCGCAGAGTCGACCCGCGACCCAGTCTGCCTGGTTCAGGATACAGAATTTACCGGCATGGTCCGTGTGTCTCACCAACCACAAGGCCTTGGCCAATCCACTGCTGACGCCCTGGGCGCCACAATCTTGCGGGGCATGGGCGGCGATGTCCCCTGCCTCCTGGGTAGCACGGCGGTCGTTGTACATCAGTGCCGGGCCAAGGGGTTCACCCTGTGGATCGCACAGCAGCACCGACCCCGAGGTGCCGTTTACTGCCAGGGCGGTGATCCGGTCCAGGGGGTGCTGGTGTCCAAGTTGGGTCAGCGTGGCCACCAACCCTCGCCACCAGTCCTGGGGGCGCTGTTCTACCCGTGGACCTTGTCTGGACGAAGGCGGCACAGTGGTGGCGGCACTGGCGCAGAGCTGTCCCTCACCATTGATCACGATCGCCCGGCACCCAGAGGTGCCGAGGTCGATCCCCAGGTAGTGCCCTGGGAGGGTATCACCCGTTGGGGGATCACCCGCCTGGGAGCGGTCCATCAGGGCAGGGCGACGGGTGTGGGGGGTGTCCATTCCGATTGCCGGTGTTCTGCCACCACTGTGGTGTACAGACCGCCACGCACATTAAAACGTGCCCTAAGACGGGCATATCGAGGTGTCATGGCCTCCACCAAATCATCCAGAATCTGGTTTGTGACCGCTTCATGAAAGGCACCCTCATCGCGGTAGGCCCATACGTAGAGTTTTAGGGACTTGAGTTCGACACACAACTTGTCGGGGACGTACTCAAGAAAGAGCGTGGCAAAATCGGGTTGCCCGGTCTTGGGACACAGGCAGCTAAACTCGGGCATGCGAATACGAATAGTGTAATCACGGCCAGACTTCGGGTTGGGGAAGGTCTCCAGGGTCTTACTGGGTTCACTAGGCATTTTAAATCCGGTTGTGGTAACGTTCGGACCCGGCATTTTAATCTAAAAATCGACTGTTTAATGCGTCTGAAGACCATAAAGCTTGCCGGCTTCAAGTCATTCGTTGATCCAACCGTCATCACCCTACCGGCCAGCCTGATTGGCGTGGTGGGGCCCAACGGGTGTGGCAAATCCAACATCATCGATGCGGTGCGTTGGGTGCTCGGCGAGACTTCAGCCAAGAATCTGCGTGGCAGCAGTATGACCGACGTGATCTTTAGCGGCTCCACGGGACGTAAGCCCGTGGGCAAGGCCTCGGTTGAGCTGATTTTTGACAACACCGAGGGCAAGGCCCCCGGACCCTACGCCCGTTATGCCGAAATCTCGGTTCGCCGGGAGGTATCCCGGGATGGGCTTTCCGACTACTTTCTGAATAAGACCAAGTGTCGGCGCAAGGATATTACCGATGTCTTTTTGGGCACCGGTCTGGGCCCGAGAACCTACTCCATCATCGAGCAGGGCATGGTGACGCGCATTATCGAGGGTAAGCCCGAAGACATGCGCACCTTTGTGGAAGAGGCCGCCGGTATCTCACGCTACAAGGAAAGGCGCCGTGATACCTCCAACCGCATACGCCATACCCGGGAAAACCTGGAGCGGGTGGAAGATATCCGCGGTGAATTGGACACCCAGATCAAGCGCCTGCAGAGGCAATCCAAGTCTGCGGCCCGTTACAAGGTGCTCAGACAAGAAGAGCGCCAGGTTCATGCCGAGCTGCTCAGTCTGCGCTGGCAGGAACTGGGCTCCAGCGTCACTACCGAAGATGCCAGTCTATCCAAACTCGATACCGAGCTGGAATCCCGCAAGGCCGAGCAGCAGACATTGGAAACGGCCATGGAGGGTTTGCGTCAGCAGCGTACCGGGGCCACCGATCAATTTAATGCTTTGCAAGCCGAGTTTTATAAGTTGGGGGCTCAAGTGGCCAGCGTGGAGCAATCCATTGAGCATGCCCGAGAGGCCCTGCAACAGCGCAAGTTGGAGCTGGACCAGGCCGAACAGGCCCTGGGTGAGGCCAACCACCACTTGGAAGTCGACCATAGCCGTCTTGATGATTACACCCAGCGGTTGGATCAGTGCGGGCCCCGGCTGAGTCAGTGTGAAAAGACCTGGCAGTCGGCCAAGACCGCGTTGGTGAAATTTGAGCAGAGTAAGGATGAATGGCAATCCGCTTGGGAGGCCTTCGCTCGTTTGGCCTCACAACCGGTAAAAGAACAAGAAGTGCAAAGTGCGCGTATCCAGCAATTGGAGCACAGCATTGGCCGCAATCGTGAACGTCACCAGCGTCTTAGGGATGAGGTCGAGGACCTCAAAAATAAATTACAAGACGGTGGCCTGGATGCGCTGAAAAAACGCATGGACGACAGCAGCCAGGCCTGTCAGCAGCAAGAGATACAAATCCAGCAGCTTGAAGAACGTATACGTGAAGCCCGTCGCAGTGGTGAGGAACTGGGTGCCGAGACCGAAGAGCTCAGTGGCCAACTGCAAACGATCAATGCCCGTTGTTCCTCATTGGAGGAACTGCAGGCCGCAGCCATGGAACAGCACGATAGCGGACTAAAGGAATGGCTGCGAGAACACGATTTACAAAAGGCCCCACGCTTGGCAGCCCACCTGGACGTGGAGCCCGGTTGGGAGTTGGCTGTGGAGCGCGTGCTTGCCGATGTGTTGGGGGCGTTGTGTGTGACATCCCTGGATGATCTTGTCTCTGATCTGGAAGGTTTGGCCGGATCTAATCT
This sequence comes from Gammaproteobacteria bacterium, assembly GCA_013152415.1. GTDB lineage: Bacteria > Pseudomonadota > Gammaproteobacteria > HyVt-429 > HyVt-429 > HyVt-429. The sequence continues at coordinate 7,570 of JAADGI010000012.1, read as the reverse complement.
TTGTGTATTGCAACAGAGTCAGGGTCTTGATCGAACCCCGGGTGATGCCCGGCTTCTACTTGATGTGGTGCATAGTGATCGGGCGGATCTGCGCCCTTTGATCAGCGGGGTGTATCTGGCCCAGGACCTGGATGCAGCCATGGCGCAACGGGGCAGCCTCAAGGACGGGGAATCCATTGTTACCCGCAGCGGTGTCTGGGTCGGCAGGAATTGGCTGAGCCTCTATGACCAGGAGAGTGCCAAGGCGGGGATACTGACCCGTGAGATGGAGTTGGAGACCTTGCGTGAGCAGGGGGTGGAACTGAAGGCGGCACTGGATGGCTTACGCCAACGCCAGACAGAGGGACAAGAGATTCTCGAGGCCTTGGAAGCAGAGCGGGACAATGGGCGTCGTGAGCTAAGCGAGTTGATCCAACAAAGGGCGACCTTGCATAGCGAATACGGCGGCCAGGAGGCCGCAGTGTCGCAGATGCATGCACGCAGCGAACAAATACAGCGCGAGTTGACAGAATTTGAAAATGAGGAAAATCGTGAGCAGGGCCTGTTGGATTCCTCCAAGGAGCTATTGGCCTCCGCTCGTCTGGAAGTGAGTGACTTTGAGTCTCGCCGCCAGGGCCTGTTGCTGGAAAAGGAAAAGATCGTGGCTGATTTGGAACAGGCCCGTCAGCAAGAGGCCGACGCCCGGGACGCCCATCACCGCGAGGAATTGTTGCGAGAAGGGTTGCAGACATCCTTGCAATCCACCCGGGAAAGTATCACTCGGCTTGAGGCCCAAGTGGCCACCCTGAGTGGCCGCCGCCAGGAGTTGGAGCAGATCGTCAGCCAGGGCGATGAACCAGAATTGGAACTGAAGCAGCGACTCGAAGAGCTGCTCAAAAAGCGGGTGGTGGCAGAAGAAAAACTGACCCTGGCGCGCAAGCGGGTCGCGGATGTGGAAGCCGATCTTCAGGTCAAGGAAAAGCAACGCACAGAATTTGAACATCGCATACAAGAGACCCGGGAACTGTTAGAGCAGGCACGGATGGCTCGTCAGGAGCTGGTGGTACGACGGGAGACCCTGGAAGAGCAAATACGTGCCGACGAATATGAGCCGAAAAAATTGCTCGAGGAAATCGACGACAGTGCCAGTGAAGAAGCCTGGCAGACACGACTGGAGGGCTTGGAAAAGAAAATCAACCGCATTGGACCGGTCAACCTGGTGGCCATTGAGGAATTTAAAGAGCAATCGGAGCGCAAAAATTATCTCGATAAACAGTACGAAGACCTGACTCAGGCCCTGGGCATGCTGGAAGACGCCATGCGCAAGATTGACCGTGAGACCCGTACCCGTTTTAAGGAAACCTTTGACCAGGTCAACACCAATTTCCAGGCATTCTTTCCTAAATTGTTTGGCGGGGGTCATGCCTATATGGAGCTCACCGATGACGATCTGCTTACAGCCGGTGTGCTTGTTATGGCGAGGCCTCCGGGAAAACGCAACACCACGATTCACCTGTTATCCGGCGGCGAAAAGGCCCTAACCGCAGTGGCGTTGATGTTTGCCTTCTTTGAGCTCAATCCGGCACCATTTTGCTTGTTAGATGAGGTGGATGCACCTTTGGACGACGCCAATGTAGAGCGCTATAGCGCGACTGTGCGTAATCTGGCGCAACGCTCGCAGATGATTTTCATCACCCACAATAAGATCACCATGGAGTCTGCCGAATTGTTGATCGGGGTGACTATGGCAGAGCCCGGTGTATCCCGTCTGGTCGCGGTGGATATGGCCCAGGCGGTGGAAATGGCTGCCCAATGACAAACCTGCGCATCGCGCTGTTGATTGTTGGTCTGATTTTTGTCGTCATTGTTGCACTGATTTCCTATGACAAACTTCGTCTACGCCGTATCGATTTACGGCGTATGCAATTGCGCAAGCGGGCCCAGGAATGGCATGAACCGACCCTGGTGGTGCGCCATCCCATTGAGGACGAACCCACACTCCCTGATGAAGATGATCAAGCGCTTTCTGTCGCAGACAGTGAAGGGGAGCCAAAGGTCGATGGTTCACGTGTGCCTGGGTTGGATGAAATTGAGCATGCCGCCACCATGCCCCTGGATCTTGATTCCGGTTTGCCACAGCAATTACGTGAGCAACGGGCCGATGAGGTCGTGGACTTCGTGGCTCGGGTCCAGGGTGATACCGTTGTCCCCCGCGACACGGTATTGGGCATCTACAAACAAAATGAATATCTTCTCGACAAACACCGTCGTATCTACGGTCTCAATGAAGATAATGGTCTGTGGCGTGATTTGGAACAAGAACCTGAAAGTGGCCGTTATACTGATATAGAGTTGGCCATCCAGTTGGCGGACCGTGATGGCCCCGTCACCGAGTCAGAGCTGAACAAATTTGCCCAAATGGGATTGAAGATCGCCGACATGCTGGTGCGGCCGATCAAATTCAGCATGTCTTTTGAGGCCGCTTTGGAACGGGCCGGTGATCTCGACAATTTTTGCCGCACCTACGATGTGTTGGCCATTATCAACATGGTCTCAAGTGGTGAGGGTCGTTTTCATGGGCCGGACATTGATCGTCTCGCCAAGGAATGTGGTATGCAGTTGGGCAGCATGAACATCTACCACAAGCTCAATACCCAGGCCCAGGGGGGGCAGTATTTGTACAGCATCGCCAATATGTATAAACCCGGAGACTTTGATCCTAAGAACCTGGAAGGCTTTCAGACCAAGGGCTTGACGTTTTTCCTCAATATCCCCACGACCTTTGATCCCCCCAAGGTCTATGCCGATATGATCCGCACCGTTAAGACATTCTGTGATCATTTTGACGGTGTGTTGTTGGACCGTGACCGGCATGTTCTGGATGATGCCACCCTTGAGCGTATCGGTCAGCAAGTGGATCGTATCGCCAAGGAAATGGATAAAGAATCTGTTGTCCCAGGGGAGGAGGCAGCACTTAGGCTGTTTTAGCCATGGCGAGCCGTGACCAAGACTCAAGACGCATCGTAGCCTTGCGCGAAGCACTTGCCCACCACAATTACTGTTATTACGTCCTTGATGCCCCCGAGGTGCCCGACGCGGAATATGACCGCCTATTCCATGAACTGCAATTATTGGAAGAAAGGCATCCTGCCCTTGTCACCCCAGACTCACCCACCCAGCGGGTAGGGGCTGAACCTCTCAAGGCCTTTGGCGAGGTTGTCCATGGAATCCCCATGTTGTCTTTGGCCAATGCCTTTGATGAGGGTGGGGTAAAAGATTTTCACCGTCGCGCCTGCGAACGTCTCGGCGTCGAACACATTGACTATAGCTGTGAAACCAAACTCGATGGCCTCGCCGTCAGTCTGTTGTATGAGGATGGGGTGCTGGTACGGGGTGCGACTCGCGGTGATGGCCGCAGTGGTGAGGACGTGACCCAAAACGTGCGCACCATTGATTCCATTCCATTGCGCCTGTTGGGGAAGGACATGCCACGGGTGTTAGAGGTGCGCGGCGAAGTGTTTATATCCCACGACGGTTTTGCCCGGCTCAACCAAGCGCAGCTGACAGAGGGGGGCAAACAATTTGCCAACCCCCGCAATGCCGCTGCCGGTAGCTTGCGACAGCTCGATCCCCGAATCACGGCGACCCGTCCCCTGGAAATCTATATCTATGGTGTGGGTGTGGTCGAGGGAAACGATCTGCCCGACACCTATAGCGCCATGTTGGAACGATTGCGGGGCTGGGGTTTGCGTACCAGTCCCGAAACCCGGGTGGCCCGGGATGCCGAGGGTTGTCTTGCCTACTACCGCGACATCATGGCCCGTCGCGATAAATTGCCCTACGAAATCGATGGCGTGGTGTACAAGGTCAATCGTCTCGACCAACAAGACGCCTTGGGGGCGGTATCCCGCGCCCCCCGTTGGGCCCTGGCCCACAAATTCCCTGCTCAGGAAGAAATGACGCTATTAAAAGGCATCGAAGTGCAAGTGGGGCGTACCGGTGCCCTCACGCCAGTGGCCCGTCTGCAGCCGGTGTTTGTGGGTGGCGTCACGGTGACCAACGCCACCTTGCACAACCAGGACGAAGTGGAGCGTAAAGATGTGCGCATCGGTGATACGGTCATCGTGCGCCGGGCCGGTGATGTGATTCCCGAAGTGGTGTCGGTGGTGATGTCTAAGCGCCCCAACCGCACCCGGCGTTTTAAAATGCCCGAGCGCTGTCCGGTGTGTGATTCTAAAGTTGAACGGCCGGAGGGTGAATCCGCAGCCCGATGTACCGGTGGTCTGTATTGCGCAGCCCAGCGGCGCGAGGCCATTAAACACTTTGCCTCACGTCGGGCCATGGACATCGAAGGCCTGGGGGATAAACTGGTGGACCAATTGGATGAACAGGGAATGTTAACGGACCTGTCTGACCTGTATCGATTGAAGGTAAACGATATTGCTGGCCTGGAACGCATGGGCGAAAAGTCAGCACAGAATTTAATCGATGCCTTAAAGAAGAGTCAAACGACCACCCTTGCGCGTTTCCTTTATGCATTGGGTATTCGTGACGTGGGAGAAACCACTGCCCAGAGTCTGGCCAATTATTTCGGCAACCTGGAAACCCTAATGCAGGCCAAGGAAGAGGCCTTACAGGAAGTCCCCGACGTAGGCCCCGTAGTGGCGGGAAATGTCTATACCTTTTTTCGTGAGAGTCACAATCGCCAGGTGATTCGGAAACTCATCAAGTACGGCATGAGTTGGCCAGAGGTCGTAGTCGATAGGGACAAACCGCAACCCCTGTCGGGCAAGACCTTTGTATTGACCGGCACACTCGGCACAATGACCCGTGATGAGGCCAAGGCAAAGCTCCAGGCCCTGGGCGCCAAGGTCACCGGCAGTGTATCGGCCAAGACCAGTTATGTGGTGGTGGGTGAAGACCCTGGCTCCAAGGCCACCAAGGCTGAGCAGTTAGGGGTTAAGATACTGGATGAGAAGGCGTTTTTGAAGTTGTTAAGTAAGAAATAAGAGTTCTTTGCCGCAAAGACGCGAAGACGCAAAGGATGTTTTGTGCCCTCTCCCTGCAGATGCACATGGATTTTCACGAAGCTACCCTGGTCTCAGGCAAAAATAGGGTGTTATCATAGACACTCATGGCAGGGAGCCATCTCATGGAGGTTGCAAAAAAACTGGACCCCGGTGCCCACGGCACCAAACACTTTTCCAGACAGTTCGGTGAGCGATTAGGCTGTGTTCGTTACAGGCTGGATCGTAGCCCTCAGCTACGTTTGACCACCGTTGAAATCACCGCCGCCGAAAAGCCCTGGCTAGAAACGCCACGTCCCTCGGCAAATCCCCATCCCAACCGTTTATTGACCGTCAAAATCGGTTATCAGGAGACCCGGCTGCGCCAGCGTGTAAAATCTTCCGGTGGACAGTGGCTGCCGGACAAGAAATTTTGGCGGCTGCCGATGCGGAAAATTATGGAATTGGGACTAGAGAAGAGGATTGTCAATGGGAACTGAACTATCCAGTTATGGCAATAACTGTCCATATCTGGAAAGAACTGGCTATATCTGGAACGTTATGTCCAGATATGGAAAGTGCGTTCAATAACAATGTTAGAGGCTTAAGAATGATCAAGGGATTACCTAAGACACTATCAACCAGTATTCTTGAAGAATTTGTGATAGGACATCAGGAAGCAATTAGAGACGAGCTTCTTAAAGAATGCTTTTGCGATATCGCTCCTGTACGTCGATTTTTGAGAGGAGACAAAGATTTTCTTCTTGGGGTAAAAGGTGCTGGAAAGAGCGCAATATTTAAGCAACTTATTACAAAAAGGATTGCTTTCCAAAACCCAAAAGAGCTTCATCAGATTCTTGTTCCCATAGATCAAGACATTGATTATCTTGGAGTCAAGTCACATCTAAGCACCGCCCTAGAATCAGCAGTCGTGGATGAAGATATCCGCATGCGATTTGTCTGGGAAATATACATCCTGTATAGAATGATAGTGACCCTGGTCGAATCATCAATTGTCATCGATGATGAAGACATGGCAGTGATCAATCCTATGCAGGAATATTTCTCATTTGAGAACAAAAAACCATCGATATTGGAACTTATCACGAGAGCAAATAGAACGATTGGTTGCAAACTTGATATATCTCATACTGGTTTCCCTGTTCCGGATTTTTATATTAAGTCGGAACCAAATCAAATAGTTCAAGCTCCAAAAACTGATGTTCGAACAGTCTTCTTGAATCTAGCGGAGATACAGTCAAAGGTAAACTCGATTCTGAGGAGGAATAATGCGGTTATTTACGTATTGATTGACAACCTTGATGACTTCTTGGCTAGAGAGGCATATGACGCCCAGAGGATGGTAATTCAGGGCTTAATTTCGTGCGTGAAAGACTATTCTCGACATACCTATATTTTTATAAAAGCCTTCTTAAGGAATGAGGTATTTCACAAGGTTGATTTCGAAAAACTTGGCGGTGCTGAAAAGATAAAACCTAATGCAGTAGACCTTATTTGGGAAGACCGTGATATTCGTCGTTTTTTAGCTGAACGGCTGCTTTATAACATTCACAAATTGCTCGGAATTGACAAGTTCTCAATATCAATTGAAGAGGGTGACTTAAGAAAAAGACCTTTCGTTACTCGTCTATTACCTCGAAAATTACTTAAGTTGTTTGGAATAGACGAACATGAGGCGCTAGATGTAACCGAAAGAGACTTTATGTGCCGTCAGATAATAACCACCTTCATGCCTAGAGAAGTCCAGCATTTCGATGCAAGCGGGAACCCTATTAACGGGCTAGATCTCTTTGAGTATACGCAGACACATTTTTGTCTAGCGAATAGTAGAGCTACTCCAAGGGCTATCCTTATATATCTCGATAAGCTACTTCAGGTTAGCGATGCGTACTATGCTGATAGGCTATATCCAGAGATCGAGTTGAACGAAGAGGGTGAGTATCCTCTGTTTCTACGACAACATGTTCTTGAGGCCTACGGCATGCTGCAAAAAGATATGGTGGCATATATAAGCAGTGCAGTGACCCATCCGGAGTGGAAGGAGAGAATTACATCGCTTTTGTCAAATATCGGGCGAAAAACAGAGTTCAAATTTCGTGAGTTGAGAAAACTAATCGACTATGACGAGCAGGACCAAGATGCTAAAGAACTTCTAGCTTTCCTTGAACATCTCGGAGTTTTGGTTTGTGAGAACAAATCAGTTCATCTCCCTGACAGGAAATATCATGTTCCGGTTCTCCTGCAAAAGAACTGGGTAGAGGAAAAAGGTGTCGGCCTCTAACAAGCGACTGTGATCCCAAGTCAATCCTTTAAGCTATATTTTCTTGCCACTTTTTCCCGTCTCTAACGAATAGGGTTAGATTGGGGAATAGAGGGGCAGGTCTTGTCTTTTGCCTAGGGGTAACAGGTACCCATTACGGTTAATATTATCAAATATTTAGGGTCAGAGTGAAAACTATGGTTTTGGCAAGCTTCACTGCTGTCCCGTTAACATAATCTTGATGCACTGTAACACTCTGATTACCAGGACAAACAGTGTGATCGATGACATTAAGGACATGAAT
>JAADGI010000011.1 GCA_013152415.1 Gammaproteobacteria bacterium | reverse complement strand
CAGATCAATTAACTTTGTGCAGAAAATCTTCATCATTTTTGATGGGATATTACGTAATTGACTTTGAATCATTTTTCAATTTTTGACTTTCGAATAGACACAGGTATTACAAAATATAGTAATTAAATTCAATGTGCCAGAACCCTGTGTCTGTAAACTCCAATATTTATCTCGTATCAGTAGATGTCGTATCCTGTTAAATTTGTGCGTTATAATGTCTACGTAACATTTTATACATCAGACAATATGTCAGGAATTCCCTATTATATATATCAAATGCCGTAAATTTTAACGAAGAATCGCACATTTTTTCGGACTGCTCAAAATCCGTTTCTGTTTCTATATTCGAAACTCGCTCAAAAATCATTTCAACTATACTTAAATGTAACTACGTATTAGTTGGTTTAACATAATAGTATTTACCAGATAAATTGTCTTTCTAAATATGTTTGGCATTATCGCCAAAAAATTCATCTATAGCTAAAGACGCACCCGGCTATTTTCTCAAATCATCAGAATCTTTGTATTCATCAAAAGCAATAACTCCCCCAGGCAATACAAGGTCGTAGAAATAATTTAGCGAATCGATATATGATTGATAGAGATCTACATCCAAATGGAGAAATGATATAGGATCACCATTATAAAGAGAAAAACTTTCAGGGAACCAACCCTCAATGAACTCTACTTTTTGTTCAATTTCCAGCGAGCACAAACCGTAATTCTCTAAATAATTTTTTACATATCCAACCGTGTACTGCTTATATCGTGGTTTAATCGAACCTGCCTGCTTATCTTTTTCTCCCGCATCCGGAAATCCTTGGAAAGAATCAAACGCGTAAATATCTTTTTCTGATAGCATTTAGGTCCACGCACAATGCAATCAATATTGCTAATCCTCTGCCTTCTCCAACCCCACACTCAACTACCGTACCTCCCTTTTTAGCTAGTGACAACATGCGATGCATGTAATCTGCTTTAACGATATCAGCCCTGCCATATCGATAAACAGTTGCGCAATCATACCCTTTGCAACCGAGCACTGATTTCATTTTTATAAATATTTTAGAGGGTTCCATTATCACATACCTTTCTTATAGAAAAGCTATTTACCACACAATCTCACCTATGATGAGATACAGACAACAGTAACCGAGCAATTACAATTCCCCAAGTAGTACTACGCTGCAAGATTCCGCTTTATTCAAAACTAATTATATTAATTTTCACAACTAATGCTGTTGTTTATTAAAACGATGACATTCGTTCATATATTTCTCTGCTTTCACAATATCTTCCTCCGTATCAATATTTATTACGGGACCATTAACCACTATAGCTGCAGATTTTTTAGGTAGCAATACCTCAGTAGCGAGCAAGCAGTCTCTTGTTATCGCATATACAATTCCATTACGATGGTAGACGGGTATCAGTTGTTGACGTGCAACAATTTCTGCACCTCTCGGATCATAGTAGCGAAGTTGGCCATTCTCGGCGATCAGCAATTGCTTAAGCGGATGCACCTTAAGGTCTGTCTCTGATACCGACCAGACTGCATCGTAATTGCCATCCAAAAGTCGCCTAATGGCTTCCTCAATATGTTCCGGGCGCCTCGATGGCGAGGTCGGTTGCAACATGACGACCACGTCATATTGTATGCCATCTAGTTCCTCCGTGGCGGCCACTGCATGTTGTAGAACATCTACATCACCAATTCGGTCTCCGGATAATTTCGCAGGGCGCCTGAATGGTGCATCGATTCCCGACTTTTCGGCTTCACTTGCGATACCCTCATGATCCGTTGAGACCACCGCACGATCAAGACAGGCAATCTGCTGGACTACCTCACCAACCCACGCTACGAGCGAGTGACCACAAACCTTTCGTAAGTTCTTTAGAGGTACACCTTTGCTACCACCACGGGCCGGTACGACAGCCAGAATTCGTTTACCGTTATAAATTGACTGTATCCTCCATTTCGGAGCCAATTCTTTGGAGATCGCTCCTGTTCTCTATGTAGTAAAACTTTATTGCGGAACTTGCAGCCGCCTTTCGATCTGAAATCCCGTCTCCAATATAGGCAGCTCGTTCAACCGGCACGCCGTTACGCTCGATGGTTCGACGAACAAAATCATCCTTCGTTGTTGGATACCCGACAATATCCTGAAAATATCCGTCCCAGTGTTTTGCTTTAACCAGTGGCACGATTGCTTCATGCGGGGTGTTAGAACACAGATACAGAGCCACGCTCCTGCTATGAAGGCTTTCGAGCAAGCGCTTTGCGCCAGGCATCTCGGGCACGAGGCAGACCGCGTCCATTGCATTACGGGCATATTGCCGGGCCAGTCTATCTAAATTGCCATCCTCTGGAACCACCAGACCTGCCTGCCGCATTTCCTCGATCATTCGCGGAATCACAATGTAACGGGAACCATCAGGATCTGACTCCAGTACCGTTTGAACCACATTGGTATGATCCTCGGTATCGGGAAACAGGTCGAAAAATGCCTGTCTTTTTGCAGACACGGAATCCACGAGAGTGCCATCAAAATCAAAAAAGACAACATCATAGCGCATGCTTAGCTCGAAAATACTCCCGCCATTGATCCACTTTAGTCTTACGATCATCGCGACTTAGCTCAGAAATTTTTGGATCCTGATAAAAGCTGTCATCGTTGTAATGAGTGGTGGAAACTTCCTCAACAATTGCGCCTTCCAGGGTATGGAACTTATGCCATGAATCAGGTTCGACAATAAATGTATCGCCGGGAACCAGTTGTGTCGGAAAACCATCCTTTACTATTTCCATATCGCCATGCAGTAATTGAAAGGTTTCTTCCTTGCGTTTATGAAAATGATAGGGATGCTTCTGTCTTGGTAGCTGAATAACCAGTTTCTTTGCATAGGATCTATTGATGCAAGTAATGATTACCGCGCCAAATTCCCGAAAACGACGTAATCCATAGTGATGTGAAATCTCAATTTCAGCATCGCTGTTAATGCGGACATTCGCTATATTCAAGAGCCCTTGCACCTGTAGCATGATCTGATAAACACATTCTTCGTCACTTTCATCATGCTCAGCCAATTCTTTAGCCAGGGCTTCATTTGCTGAGTAATTCCGATCCGCAATCAATCCCGCGCTCCAAAACTCGGATGTGAGTTGTCCCTCTTGAACTGGCATTGCAAAGAAGATATCGGCATCACTTAAGGTTTCACCTTTCGCGACATTGCGCTTCACATAGATACCGCGTTTAAGCTCAAGCAAGGTAGACGTTTCAGCCGCAGATGCTGGTGGACGGCCTGGGGCACCAACCATTTCCTTTGCTGCCTGGTATGCACCTAACCAGCGTTCAAGCTGTTCCGGAGTAGAGGAATAGGTGTTTAGCGAAGCATCTGGCTTTGGAATACCCACATGACGCTCAAACAGCCGGGCGCCCTTGGCGTAGGCAATCTGGATCGCTGCGATGTTGTCCTGATCTTCATGGGTAGACCAGCCAATGGGGATTCCCCGGTATCGATCACGAAGAAGATCAATTTGGTTAAGCTGTAACAGATGGTTCGGTGTCGGATATTGTGCCACACAGTGCATCAGTGCGAAATTGACGCGCTCGCTCTCCAAATAATTAACCAGCCAGTCAATCTCATCCAGACGTAACCCCGCCGTGGACGCGATAACCGGAATATTGACCGAGGCAATTTTCTTTAAAAGAGGCCGATCATTCGCAGAGCAGCTGGCTACCTTGATAATGTCGAGCCCCATATCGCAAATAACATCCACCGATTCTTCATCAAACGGTGTACACATAGCATATAACCCTGCCTCACGTGCAGTTTTAGCAAAATCGTGGAATACCTCCATTGGAAGGCGGGTTTCGCTAAATCGCTTTATAAACTTAATATCCATGCGATTCTGGTAGTCGGGATGAATAAAGGTATCGAGTTGCCGGAATTGGAACTTTAATGCACCCTTTACACCCGCTTCAGCGTTAACCCGACCTACCTCCTGGATTATCTTTGTAGCGTGCTGGATATCGCCCTGATGATTATTCGCCAAGTCGTAAATAAATAGATCGTTCAAGTCAGAAGGCTTCATGTTAGTGGCTCACTATAGAAAATGCTTATTGCAGCGCTTCAAGTCTATATCCTGCGCTCCAGTTAATGTTGATATTTCGTTTTTCCTTTGCGGAACGAAATGCAGCGGCGATCACCATCATCGTATCTAAACCCCGCTGCAGTGAAATTGGAGAGTCGGTGATCGTTCCTTTGAGAACTTGCTCCAGATGTTCAATTTCTAAAATAAAATCGTCAGCCCTGGTCTTTTCAAAAAGAGCTATCTGTGGCGTTCCAGAACCCTCCCCTCTGATCACAGCATCTGCACCCGACTTGTAGTTTACATGCCACTCTGCAAAACTCTTACTCCACTGTATTCGTGCCATTTTCTCTGTGGGGGCAGTTACAACATCTTGAATAACCTCTCCAACAAGGCCTTGTTCCGTACGAAGACCAAGAATTGCCAATTGATCATAGTATGCGTTACCATCGCGGCGCATATCGAGGACGGCAGTTACCTCCTGGACTTTACCCGCACCTAGAGTATGAGCAAAGTGTTGCCATATATTTATGGCATGTGAATGTTCACCACAGGCCCCGCCACCTCGTGACGAGAAACCCAGATAACTATCTTCCGGGCCTGATAGCCAGGGATGCGCTTTAAAAATACCACCCCAATGTTCGCGAGTTTTTGCTGACAGAGTTTGAGGCATACCTCGAGGTTCTTCTGCAATAAGTTCATCCATCGCTCGTGTGTTGGCTCCCAGCGCATGATTATAACCAACACCCAGAAAAACCCCACTTTCTTCTGCTTTTTCCCAGATCTCCGCGCACCCAACAAGATCCGGCCCACAAAGTGGTTTCTCAATAATAAGGACACGAGGGGGCGCATTGTCCAACACCTCTTGAGCTAATGCTAGGTGACTATCTGGTGGCGTGCCAATAAAAACCACATCTGCTGTTTCTGTAACGGTATCTTTGCTGTTTGCCAACTGAATTTCAGCATCCCACTCGCTGTACCTCTGAGGGTAGATTTCTTCTTTGGTCCGACGCAGTGCTTCATGATCCATATCAGTTAACAGCACACCCCAACCTTTTACACGTGCCGCATGAGCCAAATGATTCCCGATTGAACCCGCTCCAATTATCTTAATACTTGTCATTTACACACCTCGAACATATTAACTTGGTTAACCTGCTGTTTGTTAGATAATCCCAACAAAATATTCGGATTAATCAGAGCACCCCTGATAAAATATCAATCTACCTAGCTAATGGTAAGTTTGTTAATCAATGGTTCGCCACAGAAGCATATATTCGGCTACGATATTTCTCTCATACTATTTTAACTATTCATTCCTGCCGCCATTAATCGGAAACTTTCATCCTGATCGACCAATTCGGCGAATGTACCCGATGCCTTAAGCTTCCCACACTTCAGTAGAAAAATCACATCGCAGTCCTTCACTGTACTTAGTCGATGGGCGATTAGAAAAATGGTCTTTCGATGCCCCAAATTGTGCACCGCATCCATAACCGCCTTCTCCGTGAGATTATCCAGCGCGCTGGTGGCCTCATCCAGGACAAGCACGTCTGGATCATGATAGAGCGCGCGGGCTATCCCAATCCGCTGGCGCTGACCACCTGATAATCGCACACCTCGTTCACCAACCATCGTCTGGTAACCCTTAGGCAATCCTTGCATAACAAAGTCGTGAAGCTCGGCGGTACAAGCGGCTCGCTCAACAGCATCCCAATCCACTTCCTTTTCTGACAAACCGAAGGCAATATTGGCGGCCACCGTATCGTCCGTAAGAAAAATATGCTGGGGCACATATCCGAGATTCCGCTGCCAGGCGCGAACAGCATCTCCTACAACAGGGACGCCGTCTACCCTCAGCTCACCTTGCTGGGGGACCAATAGCCCCAAAATGAGGTCGATAGCCGTGGTCTTTCCCGCACCAGTGCTACCAACCAAGCCAACAGTAGTCTTCGCCGGTACAGTAATACTTAGGTCGATCAGCGCAGGATGGTCTGCCTGAGGGTAAGTATAGGTGATTTTATCCAACTGTAATTCAGTTTGCAGTCGAAGAATCCCGCAGGACTTTTCGTTTATGGTAGTGCTAGCCATTGCTCCCCCTATCGAGTCGGTTGCTACCAGATCCTTGTGCAGGATGTCCAGCGCGGGTTTACCGTAACGGAGAGCAGTAAATGACCTATAAAGTGTCTGCAGAGCGGGGTTGAGCCGGGATCCAGCAAAAGCATAGAGAGCCATGAGGGGAAGCACTGCACTCAGTCCGCCATCACCGGCAACAAGAAGACTTAGCAGGAGGGTTAGCATGCCTCCGTAGACTACGGCTTGCATGAGAAATTGGGGCATTTCACTGATGAATTTTTGCCTGGCGCTGATTCTGGCCATGCGAATAGCTGGTCTTTGGAAACTATTGACGTAGCCGTTCTCGAGACCTAAAACCTTCACATCCTTGATGCCACCCAAGGCCTCTTGAGCAATTTGAAAGCGTTGCTGATTGGCTATCACTCGATCAGTTCCGATTCGGTTGATGTAATTACGTAGAGAAAAATATATAGCGGCGTATGCTCCACCGAGAACAACAAACGCAACAAACGCCACCATCGGATTGACGGCCACAACCAGACTAATAATTAAAACTGCAACAATGGTGTTGGCCACCAGTTCCATGGCTGGCATCAGCGCCTTGCTGATCACCGCTCCGACCTCTGAGAGTACTGATTTACCCAAATCAGCACTGTGACGATTAAGGAAAAAACTATAAGGTCGGTTTAGATAACCCTGTAGCAATCGGCTACTTAGACTGTAATTACGCATTTGCACGTAGCGCGTCGTAGCCCATTGAGTTAAGGCCTTTAACGCCAGACCACCGACCACTAAAACAAAGAGCGTACTCCCAAGGAAAAGTAAGAAATCATCAGTATTACTGAACCCAAGATATTGATAAGCTGTATTAAGATAGATGTTTGTATAGACAACATTAGGATCCGCGAGAACAGCAATGAACGGCAGAATCGAGGCAACACCAACAACTTCCAGCAAACCCATAATCAACATCAAAACGAACAGTATGACAGCGTTGCGGCGTTCACGGGCATCAAGAAGGTCTCGGATTTTTCGATAAATTTCGACCATAATGGTTTATGTGAATCAGTAGTTGTGGTTAATTGAGCATAAAAACTAGACCATCTAGACTATATAGAAGCAGTTATTAAATTTACTCAAAGCGTGCGGTAATCTTAAAACCTTCCCGGTGACACAATTGATCTTTCCTTGCAACCTGAAGGTCTGCCTGCACCATCTCTGAGACCAGTTGTTCAAAGGAAACTTGAGCTTGCCAACCTAGTTTTTCTCTGGCTTTTGCAGGATCGCCGAACAAGGTCTCAACTTCAGTTGGCCGAAAATAACGCGGATCAACCCTAATTATCGTGGAACCCGATGCTGGAGGTGAAAAATCACCAGCGAGTCGATTTTCATCCAGTGATTCGACAATACCTATTTCATCGATCCCTTGCCCCTTCCAACCAAGAGAGAGTCCCAACTCAGCTGCAGCATTGTTGACAAAGTCCCGCACCGAATTTTGCCGCCCAGTTGCAATGACATAATCATCCGGCAGTTCCTGCTGTAACATAAGCCACTGCATTTCAACGTAATCGCGTGCATGGCCCCAGTCACGTTTGGCGTCCAGATTTCCAAGATGCAGGCAATCCTGTAGTCCCAACATTATTCTGGATAATGCGCGGGTAATTTTTCGCGTTACAAACGTTTCGCCTCTTATCGGTGATTCGTGATTAAATAGAATTCCATTGCATGCGAATATGTTGTATGCCTCCCGATAATTCACCGTAATCCAATAAGAGTACAATTTTGCTACTGCATAAGGTGAACGTGGATAGAAAGGCGTTGACTCGTTCTGTGGCACTTCCTGCACCTTGCCGTAAAGCTCGGATGTGGATGCCTGATAAAACCGTGTTTTCTTTTCCAATCCGAGTATACGTATCGATTCGAGCAGGCGTAATGTTCCGAGAGCATCAGAGTTAGCGGTGTACTCCGGTTCCTCAAACGACACCGCTACATGGCTCTGTGCAGCAAGGTTGTAAACCTCGTCAGGTTGAACCTGTTGCATGATCCGGACTAGACTGCTGGAGTCTGTCATGTCACCGTGGTGCAGGATAAATCGGCGATCTTTTTCGTGTGGATCCTGGTACAAATGATCGATACGCTCAGTATTAAACAGGGACGTGCGCCGCTTGATACCATGCACCTCATAGCCTTTTCCTAACAAGAATTCAGCCAGATATGCACCATCTTGACCGGTTATGCCGGTAATTAGGGCTTTCTTAGTCATTGGTCATTCATTTGTTATTCGTCACTGGTCATCTGCAGGATAAATGATGCGAACTGGCGGAAATCATCTAACCGCTTGTCCAGGATTGACCGTACTATTTCAAGATTGAGTTTCTGGTAGTTGTGGATGGCAATATTCCTGAACCCAACCATCGCCCGCATATGTCCTGCAAGTTGCTCATTCAATATCCCTGCGTCGCAAAGCATAGTAAATGCTTCGCGGCTCTCTTGTGGTACGCCAAGATGGCGTAGGCGCACAATATGCATAGCGGCACCAATGGCGGCTTCGCACACTCGCAGCAGGTTAAGGATAATCGCATCCTGGCGGGTGAAATTCGTCTCCAATTCCTGCTCGTGGCCTTTGTATTCCTGGTCAATGCGCCCAAGACAGCGCTCAATAATGGCTGTCTTGTTTAACAAGATGTCATCTGCCATAGATGTAACCTCTTTTGTGCGCGTCCTTCAGTATTCCCCCGCGTTCCTCGTTAAGGCGGGCATAAGCAACAAAGGTCATATCCTCAAATTCACCGCATTTTTCCTCATCGGCACAGTACAAACGCTGTCCGTACGCGATGACTTGGCTGCGCATGACTGTAGAAGCCTCTCGCAAGTTGATAAGGTCTACCTCCCTATGCACTAAGGCAGCGAGCTCCTGTGCTACATCCCAGCACTGTACCGGATCAATACGCACGGCAGACAAAATGGCAAGATCTATATCGCTATCCGGTCGTTCGTTTGGTGTGCCCCAGGTTCCGAAACGGTAGACCGCCACCAGATCCGGCAGTGCGGTACGTAATCGATCTATTAAATATTTGTCCTTAGTCACTTGTTTACTGGTCATTAGCTAATAATATTCTTTGTACCAATCGACAAACCGAGGCACACCTTCCTCAACGGTGACTTCCGGCTTATAGCCTATTTCACCGTGTAGATCATTGGTGTCGGCGGATGTAGCGGGTACGTCGCCATCCTGCATGGGCAGGAGATCGAGAATTGCCTTTTTGCCCAGGCTCTCCTCTAACACCTCGATATAGCGCATGAGTTTTACGGGATTGTTGTTGCCTATATTAAAAACGCGATAGGGTGCATAACTGGTTGCCGGGTCGGGATTGTTCCCATTCCAGTTTTTATTGGGTTGCGCTGGTTTATCTATTACCCGTACCACGCCCTCTACAATATCATCGATATAGGTAAAGTCACGGATCATTTGGCCTTTGTTGTAAACCGGAATCGGTTCACCCGCCAGAATCCCTTTTGTGAATTTAAACAGAGCCATATCAGGTCGACCCCACGGGCCATAAACCGTGAAAAACCTTAACCCGGTACAGGCCAGACCATACAAATGGGAATAACTATGAGAAAGCAACTCGTTCGATTTTTTTGTCGCAGCATAAAGTGATACGGGATGGTCAATATTATCGTGCTCCGAAAATGGTAATTTCGTATTTGCACCGTAAACTGAACTTGAAGAGGCAAACACTAGATGAGCAACCTTGCTGTGCCTACAACCCTCCAGAATATTCACAAATCCAACTAGGTTAGCATCCACATAGGCATGAGGATTCTCAATTGAATACCGCACTCCTGCCTGTGCAGCGAGATTCATGACCGCATCGAATTTATTTTGTTCAAACACCTTCTTCATGGCTGGCCGATCAACAATATCAAGTTGCTCGAATTTAAATCTATTCTTGTCCTGCAACTTTTTCAGTCTGGCCTTTTTCAAATTAACATCATAGTAATCGTTAAGGTTATCGATACCAACGACTTCGTCACCTCGGTCCAGCAACCGATGTGCAAGCGTCGAACCGATAAATCCGGCCACTCCTGTAATCATTACGCGCATAACTTGTTAGCCTCGCTTGATCCCCTCACCCTAGCCCTTTTATGCCCTGTTTCGGGCACTCCCCCCTGAGAGGATACGAATACTATAGTCGCCATACATTAATTCCCTCGCCCTCTAATTCCTCTTGATTAAACGCTGATTTGACATCAATAAAACAGGCACCAGCGCTGAGTTTTCTGACTAGTTCTCCTACAGATTTCTCAAGATAGGGTTGATGTGCAACAGTGGCAACAATGGCATCTGCAATGGGTAATTTATCCCACTCGGTCAACTGAATACCGTACTCTTTTTTTGTCTCATCTGAGTCAGCCATAGCGTCATGCACCACGACATCAACACCGTACTCCTGTAATTCCTGGATGACACTTATGACCTGTGAATTACGTAGGTCTGGACAATTTTCCTTAAAGGTTAAACCTAACACAATAACTTTGTTGCCTTTTATCTGGCAACCGGACTTGATCATCATCTTGATGGTCTGTTCTGCGACATGTTTCCCCATGTTGTCATTAATATGTCGTCCAGCCAGTATAACCTGAGGATGGTAACCCAGCATCTGTGCCTTGTGGGTAAGATAGTAGGGATCCACGCCGATGCAGTGCCCACCGACCAAGCCTGGCCTAAAGGGCAGAAAATTCCATTTTGACCCTGCGGCCTTAAGCACCTCTACAGTATCGATGTCCATATGATTGAAGATAATGGCCAACTCATTGATTAGCGCAATATTGATATCTCTTTGGGTGTTTTCGATAACCTTCGCTGCTTCGGCAACCTTAATGTTTGATACACGATACACCCCCGCATCCACTATGGCTTCATATAGCTTGGCAGTAGCGTCGAGTGTTTCAGAAGTATCTGCCGCCACCAATTTGATTATTGTACGTAGGGTATGCTCTTTGTCACCGGGATTAATACGCTCCGGAGAATAGGCAATATTAAAATCCTTTTTCCACTTCATACCCGAGCAAAGTTCGAGTTCGGGAAGACACACCTCTTCCGTAGCGCCCGGGTAAACTGTAGATTCAAACACAACAATAGCACCATGCTTCATATATTTACCGGCGATTTTACTGGCGCTGACTAATGGATCGAAATCTGGACGATGTGCTTCATCTACCGGCGTTGGAACTGCAATAATGACAAAGTCTGCCTGACCTAACTTGGCTGGGTCCGTAGTTGCAGTAAAGTGTATAGCAGACTTAAGTTCCTGTTCGGATATCTCGCCGATTGAATCACAATATTTTTTTAGATCGGATACCTTCTTAGCATTTGAATCGTAGCCAATAGTGGAGTACCGATTGCCAAACGCTACAGCCAAAGGCAAGCCCACATAGCCAAGCCCAATAACACCTATAGTTGGGTAAGGCGCACCCATTTAGTCAATAGTGTTGTTTGTTAGATAAAAAATTATAGTTTCAGGCACGCTACCGCCATGCAGTACCGATTGAGGTTCCGCACAAATTAAAAACGCCGATATGATCCCAATTGGCGCTGGCCTTCTAACTCAAATATCAGGCCGTATATATGATTAATCTCTTTAACGCTTTACAAAAAAATGGATCTCTATTCCGAAACCATATGCACCGGCAACGGTTTTATAATATCCAACACCCCGGGGACCATAACCCGATCTTCCCCCAAGGTGTCCACTAACTTATAATAGTGCTCAACTGTTGAGTTCAGGTCGGTAAGCAAAGCGATGTCGTAATTTGGAACGCTCTTTAGGGAAGCCCACACGGGTCGAGAATAAAAATGCTTATGGGCCACTGACCTATCAAACACTCCGATAATCTCAATCTCAAACTCCATAGCCCGCAACAGCGCAATTTCCGCAAGATCTGAGTATCCGCAGAGAAGGACCTTTCTGTGGCCCTTTTCGCAACACACCGCAAAGGCATGGCTACAGGACTCGGCGGCCTGACGGTAAAAGGTGAGTGAGTTGGTAAGATAACGGGTGGTAAGACGGGATTTCTCGGCAAATCCTTTGGGCGTCAAATAGTAGAGGAAACGGTTGGCCGGGGCCTCCCGCATCTTGACATATCCCTTGCGAACGCAACGTTTGAGGTAAGAATTGGCCAAGCCCAGGGCGACACCCATATCTCGGGCCAAGTGGCGTTGGCTCACATCACTGTGGCCATCTATAGCGCTGAGCAAACCCAAGGTCAGTCGCGCTTCTCTATCTTCTGGGGCGTTCACAGGGTGAACACTATACGGTGTTGCCCCCATTTCGTCAACAAGAACCTAGAGATAGGGTCTATAGTTGCAACATCCCTCTGGCGAAGGCCTGGTTATCTTAAAAACTGGATTCCGGCCAAAAACTGCCAGAATGGCGGTGTGTGGCCTATGCCTGTAACCGTATTCAGGTGTCTATCCGTGGGGAAATCAGGCGGTCGATTCAAGCTTGTCGATATCCAGCTTAACCCGGGTACTCTTGCCGACAATATTTAACAACACAATCACCCGGTCACTGCTGGTTTTGGCTAGAAATATCCCCTCAAAACCCATCATGGGCCCTTCCAGCACCCTGACCTTCTCACCCTGTTTATAGTGGCCTATTTTAATGTCTTGAACACCCTGAGCATTCTCACGCTCGCGCAAGGCCTCAATGAGCGGATCAGGGACTATCGCAGGTTGCATCCCAAAACGGATGAGCTTGCTAACACCCATCGTCGACCGTATGGGCAACCAATTGTCAGTCTCCGTATTCAGATGGATAAATAAATAGCGGGGAAATAGAGGCTCAATAGAGACCCGTCCTCGTCCCAAGCGCCTTCGCCGTACGCCCACCAACGGCAAGTAGGTCTCGAACCCTTGCCGTTCCAGATTCACCTTTGCAAGTTCTTCACCTTGGGGCTTGGTATAGATAAGGTACCAATTCTTCATAGTGAATCTACTAGGCCTGTACCGCCACCATCGAATTTATAGAGGCATCTGGCGTACGTATAACCTCTTCCGGACTACAGAGAACCTGGCCCAACTGTCTTACCCCCTCCTCTAGCCGACAAAACTCGTGAGGAAAACCAGACTCTCGTAAGGATTCAATATTCGCTTCGGTGTGATACTGATAGTGATCTTCCAGCTCTCTGGGAAATGGCCGGTAACGAATAAGCCCATCCGCTACCAATTTCTCTATGGAGAGACTGGATTGGCCCAATCTGGACCGGCAATAGTTGACCACCTCGGCAGCAACCTCATTAAATGAGCATGAGACGCCTGTGCCAATATTGTAGATACCTGAAATCTCCTGATGATTATGGAAATAATCGTTTACCGCGGCAACATCTTCAATATAAACAAAATCACGTCGTTGCTCACCGGCTACGTAACCCTGTGAGGCGCCAAAAAGCAACACAGACCCTGAAGCCCTGTATTGCTGAAATAATTGATGCACTATGGAGGCCATTCGCCCTTTATGGGCTTCACCCGAGCCGTAAACATTAAAGTAACGCAAACCCACAATCTGTGCACTTTTACCCTCAGACAAAACTCGAGTTACATGGATATCAAATTGGCTCTTATAATGGGCGTATGTGTTTAGTGCCTGTCCATTTACCTCTCTCTCACTAAGCCTAACTTGATTTCCATATACCGAGGCTGACGATGCGTAGACTAAACGTACATGGTTTGCTAAGCAGTATTTCAATAATCGCTGTGAATAATTGTAGTTATAATCCAGAATGATATTTTCATCGCGAACCAGGGTATCAGTTATCGCACCGAAGTGATAAATAAGATCAATATCCCCCTTGTATTCACCTGCCTCAAGTTGCTCTATGAAGTCAATATGATCAAACAGCGCTAAAGAAGAGCCAACTTTAGCTGTGCTCAAGAGCCCAAGCTTGTCCCGAGTATCCACTGCAACAATGTTTTCTTTACCACTTGAGTACAAGTGGTCAATGGTGTTGCGACCAATAAATCCTGCTGCACCGGTAACGACAATCATGCTTCTTCTGCCGCCTGAAGCGCCAGCTCAATCTCTTGCCGACTTGCTGATGCCGTACCCAATTTACCCACTACCACACCCGCCGCAGTATTCGCCAGCGCTAAGGCATCTTTATCATTAATCCCAGCGGCCAGAGAAGCTGCAAGCACTGCAATTACCGTATCCCCCGCACCCGTGACATCGTAGACCTCCCGCGCCATGGCCGCACAATGTAGCTCAGTACCATCATTGCGGTACAGAGAAACACCTTCTTCACTGCGTGTAAGCAACAAACTGTCAAAGCCACAATCTCGAATAAGCTGATATGCGTGATCTGACAATTCATCATTCGAATGACAAGTGCCCACCAAGTCTTCAAACTCTCTTCGATTTGGCGTCACCATAGAGGCACCACGATAACGCCCATAGTCCCGGCCTTTTGGATCAACGATTACTTTTAAATCAGCATCCCGAGCCAGACTGATCATCTTTTCCATATGAACCAATCCACCTTTGCCATAGTCTGAGAACAGCACAATATCCACATCAGACAATGCTGTCTTATAATCTTCTAAACAGCGCTCCAAAATCTCGTGACTGGGTGCTGACTCAAAGTCTAGCCGCATAAGTTGTTGATTATGAGACATAATACGGAGCTTAACAGTCGTCGATGTTTCTGGATCTTTGCTTAAACGACAATCGACCTGCTGTGTATGCAAAAGACTCCTTAGCTTGGCACCAGAGTCATCATCCCCTACAACCGAAATCAAAATACAACTTGACCCCAATGCAGTAACATTACTCGCTACATTGGCTGCTCCCCCGGGTCTCTCTTGGGTTTCACCTACGGCTACTACGGGCACCGGGGCCTCTGGCGATATTCGGTCAACCCGACCAAACCAGTACCGGTCCAACATAACATCGCCGACTACCATAACCCGTGCCCGGGTCAGTGTTGATAAGTCAATCATATGGACCTATTAATATCCTCTCCCAGGAGGGACCTCGGTACCCCCTCGTGGGCTAAGAAGCGATTGATAATTAGTGAAGTGCCCATATTTAACTCACTTAGCGTCCAATCCCGTAATATGCAAACCCAGCATCCTTAAAACTCTGTGGATTAAAGATATTTCGCCCATCGAATATCACTTTGTTTTTCATATTCTGGTCAATTTGGGCAATATCCGGGCTACGAAATACCTTCCATTCTGTTACCACAAACAAACCATCGGAATCTTGTAACGCCTCGTAGGGATCACGATGATAGAAAAGATCTTTACGTTCACCGTAAATCCGTGCAACCTCATCCATAGAAACCGGATCATGAACGTGCACCGTAGCGCCCCTTTCCCAAAGACCTTCCATAATGACCCTACTCGGTGCCTCACGCATATCGTCTGTATCAGGCTTAAACGACAGCCCCCACATAGCAAATTGCAACCCAGATAGATCTTCGCCAAAATGTCGCACCACTTTTTCCAGCAACACCTTCTTTTGGTCGTAATTAACTTCTTCAACCGCAGACAGAATTCTTGCGTCATATCCATTTTGCTGAGCAGTTCGGTATAAGGCTTGAACATCTTTCGGAAAACAAGAGCCACCATAACCACACCCCGGATAAATGAAGTGATAACCAATTCGGGGATCGGCACCAATGCCTCGCCTGATGTTTTCAATGTCTGCGCCTAATCGTTCAGCCAAATTTGCCATCTCATTCATAAATGAGATTTTCGTTGCCAATAACGAGTTAGCGGCATATTTGGTCATCTCCGACGACCTGATATCCATGAATATGACCCGCTCATGATTACGATTAAACGGAGCGTACAGTTCGCGCATAACCTCTACCGCACGCTCATCATCCGCTCCCACCACAATACGATCAGGCTTCATAAAATCTTCAATCGCAGCACCTTCTTTCAGGAACTCTGGATTTGAGACCACACTATAAGGCACCTCTATACCACGCCGCCTGAGTTCAGACTCAAGCTCTGCCTTGACCTTATCCGCGGTCCCCACCGGTACTGTGGACTTCGTTACCACCACCCGGTAACTGTCCATCACCTCTCCAATTCCTTTCGCCACAGCCAGCACATGCTTCAAATCTGCAGATCCATCTTCATCGGGAGGAGTGCCTACAGCGATCATCAACACTTCACCATGCGCCACACCCTTTGGCAAATCAGTCGTGAAAGTCAGCCGTCCTGCTTCAACATTTTGATGGACTAGCGCCTCAAGACCGGGCTCAAATATGGGAATTTGACCGGCCAACAACCGCTCAATCTTATTTGAATCGGTGTCGACACAAATAACATGGTTCCCAACCTCGGCTAAACAGGTACCTGTTACTAGCCCAACATATCCCGTACCAATGACTGTTACATTCATTACAAATACCCAAATAACTCAAACTATATATGAATCAGGGAACCTCTGATTAATCGTTTTCTCATTCCAGCGGTACTGCTTCGGCCAGCCCCTCAGGGGGGACCCTTGTTAGCACCCCTACCGGAACCCATGGCCTGCGCAGCAAACTGGGATCCAGAAAGCAACTGACAAAGGCACTGAATTCCGGGTCTGGGTTACACCCCACCCGGAATGACGAATCAACCAAGTCTTTCCTGGAAATGCCCACCATTATAAACTGTCCTGAAGCCCAATACCCTCACAATAGGCCAAAAAAAGACGCCGCGGTTTTCGCGGCGCCTCTGACAGAACATCGTGTCATTTGTCTTTAGCTATTTGCTGGCCTTTTTCTCTGGGTTTACCAGCAAAATGTCTTTCCTGTTCCGCTCTAAAATCTTGGGCCCAATCCCTTTCACAGAGACCAGATCTTCGACTTTCTGAAAAGGCCCGTGCTTTTCTCTATATTCAATAATTGCTGAGGCTATTTTCGGCCCAACCCCATTTAGAGCCTCGGCCAGGGCAACGGCATCGGCCGTGTTGATATTGACAGGAGCGGCATAACCCACCGAAGAAAAAACACCCAGAAACAGCACTACAAAAAATACTCGTAGAATCTTCATCCTTAAACTACCTCCATGTTTCCATTGTTAAAATCAAGTGCGCTATCCGTGATCGCTTGCGCCCCAGCATCCTAACCCATTGCTGAAAAATGTCAATACTCCCCTATGGCCCGTTGAATATCCCGCACTGTACTCATGGGCGTCACCGATTGAATAACCGGTCTTCCCACCACCAGATAATCAGCGCCAAATTCCACGGCCTCTTCAGGAGTCACCGCCCTTCGCTGATCGTTCATCGGCACTCCAGCTGGGCGGATACCAGGAGTCACCAAGAGAAATTCCGGGCCTAATCGTTCACGTAAGTCTGATGCCTCATGTGCGGAGCACACCACTCCATCCAATCCACTGTTTTTTGCTAAATCAGCCAATTGCCCCACATGTTGTTGAATACCTGTATCCTTTAAGCCAAGTTGGGAAAGTTCTTCTTCTGCATGACTGGTGAGCATAGTCACCGCTGTGAGCAAGGGAACCCGATCCAATGCTTCCATAGCATCACACGCCGCCCTCATCATTTTTTTTCCGCCCAAGCCATGAACATTCATCATCCACACACCGAGCCGGGCAGCCACCGCACAGGCACGAGCAACAGTATTGGGAATATCATGAAATTTCAGATCTAAAAATACATCAAAACCATCGTCAACCAGGCGCCTTACTAATTCGCTCCCGCCACTAAGGTACAATTCTAATCCAACTTTGATCCGACAACCTGTAGGTTTTAGTTGACGCGCCATCTTAAATGCCACTTCAGGATCATCAAAATCCAGCGCCACTATGAGCCTTGAGCCTTGATCACTTTTCGGCATGTTGACCCTCTGTCTTTGCGCTGAAGGGTTTGATGGTGGACCATCGCCTGCAGCTGGGGCACTGCCAGTGCAATGATTTTGCTCTAAATCCACAGTGACTACAGGCGTACCCAACGTGCTGCTCAATCAAACCACTTATTATGCCCTTGAGTATTTCCAGGTCTCTTTGGCCATGTGCGCCTGTCTCGGCCAAACGCAACTCAATAAGTCTCTCCAGACCCGCAGCAGATGGGTGAGATCTTAACCAATCTAAGACAAATTTCTGGGCTGCCTTATTACCATCTTTGCGCTCAATCACCTCTCCCAAGGCGAGCATTAATGTCATATCATCGTGACGATCCAGAGCAGATTGTAAGAACTCTTGCAGCCCATCCCCATCGCCCACGGCGGTAAAACTAGCTGCAATAAGGGATACCACCTCTCCCAGTAAGTGCGGATCTTGACTCTCAATTTTACGCCATATCTTGATGGCCCCAAGATGATCGTCACTACGCAAAGCCGCCTTACCCAATAACATAGTTGCCCGCACACAGGTTTTATCCACACCCAGCGCACGATGTGCCAATTTCTCGGAGAGCTCATAATTCTGCTCCGCTTCTGCCTGGTCTGCCTGTTCGCAATAGTATTGAGCAACAACGTAATCAGTACGCTCGCCGGTCAGCCGCCCCAACTTCTTGCAGGTTTGAATAGCCTTGTTCCAGTCCTTTTCCTGTTGATAAATATCCACCAAATTGTTCAACGCGGCTTCACCATGCAAAGGGGCATCGACCACTTCCAGGAATAGATTCTCGGCACGGTCCAACAGGCCTGCCTTATGGTAATCCTGCGCAAGCTCAAACAAGGCTTGGTAGCGTTGTATTTTTTCGAGGTGTGGCCGGGCAATTAAATTTTGGTGGATACGTGTAGCACGTTCAATTTCACCGCGCCGCCGAAAAAGATTGCCAATAGCGAGGTGGGTCTCTACGGTCTCGGGATCCACTTCCAAGGCCTTAATAAACACCTCAATAGCCTTGTCGGGTTGTTCGTTTAACAAAAAATTGAGTCCCTCAATATAGGCTTGGGGGAAAGATTGGCGTTGTTGCTGGAGCCGACTGCGCTGATCCAAGCGAGCAGCAAACCACCCCGATACCATGGCAACAGGCAACAGCAATAACAACCACAGCGGGTCCATCACTTTAGATAGCATCCTTAATAGGCAATGAACGTAGATTCAACAATTCTTGCTCCATCCTTTTGTTCGCTCGGCGCACCTGTGCCAATTCACGCCGCACTCGCAGCATCATCACCAGGCTCCCCAGCAATCCTAGCACCAAACCCATAAACACAGCCCCCAAGATGACCAAGGTTAGCGGCCCCGTCCAGTGAATACCGAAATAGTAATTGAGCTCCACCTCAGCTGGATTTTTTATAACAAGCGTCAACCCAATCGCCATGACTATCAGGGTGAGTAAAATATAGACAATTCGCTTCATCCAACCTCCTTTCAAGTACCGACAATCACCGCTTCATTTGGAGAGCCCAACAGGCTCCAAGTTCCAATGCCCATCACGACTAAATCCGGCCACTTCATGAGCTCAAGCCTGAGCATAGGAGAGTAAATCAACTTTATCTTCAGGAACAAGTGGGATGGCCACAAATGGCATCGAAATCCGGACGGATCCATCCATTAGGCAAAAATCTACACTATAAAGGGCAAAACCATACGAGCCGACAGCATCGGTGGCAACGGGGTGTCTTCTCTACGTATAACTACTTGTGCTGCAAAGCAGAGGGGGGACTTTGCGAATCTTTGAGCTATCGTTTGGCAGCCTTATCCACACGCTCACGGAGCTCCTTGCCGGGCTTGAAGTGGGGTACATACTTATCCGGCACCTTAACGGCCGCACCGGTTTTTGGGTTTCTTCCTACCCGTGAAGGGCGATGGTGGAGAGAAAAGCTGCCGAAACCACGCACCTCAATTCTCTCCCCTTCTGACAGGGCACCGGCCATACGATCAAGCAGCCCTTTTACCGCGAGCTCCACATCGCGATAAATCAACTGCGGTTGTTCAACAGCCAGAACGTCAATCAAATCCGATTTCGTCATCGCTATTTTTATGACCCTGATTACTGGGTGCGTTTTTTATCCATTAATTGTTCTTTTAATTTGTCACCGAAAGATGTGGACGCAGGCGCTTGTTTTGAATAGTCCTGAATTGCTTCATTCTCAATCTCAATATCTTTGGCTTTAACCGAAAGGGAAATCTTGCGGTTTTTGCGGTCGATAGAGGTGATTTTTGCCTCCATACTGTCCCCTTCCTTAACCAAATTACGTGCGTCTTCGACATGCTCACGGGCCATCTCAGATGCTCGCAAATAACCCTCTATTCCATCTTCCAGTTTGATCTCGACACCCTTGGCATCCACACTGATCACCTCACCGGTGACGATGCTACCCTTGCCATTAGTGGCGACATAGGCAGTAAAAGGATCGGAGTTGGCCTGTTTGATGCCCAGCGAAATGCGTTCACGCTCTGGATCGACGGCCAAAACGATGGCCTCCACAACATCACCCTTCTTGTAATCATGAACCGCTTCTTCACCCGGTCGGTCCCAGGATAGATCACTCAAATGGATCAGGCCATCAATGCCGCCATCCAGACCCACAAAAACACCAAAGTCGGTAATTGATTTAATACTACCCGACACCTTGTCATTCTTGTTGTGGGTTGCGGCAAAGTCTTCCCACGGATTGGGCTGGCATTGCTTGATACCCAAAGAGATACGACGTCGCTCTGGATCAATATCCAGCACCATGACCTCTACTTCGTCACCAATATGCACAATCTTGGAGGGGTGTACATTCTTATTGGTCCAATCCATTTCAGACACATGCACCAAACCTTCCACACCCTCTTCCAGCTCAACAAAGGAACCGTAATCGGTAATATTGGTCACCTTACCAAAAATGCGCGTGTTTTCAGGAAAGCGTCTTGGCAGATCAATCCATGGATCATCTTCCATCTGCTTCATGCCCAAGGAAACACGGTTACGTTCACGATCAAATTTGAGCACGCGTGCCTCAATCTCGTCACCTACCGTAAGCACTTCAGAAGGATGTTTTACCCGTTTCCACGCCAAATCGGTGATGTGCAACAATCCGTCGATCCCACCGAGATTGATAAAGGCACCATAGTCGGTAAGATTTTTGACAATACCCTTAACAGTCTGCCCTTCATCAAGGTTGGACAACAAGGCATCACGCTCTGCGGATAATTCATTTTCCAATACGGCACGGCGGGACACCACAACATTGTTACGCTTGCGGTCAAGCTTGATAACCTTGAACTCTAACTCTTTCCCTTCCAGGTACGTTGCATCCTTAACCGGGCGCACATCGACCAGGGAACCGGGCAAAAAGGCCCGTATACCTTCGATCTGCACAGTAAAGCCACCTTTGACCTTACCGGTAATAAACCCATGGATAATGGACTGCTCTTCCACAGCCGTTTCCAGCTCATCCCAGGCCCTCGCCCGACATGCCTTTTCTCTGGATAGACGGGTTGTACCAAAGCCATCTTCTACGGCCTCAATGGCGACCTCTACCTCGTCACCAACCTTTACGGACACGTCTCCGCTGGCATCTTTAAATTGGATCGCAGGGATCTCGGCTTCTGATTTCAGACCTGCACTGACGACAACAACATCGTCATCAATTCGTACCACCTCACCCATGGTGAGCTGACCAGGACGCATCTCACATTTGGCGATGCTTTCCTCAAATAATTCGGCGAAACTTTCGTTCATAAGACTAAACTGACTCTGGTTAAGACAGGGACCTGTTGGCCCTGCACGATTCACCACCTATCGGTGGTCCCAAACACACTATAACCTGCCAACTGGCAAGCCACACAAATAATCAACTCTTCAGGGCATGACCCTCTCGCAATCGCCGCATAATCTGATCGACAACAGCGCCTATGTCGAGACATGAACTGTCTAGCTGAAAAGCATCCTCTGCAGGCCGTAGCGGTGAAACAGCCCGCCCAGCGTCCCGTAGATCACGCTCTCGAATCTCAGAAATGAGGCGCGGGAGGTTAACATCTAACCCCTTTTCCATCAACTGCTTATGACGCCTCTGAGCACGTATTTCCGGGCTGGCGGTCAAGAAAATCTTGACTACGGCGTCCGGAAAGACCACGGTCCCCATATCCCGCCCATCTGCCACCAATCCGGGTAGTGTCCGCATACGGTGTTGTAAGTCCAGCAGTCCAGACCGTACCTGAGGCAAGGCCGCCAGCTCAGAAGCCTTGTTACCGCAGGCCTCTGTCCTAATGAGGCCACTGACATCCTCTCCATCAAGCAGCACCCGCACCAGATCGTCCCTATTGGGCCGAAATTCCACCTGCATGCTCGCAGCAAGCTGACCAAGCTGTGATTCGTGCTCAACCCCAAGACCCACCCGCCCTGCCGCCACCGCCAGCACCCGGTACAGAGCCCCACTGTCGAGGTAATGCCACTGCAGTTTCTCGGACAGGCGCTGGCTCACCGTGCCTTTACCCGCACCGCTGGGGCCATCAATGGTCAATACCGGCGCTGGACTAGTCATTGCGATTTTTATGGCACGGAAGGGCCGAAAAGACGGTATTCCCGCAAAGACGCAAAGAGAAAGTCAGGTAATGACCCAAAATGGAACTGGGAAACAAGTTATTGGGCGCTTCTATTAATCCCCTCTCCCGGGGGGAGAAGGGGTTGTCAATTAACAGAAGTGCCCTATTGATAGTGTTATCCAGATACGTCATGACGGGGTCCGGGAAAACCAATGCTTTCTTGGCGAGAGCAATAATCATCCCGAGGTACCCACAAATTCTGCGGGGGAGACAGATATCTGTAGCCCTGCGCGAGCAGCCAATTCTGCAAAACCCGGAAATGAGGTATCCACATTTTTACAGTTTTTAATGCGTATACCGGCACGGGCACGTAATCCCGCTACAGCAAAGGCCATAGCAATCCGGTGATCATCATGGCTTTCCACGATCGCGCCGGAAAAAGAGGGCTTACCCTGGATCACAGCACCATCGGCTGCTTCTTGAACCTCAACCCCCAGGCTTTGTAGCCCCTTGGCCATAGCTTGAATACGATCACTCTCCTTGACCCGCAATTCCTTGGCACCACTCAAAATGGTCTCACCCTCGGCACAAGCCGCTGCAATCAATATTGCCGGAAACTCGTCAATGGCCAAAGGTACCTGCTCCTGGGGAATATTGATGCCGTGCAATTGGCTGGATTGAACATGAATATCGGCAACCGGCTCGCCGCCAATAACTCGTTCGTTTTCAAGATCGATTTTTGCGCCCATCGCTTTAAGAATCGTGATCACGCCCAAACGAGTGGGATTCACACCCGTATTCTCCAAGACCACATCAGAGCCAGAACTGATCACAGCACCGACGATAAAAAAGGCAGCCGAAGAAATATCTCCCGGTATCTGAAGTGAATGGGCCTGTAAACGCCCTCCGCCTTCAATACTGACAACCCCGGGCTGCTGCACTACGGTATAACCCAAACCACGCAACATGCGCTCGGTATGATCGCGGCTGGGGGCGGGTTCGATCACGGTGGTTCGCCCCTGGGCATAGAGTCCGGCCAGCAAGATCGCTGATTTAACCTGGGCGCTGGCGACGGGCATGGCGTACTCCATGCCCTTCAGGGCCTGACCACCACGAATGTGAAGTGGGGGACAATTATTTTTACCACACTCTATCACCGCGCCCATACTATTGAGCGGTGTTGCCACGCGTGCCATAGGCCGCTTTAATAAAGAGCTGTCTCCAGTCAATTTACTGCTAAAGGCTTGACCGGCAAGTAGACCACAAAGCAGACGCATTGCGGTGCCGGAATTACCCATATCAAGTACACCATCGGGTGACCGCAGCCCCCCTAAGCCCACTCCATCAATGTGCATCTGGCCCTTATGGGGTCCAGTGATATTGACACCCATAGCGCGGAATGCAGCGACGGTAGCCAACACGTCTTCACCCTCCAATAGCCCCTCAATTTCAGTCCTGCCCTGGGCAATGGCCCCAAGCATTACCGCACGATGAGAAATGGACTTGTCACCGGGAACCGCTATGCGGCCTTGTAAGCGACCGCCGGGAGCGACGTAATAATCAAGAGAGTGATGCACAGAAGAATCCAAGAAATGTTGCTATTTTCGGCTCACCAACTAAATCGGTGAGTGAAGTTTGATCCAGGTAGAGTAGCAAAGCTTATCTTTATAGCGCGGAGAGGTCGAGGAGATTATAATCTCGCAAAGACGCAAAGGGAAAGGCGGACGATGATAGAAAACGAGCTTGGCAAGCAGATTGTTGATAGTGCTGTTCAGATTCATCGTGAACTTGGTCCGGGGCTACTGGAAATAGTCTACGAAATCATTCTAGCACATGAATTACGGCAACGGGGTTTACAGATTGAACGACAGGTTCCCGTCGCCATTAAGTACCAGGGGCTTAAGTTTAACGAAGGCTTCCGTGCCGACCTCATCGTCGAGAACAAAGTTATAATCGAGCTCAAGTGTGTTGAAAAGCTCAACAACGCACACAAGAAACAACTCCTTACTTATCTCCGTCTCACCGGGGTGAAACTGGGGTATCTGCTAAATTTCAGTGAGGCCCTGATGAAGGATGGCATCACCCGCACCGTCAACCGCCTGAGTGAGGGCGATTGATAATTTCTTGGCGTGCTTGGTGGCTTGGCGAGACCAACCAGATGATAATCTCGCAAAGACGCAGAGTCCGCAAAGGGAAAGGTGGGCAAGGACAAAAGCTAAGGTCGGGATATTAAGCGGAGAATCACTGATTTCTTGGCGTGCTTGGCGCCTTGGCGAGAATAATAACCACCCCGGGTGTGCTCGATAATCCTCCGATAGGCCTATTTGCTCCGTGTGGAATCCGAGCGCGGTAGCGCAAGATCCCGCGCTGCCTTGGCACGCTCAAAGATTTGCATTAGCTCATCTGCGCTTCCCGAGTCGATTAGGCTTGCCATCTCCCCAATGACTTGCTGGAAATTGCGAAGTCGCAATAAAAGTTGTTGTTTATTGGCCAAACAAATATCCCGCCACATCGCAGGATCACTGGATGCGATCCGGGTAAAATCATAGAACCCACCTGCGGCAAAATCAAACAAATCCCCTCTGTCCTGCTGTGCCAACCAGTCGACCAAGGCGAAGGCCAGCACATGGGGTAAATGGCTGGTTGCCGACAGTATCTCATCGTGCTGCTTGGCAGACATTTCAATGACTTCAGCACCCACCACCTGCCACATCCCTTGAACCACAGCACACGCCTGGGAGTCGGTGTCTCGCTGCGGAGTAAGAATCACCCGCTTACCCCTGAATAAATCAGCCTTGGCAGCAGAAACACCTGAATATTCTGCCCCGGCAACAGGGTGAGCAGGCACAAAACGGTGGCCATGCTCGCCCAAGGCATGGTCTGCGGCCTTGCTGATCGATTCTTTAACGCTACCCACATCGGTGACCACGGCTGTGGGATTCATGTTTCTTGCAACAGCCTCCAAGAGGGAAGGCATTACTCCCACAGGGGTCGCTAACACCACCACATCCGCTTGGGTAACGGCCTCATCGACGGTACTCGCCAAGTGGTCGATCACCCCCAGGTCCAGCGCCAGTTGACCGCTTTCACGACTGCGACAATAACCAATGATCTTGTTTACTGCCCCCACCTGTTTAAGGGCCAGGGCCAAGGAGCCACCAATCAGCCCTACGCCGATAATGGCTATACGATCAATTTTTATCAGACTCGACATCTCTTAAGTAAAGGCTCTCTAAAAAAATTCAGTGGCTCTTTCATGGGCCTAATGGACCTCGCAGAGACGCCAAGTTCGCTAAGGAAGAGAAAAATTCCTTGGCGTGCTTGATGAGAGTCCCGGCACGGTGCATAACATAAATTACGTTTAGGTTAAGCACAATAAAACGATCAGGTCTCTAAAACGGTCCGCAGGGCCTTTATAAAAATCTCATTTTCCTCTGCCAGACCCACCGTAACACGCAGAAAATCGGGCATATCATAGTTGGCCACGGGCCGCACAATAACACCCTGTCGCAACAAGGCTTCGTATAATGGTGCTGCGGGTTGACCCATATCAACGGCTATAAAATTGGCGACCGAGTCAATCCATTGCAAACCCAAGCTATCAAATGCCCCGGCCAAATCCAACAGGCCTTGGTGATTGTGCTCTCGGCTACGTTTAATGTGGGCCTGATCTTCCAATGCCGCGCTGGCACCGGCCAGGGCGATGCTATTGACGTTGAAAGGCTGGCGTACACGATTCAGGAGATCGGCTATCTGCGGGGAACTGACCGAATAGCCCACACGAATACCCGCCAGCCCATAGGCCTTGGAAAAGGTACGGCTAACAATAAGATTGGGGTATCGGCCCAACCAGGTGTGGCAATGTGGGTACTGGGCTTCGGTAACATATTCGTTATAGGCCTCATCCACCACTACTATAACGTTATCAGGCACTGCCTCCATGAATTCGGTCAACGATGCTGCATCAAGCCAAGTCCCGGTCGGATTATTGGGGTTGGCGATAAATATCAATCGTGTTTTGTCGCCCACCGCTGCGGCCATGGCCTCTAAATCGTGACTCCACACGCGTGTGGGAATCACCTGCGCCTGGGCTCCGATAGCCTGGGTCACCAATGGGTAAACCGCAAAGGCATGGGCAGAGAACATGACACTCTCGCCTGAATTAACAAATACCCGTGCGGCAAACTCCAGAATATCGTTGGAACCATTTCCCAGGGTAATGCACTCTGGCTCTACCCCCATGTGAGCGCCAAGACGCTGCTTTAGGTCATGACCATTACCGTCTGGATAGCGGGCAATATCATCAAGCGCACCTCTCATGGCAGCAACCGCCAGGGATGATGGCCCCAAGGGATTTTCATTGGAGGCCAGCTTGACGACCGAGCTGACACCATACTCCCGTTGCAGAGTCTCAATGGGTTTGCCGGGTTGATAGGGTCGCAAGGACCTTACACCGGGAATAGCCAAACGGGCAGGGTCCATTGGACTACAAAACTGCAATGGGATAAGAGCCGAGATGCCTAAAGAAGTCAGCTTCCTTCTCCAGGGCCTTGATCACACTGGCAACAGCCTTGTCCTCAATGTGGCCTTCGATATCAATAAAGAAGACATACTCCCATCTTGCCTGGCGAGACGGACGTGACTCTATGCGACTCATGCTGATGTTGTTTTCTTCCAGGGGCGCCAACAATCGGCAAAGTGCCCCGGATTGATTCTGACTGGAAAGCACCAGACTGGTTTTGTCGTGGCCACTGGGGGCGACATCCATATTCCCCAGGACTAAAAACCGGGTGGTATTGCCCTCGTGATCTTCAATATTCCGGGCCAATGGATGCAGGCCGTAGATTTTAGAGGCATTGATGCCCGCGATGGCTGCAAGACTGGGGTCTTTGCTGGCCTGTTTTGCCGCTTCCGCATTACTGCTGGCCGTTACAATCCCCACATTAGGTAGATTTGCGGCCAACCACTCACGGCACTGCGCCAAAGACTGCTGATGGGAAACCACTGTCTTCAAATCATTCAGTGACTCGGCCTGACTCAGCAGGCAATGCTGGATAGGCAGGTCAACCTCACCGCATATTTTGAGGGGTGAATCGAGCATGCGATCCAGTGTATGGCTGACCACGCCCTCAGTAGAATTCTCTACGGGTACAACTGCAAATTCAGCGTGGCCCCTCTCCACTTCCCGGAAAACGGTATCAATGTTACCCAGGGGCACCGCTTGCACTGATTGTCCGAACTGTTTAAGGGTGGCATCTTCCGTGTAGGTTCCCGATGGACCCAAAAAGGCGACCTTGGTGGGCTGCTCCAGGGCCAGACAAGCCGACATGATTTCCCTGAACAGTCGCGCCATGGTTTGCGGATCAATGGGCCCTTGGGTTCGATCTTTCACCCGCCGTAGTATTTGCGCCTCACGCTCTGGGCGGTAGTAAGCGGCAGTATCGCCACCCTCTTCCTTGAGTCGCGCCACATCCAGGGCATAGGCACCACGCCGCTCAATGAGCGATTGTATCTGTACATCAATCTCATCGATCTTGGTGCGTAATTCTTTTAAATCTTTGTTGTCTCCCATGACTTTTGTGTGCCTGGCTCTTCAGGATAAATGGTTAAGCATTCAAGATAATAAAGGGCTCTCGCAAAGACGCCAACGACTCCATGGACGGAGGGGACAGAACAACGCATGGAGCAGTTTGCCGAGCTCGTAAAGAAAACATTGTTCTTCCTCGTTTGTCGGGCCTGAGCCCAACACCCAATGCTACACAGTACGTGCCATGCTCACACCATCAATAGCACTGATTTTCTCTGCCACTGTACTGGGAATAGGGCTGTCCGTATCCACCAGGGTATAGGCGATGTCACCTTTAGACTGGTTAATCATATCGTGAATATTCAAACTGGCATCGGCCATAGTCGTTGATATCTGCCCCAGCATGTTGGGCACGTTGGCATTAACCACCAGCAAACGGTGCTCCGTACTGCGGGTCATGGAGACCTCCGGAAAATTGACTGAATTGCGGATGTTCCCATTTTCAAGAAAATCTCTGACCTGGCTTGACACCATAACCGCACAATTGGTTTCTGCCTCCTCGGTAGAGGCCCCCAAATGGGGCAAGGCAATCACACCCTCGCGCCCGATAATACCTTTGTGGGGGAAATCGGACACATAGGCATGGATCTTACCAGCGTCAATGGCTGCACAAACTGCAGCGTCATCAACGATACCGTCTCGGGCAAAATTCATCACCGTGGCACCATTGTGCATCACGCCCAAGGCCTTGGCGTCGATCATATTTCTCGTTTTATCGTTCAAGGGAACATGGAAAGTAACAAAATCGACCTTGGCCAATAACTGTTCCAAATTACGTGCACGTTCCACACGTGACGAGAGTTGCCACGCCCCCTCCACCGTCAACATGGGATCATAACCAACGACATTCATTCCCAAGTGTAAACAGATGTTGGCCACCGAGCGACCGATGGCACCCAGACCCACCACGCCAATGGTACGCCCTGGTAATTCAGTACCAGCAAACATTTTCTTACCCGACTCTACAGCTCCGGCAATCGTGGCATCATCACCCTTCAATTGACGGGCAAAATCCCAGGCCTGACAAATATTACGACAGGCCAGCAACATACCCGTTACCACTAGCTCTTTAACTGCATTGGCGTTCGCACCGGGGGCATTGAATACCGGGATTCCTTTTTGGCTCATTACGTCCACAGGGATATTGTTGACACCGGCACCGGCCCGACCAATGGCCTTGACCGACTCGGGAATCTCCATATCATGCATCTTGTATGAGCGAAGTATAATGGCATCGGGGTCAGCGACATCGCCGCCGACTTCATAATGGGTGCTTGGAAATTGCTCCAAACCTGTTTTGGAAATATTATTGAGTGTTAAGATTTTAAACATTACTACCCTTTTAGCTGCATAAATTTATTCATAAATTGCACCAATGCATCGACACCTTCTTCCGGCATAGCGTTGTAGATGCTGGCGCGCATACCGCCGACGGAACGATGCCCCTTGAGATGCATCAGGCCTGCGGCGGCGGCCTGATGTAGAAATTCACCGTCGAGACTCTCATCACGCAAAATGAACGGCACATTCATCCACGAACGACACGTCTTGTCGACAGGATTACGATAAAATCCATCCGAACCTTCAATACAGTCATACAGCTTCTTGGCTTTACGCTGATTAACAACGGCGACTTCCTTCAAACCACCCATGGCCTTTAACCGGGCGAAGACTAATCCGGCGATATACCAAGCATAGGTCGGTGGTGTATTGGCCATTGAGTCACTCTTGGCCTGCACCTGATAGTCAAATATGCTGGGCATATTCTTGGCTGCATGACCGATAAGATCTTCGCGCACAATCACTACCGTAAGCCCTGCTGGTCCTATATTCTTCTGGGCTCCGGCATAGATAATACCGTAACGACTGACATCAATCGGGCGCGACAAAATGGTCGACGACATATCGGCAACAAGGGGAACATCGCCAGTCTCGGGTATCCATGGAAACTCGACGCCGGCAATGGTTTCATTGGGTGTGTAGTGCAGGTAGGCCGCATTTGGGGACATCTGCCACTGATCCTGATCAGGAATCATGGTGTATTTTGACGTCTCACTGTCGGCCACGATATTGACCTGACAGAAGCGTTGCGCCTCTTTGATGGCCTTCTTGGACCAATGCCCCGTGAGCACATAGTCCGCCTCGGTTTTATCACCCAGTAGATTCTGGGGCACTATGGCAAACTGAGACGAGGCACCACCTTGCAAAAACAGAACCTTATAGTCAGACGGTATCGCCATAACCTCACGCAAATCTGCCTCAGCCTTTTTGGCAATCGAGATAAATTCCTTACCTCGATGACTCATCTCCATCACCGACGTGCCAGATCCATTCCACTCTAGAAGTTCATCGCGGGCCTGCTCCAACACCTCTTGGGGCAAGGTGGCAGGACCGGCGGAAAAATTAAATACTCTGCTCATAGTCTTATTTCAAATCTCACAACGGGTGTTAATTGGGTTCCTGGATCTTGTCCATACCGACCAGGGTTTCGGTGTCACCCAGATCTATCAGTTTGACACCTTGGGTATTCCTGCCTTGGGTAGAGATCTCTTCAACCCGGGTGCGTATCAGCGTACCCCCGGCGGTAATCAACATGATCTCATTGTCCTCATTGACAAGCTCTGTCCCTATCACCTTGCCGTTACGCTCATTGACCTGAATTGAAATCACACCCTGTGCACCTCGCCGATGGGTGGGGTAGTCCGCCAACTCTGTACGCTTACCGTAACCCCTGTCCGTGGCCGTCAGTACTGCCGCGGTGGACCCCTGCTTCGCCGAAGAGGCGATGATCATCGAGATGACTCGTTGGTCTCCCTTTAAAGCGATGCCCTTTACGCCACGTGCGGATCGACCCATGGGACGGACCTCTGTTTCAGGGAAGCGTATTACCTTACCGCCATCACTAAATAACAAGATTTCCTTGTTACCATCCGTCAAGCCCACACTGATCAGGTGGCTGCCATCACGCAAATCCACGGCAATGATACCGCTGGCGCGAGGTCTCGAAAACTCACCCAAGCCTGTCTTCTTGACCGTTCCATCTGAAACACACATAAAAACATACTTGTCATCTTCAAACTCACGAACCGGCAACACCGCTGTCACCACTTCACCCTCTTCCAAAGGCAGTAAATTGATGATCGGCCGACCCCGCGCCGCACGCCCTGCCTGGGGCAGTCGGTAGACTTTAAGCCAATAAACCTTACCGCGATTGCTAAAACACAACATAGTGTCATGGCTATTGGCCACAAACAGGGTGTCGACAAAATCTTCCTGTTTCATTTGTGTCGCGGATTTCCCCCTGCCGCCACGACGCTGAGCACGGTACTCATCGAGAGGCTGGGCCTTGACATAACCTGAACGCGACAGGGTCACCACCAAATCTTCTTCGGCAATAAGATCCTCAGTGGTCAAATCTTGCGCGTCATGGACAATCTCGGTGCGACGATCATCACCGTATCGTTCCCGAATATCTTTTATCTCATCGCGAATAATTTGCATCAAACGGCCATCGTTCTGCAAAATTTCCAGCAACTCATCAATACGTGTGAGGATGTCACCGTACTCCGTAATGATCTTCTCCTGCTCCAGACCGGTGAGGCGATGCAGCCGTAGATCTAAAATGGCCTGGGCCTGAGTCGCCGACAACCGATAACCTTGCTTGGATATCCCCAAGGATGAATCCAGACCTTCGGGGCGAGACATGTCTGCCCCGGCCCGCTCGAGCATTTTATCCACCACCCCGGGCTGCCAGTGTTGCGCCAATAATTTCATTTTGGCATCCGCAGGACTGGAAGCTGCTTTGATCAGGACAATAATAGGGTCGATATTGGTGAGTGCGATCGCCAAACCTTCAAGCACATGGGCACGATCACGTGCCTTACGCAAGTCATAGATAGCTCGACGGGTCACCACCTCACGTCGATGATGGAGGAAGGCCTCTATAAGTTCTTTTAAATTAAACAGACGGGGTTGATTATTCGCCAGGGCAACAATATTGATACCAAACACATTTTGCATCTGGGTGTGTCGATACAAATTATTTAACACCACTTCGCCAACTTCACCGCGTCGAAGCTCGATGACCATACGCATGCCATCCTTATCAGACTCGTCCCGCAGCTCACTAATACCCTCTACTTTCTTTTGCTTGACCAATTCAGCAATCTTTTCCATCAGACGTGCCTTGTTGACCTGATAAGGTAACTCAGAAACGATGATGGTCTGCCGACCCTTCTTTTCATCGTGCTCAATCTCGGCACGGGCGCGTATCTTTATCCTGCCACGTCCGGTTCGATAGGCCTCACGGATACCTGCACTGCCATAGATGATGCCAGCGGTGGGGAAATCAGGACCGGGAACGTGTTGCATTAAATCTTCGACACTGGCGTCTTCATTGTCGATCAAAGCCAAACAGGCATCGGTCACTTCACGCAGGTTATGCGGTGGAATATTGGTCGCCATACCCACGGCAATACCGGAAGATCCATTGACCAAGAGATTGGGGATCAGGGTCGGCAAGACCAAGGGCTGGATTTCGGTCTCATCATAGTTGGGACCAAAATCAACGGTCTCACGATCGATATCCGACAGCAGCTCATGGGCCACCCGTGCCAAGCGTATTTCGGTGTAACGCATGGCTGCCGGTGCATCACCGTCTACCGACCCAAAGTTACCCTGACCGTCTATAAGGGGATAACGCAAGGAAAATGTCTGCACCATGCGCACAATGGTGTCATAGACCGCAGTATCACCATGGGGATGATATTTACCGATGACATCACCGACCACGCGAGCAGATTTTTTATAGGGCTTGTTCCATTCGTTGCCCAATACTGTCATGGCGTATAACACCCGCCTATGAACCGGTTTGAGGCCATCCCGAACATCCGGCAACGCACGCCCTACAATTACGCTCATAGCGTAATCCAGGTAGGACTGCCGCATCTCTTGTTCGAGATTGGCAGGAATAGTCTCTTTTGCGAACGATTCCATGATTTATTTTACGCGGGGACCCAAAAGTTACCGCTGATGGGCTTTGGGTAACGTCGTGACCTGCACGCCGCCAGTACCACAACCAGTACTATCAAGTTCCAAGTACCACAAAAAAAGGCCCATTTACGGCCAACTCAGAAAAGCCACATAACGCGGCACCAAAGAAGCGGAATTTTACCACGAAATGGCCCAGTACCGCATCAATTAAAGCCTCTTCCGGGGAAGTATATGGCCTCTTTGATGATTATTATTATCGGTCCGATCGTTGCCGAACATCCTCCTACACATCAATCCCGACTCACATCATGTGGGGATGCCGGTCAGGTGTTCATCATCCTGGCGATACCCTCGCAGTCAGGCTCCTCGACCACCCCCTTTTCGGTCACAATGGCGGCGATCAGCTCGGCAGGGGTAATGTCAAATACCGGATTCCATGCGCCCACTGCGGCAGGGGCCACACGTTTACCGCCAATACAAAGCAACTCATCCTCAGGCCGGGACTCAATGGGAATTGCTTCACCACTGGCGGTCTCCATATCCACCGTCGAGGTGGGGGCCACAACCATCACTTTCACGCCGTGGTGGTGTGCCGCCACGGCTGCCGAATAAGTACCGATCTTGTTGGCCACATCACCGTTGGCGGCGATGCGATCTGAGCCCACAATGAGCCATTGGATCTTTCCTTGTTTCATTAGCCAAGCCGCTGCACCATCGACAATCAGTGATACCGGGATATCATCCTGAGACAGCTCCCATGCGGTGAGTCGTGAACCCTGCAACCAGGGCCGGGTCTCATCGGCATAGACCTGGGTGATTCGACCCTGGGAAACACCCGCGCGTATCACACCCAGGGCAGTACCATAACCCCCGGTGGCCAAGGCCCCCGCATTGCAATGGGTCAGAACCGCGCTAGAGGGATTGATAAGTGCCGCCCCCAATTCCCCCATACGCCTGTTGGCGGCAATATCGTCGGCGTGAATTTGCTGGGCTGCCGCCAATAATTGCGGTACCGGATCAACATCGGTCAGCGTCTCTATCAACCTGGCCATGTGGCCTACCGCCCAGGCCAAATTGATCGCTGTCGGTCGTGCGGATTTTAAGTATTGCAGGTCTGCATCAACTTTTTCCCGCCATGTGGCGGAGTTTTCCTGAAATCGTTGGCGAGCAGCCAATACCACCCCATAGGCCGCAGTAATTCCAATGGCCGGTGCCCCTCTGACCACCATATCTGTAATGGCAGCGGCGGCGGCATAGACATCATCAATGTCCAGGTACACGACCTGTTCGGGCAGGACCCGTTGGTCTAACAGCCTAAGACCGTCGTTCTGCCAGCGTATGGGTTGTATGGTTTCCTGGGCAATGGAGGACAAAACCTGTTCTTGATGGGGACGGATGCTCATAGCCCCATTATAAGTTGTTCACGGTGCCTAAAAACAGGCCTCGTCAGCAAAATCTGTTTGTGACTACGACTTAGGTAAAGTGCCAAACATTTGGTACGATGATGCTCTCGCAAAGACGCAAAGGAAAAGACGGGCAACGACAGAAAATGAGATTGGCAGGCAAGGGGGGGTCAATGACCCCTTTGCGTGCTTGGCGGCTTGGCGAGAGCAATAATAACCCCTAGATAACACCCATAAGGGCACTTCTATCAATTGATAATCCCTTCTCCCTCCGGGAGGAGGTTAGGATGAGGAAATATTAAAATCAATAACTTAATCTTATGTTTTATTCCCTCACCCCCGTCCTTTTATGCCCTAGGGATACTCCCGGAGGGAGAGGGCATTACATTAGTAGCAGTGCCCTTTAACTCATAACAACAATGACTCCCATTGATACCATTATCACCGCACGCTGGGTCATCCCGGTAGAGCCCGATGAGGTCTGTTTGGATCATCACGCTGTCGCCATCGACAAGGGCCTCATTGTAGCCCTGGGAACCTGTGATGATATTGCAGCCCGCTATCGTGCCGATGTCAGTATTGACCTGCCCGACCACGCCCTCATCCCAGGCCTCGTCAACACCCACACCCACGCTGCCATGAGCCTGTTCCGGGGCATGGCGGATGACCTGCCACTCAACACCTGGCTGACAAAACACATTTGGCCAGCGGAGATGAAATGGGCCAGCCCCGAATTTGTGCGAGATGGCAGTCGCCTGGCCATTGCCGAGATGCTGAAAGGGGGCACCACCTGCTTTGCGGACATGTATTTTTTTCCCGACACCGTCGCCACCGTCGCTGAGGCCGCCAATATTCGGGCCTGCATCGGTCTCATTGTGATCGACATGCCGACGGCCTGGGCACAAAACGCCGAAGAATATTTTGAAAAAGGTATCGCCTTACACGATCAGGTCCGTCATTCGTCCTGGGTATCCACCCTGTTTGCACCCCATGCGCCCTACACCGTTTCAGACATCCATCTGGAAAAGATCAGGACCCTGGCAGATGAATTGGACATCCCCATTCAAATGCACCTTCACGAGACCGCCCATGAGATAGACGAATCCGTATCACTGCACGGCTGTCGACCCCTGCAACGAATCGAACGTCTTGGCC
The DNA here is from genome assembly GCA_013152415.1 of Gammaproteobacteria bacterium. Taxonomy (GTDB): domain Bacteria; phylum Pseudomonadota; class Gammaproteobacteria; order HyVt-429; family HyVt-429; genus HyVt-429. The sequence goes on along the minus strand of JAADGI010000011.1, from coordinate 23,189 downwards.
TGATGACGCCACGCCTGTTGGCGGTACACATGACCCAATTACTCGACGATGAAATCCAGTCCCTCGCCGAACATGGCGTCACCGTGGTGCATTGCCCGGAGTCCAACCTCAAACTGGCGTCGGGTTTCTGTCCTGTCACCCAACTTATACAAAAAAATGTGAACGTCGCCTTGGGGACTGATGGTGCGGCAAGCAACAATGACCTCGACATGCTCGCCGAAATGCGCTGCGCCGCCCTCTTGGCCAAAGGCATTAGTGCTGATCCCACCACAGTCCCCGCCCACACCGCATTGCGCATGGCCACACTAAACGGCGCACAGGCACTGGGATTGGGTGAACAAATCGGGTCACTGGTCCCGGGCAAGGCCGCTGACCTGACTGCCATCAACTTGTCTGGTCTGGCAACACAGCCACTCTATGATCCTGTTTCACAACTTGTGTATAGCGCTTCTCGAGGTCAGGTTTCAGATGTCTTTGTGGGAGGGGTCCATGTGCTAAAAAACCACGAGTTGACAACCCTGGATGAAATCGAGATCCTGGCCTCGGCCCAACAATGGGCGGCCAAAATCAAAAGTGGCCCCTAAACTAAACCCAGAAGTCTCTGACTAATCCGATGCACCCCCTAACTTAAACAGCATCACCTAAAAATACCGCCATGACTCGTTATCTACTTTCCATTTCACTAAAAACAATGCTTGGACTCATTGGGCTAGGGTTCACCTCTTTTAGCTACGCCGGCCTGTTTGATTGGGGCACCCCCATCGCTCCGGCTCCCGGTTGGCAATATCGTGTATATGCAGAGGATCTACCCCGTGTCGATAATATCGATTGGGACCGGCACGGTAATCTCTACGCCACTCTGGAGCGGAGTAAAGGCAGGGGCAAACTGGTACGCATTGGGACCCCATCCCACAAGGTGATACTCGATAAACTCAATCGTCCCGATGGTCTGGTTGTTGTCGGTGACAAGCTTTATGTCACTGAAGAAGTCATGCAAGGTCGAATCATCGAACTGGATATTGAAACAGGCAAGACACGTACCCTTGCCCGACTGGATATGACCGAAGGCATTGAGCCCCTCCCTGGTGGTGGGCTGGTGCTTGCCCAGGATATGGGCAGAGGTGCTCTGGTTCACCTCAACTTAAATGGAAAGCTCACCCCGCTTTATCCGGGCCTGGTCAGGCCGGAAGGTCTGGCGGTTGACCGCCAAGGAAGGATATACATCGCCGAAACGGGTACCGGCCGGGTGCTCAGACTCTTCAAAGGAAAGTTATCTGTCGTAGTAGCGGGCCTAAACGAACCCGATCAACTCCTGCTGCAATCCGATGGGAGCCTTTGGATCAGCGAAGACTCCAAAGATGGGCGCCTGCTCAAACTGAAAGAAGGTAAACTGGAGGTGATCATGGAACACCTGAAGTCACCCCAAGGCATGGCCTTCACCTCCGAGGGAATTTTGTTACTCGCAGAACAAGGGCGTGACCGTATCCTGGCCATTGAGCGGTTGGGACCAACAAATTGATCTGACTTTTGACAGGATGAGATTCCTTTGTCTGGTGAAGACAATTGCAGATCGGGCTTCACCCCAGCAGGTGCCGGGAGTACAAAACCTGCCCTGATGCCTCAGCTGGGCAACGTGTTAAACTGCGTCACAATGCAGCAACCCTGAAATCGAGCGACCACCATGCCCGCTAACACAGAAAACGTCGATCATGCCGAAGTAGCCAAATTTGAGGCCCTGGCAGCACGGTGGTGGGACCAAAAGAGCGAATTCAAACCACTCCACGACATCAACCCTCTGCGCCTCAACTTTATTGATGAGCGCACCCAGCTCAAGGGAAAGACAGTACTGGATGTGGGTTGTGGTGGCGGTATCCTTACCGAAGCGATGGCTCAACAGGGTGCCCAGGTAACCGGCATCGACATGGGCGAAGCCCCCCTGGGGGTGGCACGCCTTCACCTGCACGAGAGTGGGCAAACTGTTGATTACCAAAGATGCACCGCAGAAGATATGGCCAAACGCCAGGCTGCCAGCTTTGATGTCGTCACCTGCATGGAACTACTGGAGCACGTCCCTGACCCAGGCTCTACCATAGCCGCCTGCGCCCAACTGGTAAAACCAGGGGGTCACGTATTCTTCTCCACCATCAATCGCAACCCCAAATCCTGGTTATTCGCCATCGTAGGCGCAGAATACCTGCTAAGGCTATTACCCAAGGGGACGCACCACTACACAAACTTTATACGCCCCGCAGAACTGGAAGCCGATGCCCGCCACAGTGGTCTTGTAACAAGAGAGATGACGGGCATGCACTACAACCCCCTGCTCGATCATTACTCCCTGGGTCCCGGTGTGGAAGTGAACTACATTGCCTATTGCACACGGCCGGATGAATAAAATACAAGCTGTCCTGTTTGATCTGGATGGCACACTGGCCGACACCGCTCAGGATCTGGCATCTAGCCTCAACATCCTGCTTAAAGAACAAGGCCGAGCACCGATTGGCTTTGAGCGCATTCGCCCCCATGCCTCCCACGGTAGCCAGGCCCTGATAAGCCTTGGATTTGGCATTAACAAAGATGACGATGAGTTTGAATCACTCAAAGCACGCTTTCTCCAACTCTACCAAGACAATCTATGCCGTAAAACTCAGTTGTTCCCCGGAATCACAGAAACACTGGAGGGCATTCATGCTCGCGGTATGCCCTGGGGTATTGTCACCAACAAACCGGCCTTTCTCACCGACCCACTGGTAAAACTGTTGGGCCTTGACCGTGATGCAGCATGTATCATCAGTGGTGACACCACCAACAACCGTAAACCCCATCCTGAACCCATGCTCCATGCCTGTGAACAGGTCGCCATCCCACCGGAAAAATGTCTGTATGTGGGCGATGCGGAACGGGATATCCATGCCGGAAAACACGCCGGAATGAAGACCTTGGTGGCACTGTATGGTTATATTGATGACAACGACAAGCCTGAACACTGGGGTGCCGACGGTAAAATAAAATCCGCAGACACTATTTTAGACTGGATAGACCACCATGTCTGAGCACAGTTTCGCACTCAACCTGGATCCACCTTATCTGCTTCTGCTCCTGGGAGCATGCTTGATCACGGCATTGTTAACCTGGTTGCTGACCTACCTCTACAACCAAAAAAAAATCACCACCTTAAGTACAACGCTGCAACTGGAGCGTAAGACTGCCCACCAACATCTCAGTGAGATGGAAACCCGGTTTGCCGCTCTTTCTGGTGAAGCCTTGAAAGGGAATAATGCCGCCTTCCTGACCTTGGCCCAGGAAACCATGAAGCAATTTCACGGCCAGGCCAAAAGTGATCTGGAATTAAAAGAAAAGGCCGTTGAAAACCTGGTCAAACCCATTAAAGACGCACTCGAAAAAACCGAACGCCAGATCAGTAAAATCGAGCAGGACCGACATGAGGCCTATGGCGCACTCACAAAACACCTTGAGACCATGACCTTGTCACAGCAACAACTCCAGAATGAGACACGTAATCTGGTCCAGGCGCTGCGACGCCCGGAAGTGCGCGGCCAATGGGGTGAAATCACATTACGCCGCCTGGTGGAGTTGGCCGGTATGGTTGAGCACTGTGATTTCTTTGAACAAGAAACCCATAGCGGTGAATCCGGCGTGCTACGCCCCGACATGATCATTCGCATGCCTGCGGGTCGTGAGGTAGTCGTTGATGTCAAAACCCCTTTGGACGCCTACTTGAGCGCGGTAGAGGCAGAAAGCGACGACAGCCGTCAGGGCCACTTGGTTAAACATGCGCGTAATGTGCGCAATCGTGTGCGCGAACTGGCTGCCAAGGCCTACTGGGCGCAGTTCGACCAAGCCCCAGACTTTGTGGTTCTATTTATCCCTGGGGATCAATTCCTGGGTGCCGCACTCGATGTGGACCCCGACTTACTGGAAAATGCGTTACAACAGAAAGTAATATTGGCCACCCCCACCAGCTTTGTGGCCCTGCTACGGGCAGTGGCCTTTGGCTGGCGACAGGAGACCTTGGCAGAAAACGCTGAAAAAATTCGTACCGTTGGCGAAGCACTCTATCATCGACTGGCCACCTTTACCGAGCACCTGACTCGTCTCGGCCGTAGCCTGGAAACCAGCGTAACAACCTACAATAAGGCAGTGGGCTCTTTTGACAGCAATGTCCTGCCCGGGGCACGAAAATTTACCGAACTTGGGCTCAGTGCCCGCAAGTCACTGACTCCTGCCGAACAGGTGGACAAGACGCCACGGGAACGGGAGACGGCTGAGGCGAACAAGAAAAAATAAGGTGAACGCAAAAGAACATTCTGGGATTGATCAGTTCATAAAACTATCGGGGTAATATTGCTACGCCCAATCCGGATCCAACTCTTCGACAACCTCTTCCAAGGGCCGACGATCTGAAAAACTCTGGCTGTAATCGTGATAGTGGCTAAGCTTAAGCTCTGGATATTTCCAACACAGGTAACCGTCACCAGTATCGAAGTCCACCACCCAAAGACCCTTGACCTGCAGCCCCAGACGCTCCATCTTACTCACCCAGCGCTTAACGATAGCTTCGTATCGTCGCTCTGTCGCCGGTAGTTGAGGATTGCTGGGAATCATGGTCTCCAACTGCTTTCTGATGGGCACCAGTTCTTCAAACGCGGTGTGGGTAATGCTGCGCACCAAAGAGAACAACTCCTGGGCCTCCGCCAAATTAAATACCCGGGGTTCTTCGTGGAAGACGATTTGAGGGATGGTGGTCATGGTCCTGGGGTATCCTTCGATGGCTCGGGTCGTTACTGGGGTTTGCTGGCAATCAGCCCTTTAAGATTGATGCCGAGTACCCGAATAGTCAAGAAATAGGTCCCCACGCCCACCGCCACCCATAGGGCCAAGCGGCCTACCCGCTCGAAAATGCTGGCATTGAGCCAGACCCCCAGATCACCACTACCCCACAGAAGTACCGACCCCATGGCCACACAGGCCACCACCAAACGCCCCAAAAAGCCCCACCAACCGGGCAGTGGCATAAAAATACGTTCCCGGCGCAAATAGCCATATAACAACCCGGCATTGAGGATAGCGGCGATAGAAACCGCCAGGGCCAGGCCGGCGTGGGCCAAGGGTAGGAACAGGGCCAGGCTGAGGATGACATTCACCACCATGGCCACCACTGCGATTTTGGCTGGAGTACGGGTATTCTGGCGGGCGTAGAAGCCTGGGGCCAAGACCTTGACCAAAATAAAGCCCGGCAAACCCACCGCAAAGGCCATCAGACTTTGGGATGCCATCTTCACATCATAGGGTGAGAACTTGCCGTATTGAAACAACGTGGTCAACAAGGGTCCGGCCAATACGATCAGTCCCACGGTAGCAGGCAGGGCAATGATAAAGGCCCAACGTAGGGCCCAATCTAACAGATCTGAAAAGGCCTGTTTGGATTGGCGGGCGTGTTTGCGCGACAGACTGGGCAAAATCACCGTGGCCAGGGCGATACCAAACACCCCTAAAGGGAATTCCATCAAACGATCAGAGTAGAACAACCAGGATACGCCACCGGTCATTAAGAATGATGCCAACCAGGTGTTGACCAGCATATTCACCTGGGCCGCAGAGCTGCCGATGATGGCCGGGCCCATAAGCCGCAGAACCTTACTCACCCCAGTATGGGGCGGTCGCAGGCGGGGCCGGGGCAACATGGCGGTCTTGCGCAAAAATGGAATCTGAAATAACAATTGCATCAAACCAGCGGCAAATACTCCCCAGGCCAGGGCGATGACGGGCTCATCCATCAGTGGCGCAAAAATTAAGGCAGCCGTAATCAGACACAGGTTGAGCAGAACCGGGGTGAAAGCGGCGGCGCCAAATCGGCCGTAGGTATTGAGGATACCCGCCGCCATGGACACCATAGAGATGAAGAACAAATAGGGAAAGGTGATGCGCAGCAACTGCACGCTAAGATCAAACTTGTCGGGCTCGTCGATGAAACCCGAGGCCAGCACGGTAATAATCCAGGGTGCCGCCAACACCCCCACCAAGCTGGTGACAAACAGGGCCAAACCCAAGGTCCCGGCCATGCGGTCCACGAATAGCCGCGCCTGGGTAGCAGATTTTTTATCCTTGTGCTCTGTCATCACCGGTACGAAGGCCTGGGCGAAGGCCCCCTCACCAAAGATGCGGCGAAAGAAATTGGGGATACGAAAGGCCACATAGAAGGCGTCTGCGGCTACCCCGGCGCTGGCGCCGATGAGATTGGCGAAGGCCACGTCCCGGACCAGGCCGCTGATCCGGGAGATCAAGGTCATGCCCCCAGTGAGGGCGGTGGATTTGAATAATTTTGCTGACAATGTAGGGGATTTCCTGTTTTTATTGCCCACCACTATATCGACCCCGGCCCGCTACACCAAATCAGCCCCTGTTTCAGCCTCCCCAAACCCCTTTGGGTCACTAGCCATTGACAAATACCCTAAAAAACCGGATAGTTGCGCGCCTTCTGGTACCCAAAAGAACTAATTTATTTGAGGACGATCCATTGGCCAACACCCCCCAAGCCAAAAAACGCGCCCGGCAGAATGACAACCGCCGCGTCCATAACCATGCCATCCGTACCCGCATGCGCACCGCCATTAAAGGTTTTCTAAAGGCTGTAGACGCCAAGGATAAGGACGCCGCCAACGCCGCCTACAAGGCGACCGTCTCCTTCGTCGACCGGGTGGTCAGCAAGGGTCTGCATCACCGCAATCGGGCTGCACGGCTCAAGAGCCGCCTCAACACCCGCCTGCGCAACATGGCGTGATATTGCATCACATAGAACAGCAAAAAGCCGGTCTTAAGACCGGCTTTTTTATTGGATAGACGAAACTTGTCCGTATCCCGGTCCTGCCACCTGCCCGCCATACCGGACTTGATCCGGTATCCAGGGTTACGGGACGACTGGATTCCGAACCGCTCTCGTACACCCCTGTGCTTCATACGCGACCCGTTTCCAGAATGACGATTCCTTCGCTCTAACTAAGTACCAGATTATCTCGGTGGATCAGCTCAGCTTCATCCACATAACCCAGAATTTCTTTAATACTCTCGCTGCAATGACCGGCGATGCGCTGGGTCTCGTCGGCATTATAGTTCACCAAACCTCGAGCCACTTCCTGCCCGCTGGAGTCCAGGCATACCACCAACTCGCCACGGCTGAAGTCACCAGCCACATGGGTGACCCCCACTGCCAACAGGCTACGGCCATTTTTCCTCAACACCTCCACCGCACCACCATCCAAGGTCAACTTACCCGATACCTGCAGCTGACCCGCCAACCACTGCTTACGGGCGGCGATACGATTGGTGGCGGGCCACAACACCGTGCCCACATCCTTGCCCGCAGCAATACGAATCAGCACGTCCTTCTCTGCCCCCGCTGCGATGACCGTAGCGGCACCTGAACGGGCTGCCTTGGCCGCCGCCTGGAGCTTGGTCACCATGCCGCCACGGCCTAGATTACCTCCGGCACTGGCCATCGCGGCCAACGTGGCATCCCCGGCATGACCTTCATGGACCAACTTGGCATCACCATGCTGGCGCGGGTCTTTGTCATAGAGCCCGGCCTGGTCGGTGAGAATAACCAACAGATCGGCCTCGATGAGGTTGGCCACCATGGCCGCCAGGGTGTCGTTGTCACCGAAGCGGATCTCATCCACTACCACGGTATCATTTTCGTTCACCACTGGAATGACCCCCAGATCGAGTAAGGTACGCAGAGTACTGCGGGCATTAAGATAGCGGGTGCGGCCGGCCAGATCGTCGTGGGTGAGCAACACCTGGGCGGTATGCAGGTCGTAGCGTTGAAATGCCGATTCATATTCCTGAATCAACCCCATTTGACCCACCGCCGCTGCGGCCTGTAGCCGATTTACAGCACTGGGACGCCGGTGCCAACCCAGGCGCTTCATGCCCTCTGCCACCGCACCGGAAGACACCATGACCAGTTCAATGCCCTGACGCCGTAATACGGCCATCTGATCGACCCATTGGGCAATTGCTTGCTGGTTGAGACCCTCATGGGTATCGGTTAGCAGGGCACTGCCAATCTTCACCACCCAACGGCGGGTATGATTTATGTCATGGCGTGTATTCATCGCCTTCTACACCTTCACGGTTTTGTGCCTCGAGTTTACGCACCGCACGTTCGTTCAACCAATCCATGATCTTGCCCATCAGCGGCTTACAGCCCTCACCGCTGACCGCGGAGATACGAAATACCGGGCCACTCCAACCCAGGTCGTGGACCAGAGAAGAACAGCGTGTCTCACGCTCGTCTTCACTCAAGGTATCCATCTTGTTAAGCACCAGCCAGCGCTCGGTCGCCACCAGGTCCTCACTGAACTGTGCCAACTCGGCCACGATCTGTTCGACGTCCTGTTTCAGGTCACCTCCACCACCATAGGGCGACATATCCACCAGGTGCAGGATCAGGCCGGTGCGTGACAGGTGACGGAGAAACTGTATCCCCAGCCCTACCCCCTGGGAGGCACCCTCGATGAGGCCGGGGATATCGGCGACCACAAAACTACTGCCAAGCCCCAGGCTCACCACCCCAAGCTCGGGGTGCAAAGTAGTGAAGGGATAATCCGCCACCTTGGGCCGGGCCTGGGACACCGCGCTTAACAGGGTCGATTTACCCGCATTGGGCATGCCCAACAGGCCCACGTCGGCCAACACCCGTAACTCCAGTTGCAGGCCACGTTGCTCACCAGGCTTGCCCTTGGTGATGCGCCGGGGTGAGCGGTTGGTGCTGGACTTAAAATGGACATTGCCCAGGCCCCCACGACCCCCATTGGCCACCAATAACCGCTGGCCCTCGGTGGTGATATCACCGATCAACTCACCCGTACCGGTATCGGTGACGATGGTGCCCATGGGCACGTCAATCACCAGATCCTCGCCACTCTTTCCGGTGCATTGACTGCCTGCACCACCGGCACCATTTTGGGCCTTAAATTTACGCGAATAACGAAAGTCCGACAGGGTGTTGAGGTTACCCACCGCTTGCAGGATCACATCACCGCCATGACCGCCGTCACCCCCATCGGGGCCACCCTTGGGAATATATTTTTCGCGCCGAAAACCAAGACAACCATGGCCTCCGTTTCCTGCGAGCACCTCAATAACAGCTTCGTCAACGAATTTCATATCAGCTCAAGCACAAGATTTATATTTCATTCCTGGAATAAACCACATTGCCCACGACACATACTTAAAACTTGTATCTCTGCTCTTAATATTTGTTTTTACCACAAAAAAACCCCGCCATGTTGCCAAAGCGGGGTTTTCAAAAACCGTTGAAAACGAGCCTACTCGGCGATGATGCTCACAATTTTGCGACTCTTGGGGCCCTTGATCTGGAACTGGACCTTACCGGCAGCCTTGGCAAACAGAGTGTAGTCTCTACCCATGCCCATATTGGCACCGGGATGGAAAGTGGAACCACGCTGACGCACGATGATATTGCCGGCCAGCACCTGCTCACCACCGTAACGCTTTACGCCGAGTCGCTTGGAAACTGAATCGCGGCCATTCCTGGAACTACCGCCTGCCTTTTTATGTGCCATCTGATATTAACTCCTGACTTGGGTTACTTCTTGTCTTTTACGGTGGATTTCTTGGCGACCTTTTTCTTCGGCGCTGCCTTCTTGGCAGGGGCCTTTTTGGCGACAGCCTTCTTCTTGGGCGCAGCCTTGGCTTCCTTCACCTCTGTTTTGTCATCATCTGCAACTTTAGGTGTGGCCTTCTTGGCAACCTTCTTAGCAGTCTGGGGCTTGGCCCCTTGACCGGCAATCTGGGTAATCTCCAACTCTGTATAGTTCTGGCGATGTCCCATTTGCTTGCGTGAATCCTTGCGTCGACGCATCTTGAAGACCAGAATCTTCTTAGCACGACCGTGACCACGGACCGTGGCCGTTACAGTAGTGTCGGATAGGTAGGGTGCCCCCACCTTAATGTCGCCATCGTTGGCAACCATCAATATCTTGTCCAACTCGATAGTGTCACCGGCCTCAGCCGTCAGGGTCTCGACCCTGAGTAAATCACCCACGGTGACACGATACTGCTTGCCACCGCTCATTAAAACCGCGTACATGGTTGTTTCTCCGAGGAAAATTCTTTACCAGGCAGACCGGGGAATAGCACCCGGTTGCTATGAAGGCGCGGATTTTAGCGGTCGTGGCCCTGGCGGTCAAACCAGAACAGGGCCAAATACAAGAAATTATTGAAACTTTTGCCCATCCACGGCATGCTGCACCCCATTCCTATATGGCGAGATAAGTAAACCAGCCTGATTTTGGCCTACCGAGAGCCGTGCAAATAAGCAATTAACCATGCCAGCAGCCCACCTTCAAAGCGCAGTCTCCGAGACTGTCAGTAGCCCTATCGACTCCATTGACTCCATCCGCACCGTAATTCAAGGTGATATGGTGGCTGTGGACCGCCTCATCCAACAGAGATTGCACTCGGATGTGGCCCTGATCAATCAACTGGGGGCCTATATCGTCAAATCCGGTGGTAAACGCCTGCGCCCCCTGGCCCTGCTGCTCAGCGCCGGAGCCTTTGGCTATACCGGCCCCCACCATATCACCCTGGCGGCAGTCATTGAGTTTATCCACACCGCCACCCTGCTTCATGACGACGTTGTCGATGCCTCCAGTATGCGTCGTGGTGAATCCACTGCCAACGAGGTTTGGGGCAATCAAGTCAGTGTCCTGACCGGTGATTTCCTGTATTCCCGTTCCTTCCAAATGATGGTGGAAACCGGAAATATGCAGGTTATGGGCATTCTGGCCAACACCACCAACACCATCGCCGAAGGAGAAGTCCTGCAACTCCTTAACAGTCACTCCCCCAATACCACCGAAGCCCAGTACCTGGATGTAATCCGGTGCAAAACGGCCAAACTATTTGAATCTGCAACCCTGTTGGGCCCGGTGATCGCAGGGGCAGGCCAAGACCACGAACGGGCCATGGCCCAATATGGCTTGCACCTGGGCACCGCCTTTCAAATCGTCGACGACATGCTGGACTTCACCGGCGACACCCAGACCTTGGGGAAAAATGTAGGCGATGACCTGGCTGAAGGTAAAACAACCCTGCCCATCATCCATGCTATAGAACACGGTACCGCACCACAGCAGGCCTTTTTACGCCAAGCCATCGAGAATGGCAGCCTGGAACGGATCGACGAAGTTATCACCGCCATTGAATCCACCGGGGCCCTTGCGTACACTGCACGCCGCGCCGAGGAAGAGGCGACGCTGGCCAAGGCATCCCTGGCAGACATACCCGAGTCTGACCACAAACAGGCCCTGCTGGAACTGGCCGACTTTTCTATCGAACGCACATACTAAATACCCCACGACCTACGGGCCGCGGGTCTCATCACTAAACGGGGTGTAGCTCAGCCTGGTAGAGTACTGCCTTCGGGAGGCAGGAGCCGGAGGTTCGAATCCTCTCACCCCGACCAATAAAAACAATCGCTTAAAACCTCTTGCCGATCTCGACAAGGTTTAAAAGTGATCAAAAGAAGTCACGCCGTTGAAAAAAGGCGCAGCACCCGAAGCGACCCGTATCCGGGCCTTCATAAAGCATCCCCTCTCCCGGCGCTTCGCCGCCGGTATTCGTGGTAGGGATATTGTGATTTTATCGCGCCTGTTTGAAGTGACCCGCATGTTCACAGTATCCGACATAGTTGCTCAACTTTTTCTGAATGCCTCCAGAAACTCGTCCCGCGATATGCCCACCTGATTACAGATGGTACGCAGCGTCGAGCCCTTGATACTCTTGTGGTTGGGGATGGTTAACGGCGTAGTAGTGCCGTCGTCGTTCTCTCGTTTCATGGCGATATGTTCGCGTTCCCGAACCATTTTGAACCCAAGTGTTTCCAGCGCCTTAATGACTTTCCTCTTTGGCGCATCGATGGGAAACTTCGGCATCAAACGGCGACCCTGGTCTCAGCGACAAACGCCTCCAGTGCCGGATCATCGGTTTCGACCGACTCCTTTCCGAAAGTTTCTATGTGGAACCGAATCGCGGAGTGCACATCGGTGAGCGCTTCATCGTAGGTCTCCCCCTCACCGACAACGACGCCTTTCAAGCCAAGCGGATAGGCAACATAGCCCTCGGCGTGTTTCTCGATAACGACCTTGAACTCTTTATTCATGACATATCCTCACCGTATTCAACCATGTAGGGTGCGCTGTGCGCACTAGTAAATCCAGTCCACAAATTATCCATTTTCTCCCTCGTAAAAACCACATCTTTTCCTCAAACCTCAATGTGATCACCCTTCCTCGGCTTTGTCCCTCGGCTCCAGCAGAATCGTATCTTCATGCGCCAGCGTATCCGCCGCGTACGCAATGGCCGCTTTTATGTCCTCAGGTTTAAGTCTAGGGTAGGCATCAAGGAGATCCGCTTCTGTCATAGGCTTCCTTCAACGGATACGTCCAGGTTGATAACATGGGCACCGTAATCCGCATACTGCGGATGCAGACCCGCCCATGATATTTGGATCAAATGTGATGAGATCGAACATTTTTCGTCCTTCTCTCTTCTTCAAGTTTGTCGTTGACACTTTTTCCAAGGCCTGCTGGTACGTAGCATGCTTGTCCCTATCGAACACACAAAATACGGCATCGTAGTCGCTGTCCTTCTCAAACAATTCCTCGGCCCTGCGTACAACACTGAGGGGATCTGATCCTATCCCTTCGGTCACACTTACATTTGCACTACTGAGACGATATGCATCCCTAAGTTCGCAGAAATAGTTCGGTTCCGTCTTACTACCTTCGCATACGATCAGAACAACATCATATGGCGCACGTCTTGCCGTGCGTCGTTTTAATGAGGCCTGAAGCCGCTCCTTTTTCTTGTAAAATAAGTCATCCGACCCCATTAGGAGGCGAGCCTCGGGATATAGGGCAATGCACCATAGCGCCCCCGAAGATAGCCTTTCATAATCGCCTCGCCCTTACGCGGACTGAAATCGGACAGTGGAACCAGCCGCGTGGCCCGGCTTGGGTCCTTCTCCACAAACCAGATCTGATCACGGCGGAAAAGATCTCCTTCCATCAGTGTGACATCATGAGATGTACCCACCAGCTGGGCGTTGTTTTGATTTGTCTTGCTGTTGTGTAGCAAGCCAACAAGAAAGCGAACCATCTTGGGATGTAGACTGGTGTCCAGTTCGTCAATGACGAGCACCATGCCCTGCTGCAAGACATCCAACCAGGGGCCGGCCAAGGCGAAAATATTCTGCGTGCCGTCCGATTCATCCTCAAGGACAAACTCCTCCATTTCGCCAGCGTGATTCGTTTCATGCAAGAACAACGGCCGCACGAGTTCCTTCCCGATCATCTTTTGGGCCTGCTCCTTGAGCCCGGACGGCAGGCCATCCGGCAGGTCGTCCTCCTTAAGGATATGGGTCTCCAGCTTCAGATCGTCGATCCCCAGGTCGGCTTCCTGCAGGAACTCCATAATGCGCTTCCGGCTCGCTTCTTCCTTGCATTGTTCGACGGTAAAATTCCTGAAGCTGCTCGGGAACCGGCCATGGGAACGGATTACAGCAAGGCGATCGTTGAACCAGTGAAATACTGGACGGAGTTGCTCGTTATTTAGCTGGACTGCGGTGGATAGGAACAGCGCATTGACGCGAGTCGCGTCCTTGATCACCTGCGTACGCCCCTTGAGGCTCGGCCCGAAGTACCACTCATCTTCTTTCGTATCGGGATTAAAAGCGCGCTCGAACCAGCGCTGTGCCTTGCCTGTGGGATAGGCCAACAACCACTCATGCTCAATGCGCTCCTGGCTTACCGAGAACCCGTACTGGTAGCGGATACCATCCTCGACAAACAATACCTCGAACTCGCTCGGCGCCTGACGGCTCAGTTCATCCAAACGATAAGGCGTGACGGGAATTCGCTCCCCCTCCTGAGTGCCGCTGGCCGAGGTGAGCACGAAGTCACGCATGAAGTCCATGGCCTGGACAATGTTGCTCTTGCCGCCGGCGTTCGGCCCGAACATCACAACCGAACGCAGAAGGCGCGGCACAGCACGAACCCCCGAATCGAAGGTGTTCTGCTCCTTCAAGTCCGGACTCGGGGCAGCCACGAGGGAAAGCGCCTGCTTCTCCCGGATAGAGCGGTAATTGGTGGCACTGAACTCAATCAACACTGTTTATGAACCCCCTTTTCGCATTTTCACACTTATAATCGCAGAAAATATGCAAAAGTCCAATGATAATTAATGGTTTATCCCATAAATGCTAGGAAATAGTGTACTTTTAGGGTATGTCCACTACGGGTCAAACGGCTGGAACAGTGCTTCCGTTTAGGACGGAAGATTTTCGGGGGCTTATTCACCATCCCCAACCTTTTGTTACTGCTACGCTTATTGGCGTTCTCCCAATTTATGACATCATAAATGTACAAAAATATGCACAAAAATGGGAAAGTTAAATGTTTCGTATATATTTCATATGGCTTACGGTCTCGAGCTCAGCTGATTGGTCCACTTTCTCTAGCGCTTCTTCAATCCGTTCCATGACGCCGTCCTCGATTAAATATTCCCCACATTCACCGTATTGCACGGGTGGGTAATTCCTTAGAAGATAACAATACGCTTCTCGCCCAACTTAGAATGGCATGTCTGATTGGGTGGGATGTAGCTCTCCACCTCAGGATTTCCACTTCTGCTCCTTTCTGCACAGCTTCTTCTGCACGCTGGAATAGCTGCCGGGTGATATCCTCCAATAGATAGTATTCCCCACAATTCTCACACACATCCGCGGGCACGCCCTTAAAGATAACCGTCGAATCACCCCTTTGAATCGTCACTGTGGTCGTACCTGGCCGCGTTTCGCCTTGCTTGCAGATTACACATTTCATAGTCACTTCCTCTTCTCAAAATCCGGTTGCCACTGATCAGGGTTTGGTGGATAGGCCGTAATTACGTAGCAGTCATTGCTCTCGGGATTACGTGCTACGATAACGTGTAGAACACGACTATTCACAAAACCTAACACCAAGAAACTTGGATAAGGGGAATCATCCGGATACTCCGTTTTCATCTTCCCAGTTTGGATTACCTGCAATACCACTTGCCGCTAACAGCACGCTCAAACATGCGTCGAACGGCGTGCCCACTGAATGTCACCTGTTTACAGTCCATGACCCCTTTCGTACACAGCGGCACAATCCGCCCCTGGATAAACAACATCCGCATGCAATGCCTTGGCTGCAAAGGCAAGCGCGGCCTGAATTGCCTCAGGTGTCAGGCGCGGGTGAGCGGCCAGGATCTGCTCAGTGGTCTCGTCGGCCGCCAGTTTCTCCAAGATCATTTCAACGGTGATTCGAGTACCGGCGACGACGGGTTTGCCCATCATTACGTCGGGATTGGATTCAATAAGGCTGCTCATCGCTTGCTCCTATGTGTTTATCCAGTGAACTTTATGGTCTCACGCATCGGAAAAATTAGGAAAACTGGGGTTGGACAGCTTATGTACATCCTTGTACTCACTGCATAAGAGCATTATCCATACTCAAAACCACGCCAACCCACGAATAATAACGCCTAACATCACAGAAATAACTGTTTTCGTCGATCAAAATACCCTTTTTTGCACCAAAATCGCGGCCATAGGTGGCTGCTGGTTCCTCAGAAAGTGAGCCTCGAAATATAGGGCAATGCACCATAGTGCCCCCGAAGATAGCCTTTCATAATCGCCGCCCTTACGCGGACTGAAATCGGACAGTGGAACTGGCCGCGTGGCCCGGCTTTGGCCCTTCTCCACAAACCAGATCTGATCACGGCGAAAGAGCTCTCCTTCCATCAGTGTGACATCATGGGATGTACCCACCAGCTGGGCATTGTTGAGGTTTGTCTTGCTGTTGTGCAGCAAAACAACAAGAAAGCGAACCATCTTGGGGTGCAGACTGGTGTCCAGTTCGTCCATGACGAGCACCATGCCCCGCTGCAGACATCCAACCAGGGCCCGGCCAAGGCGAAAATATCCTGCGTGCCGTCCGATTCATCCTCAAGGACAAACTCCTCCTTATTATCTGCAATAGTTCTTGCAACCGGATTGGCTTGCTCCGGTTTCTCTATATCGGCTATAGGTTTAACGTTTGATGCAGCAGGTTTTCTTTTGTTATAGCGATTTGGATTGCCTAGTCATTTGAAGTCAGGCAGTGAGATTGAAAAGGTACAGTTTAATTTCGCAAAGTGGATAAGTGAGATATCGTTATTGTTAATTGTTTTCGATTTTGTTTTGCAATTTCTGGGCAACATTACATGACGAGCTCTAACATGTCACTTGTGCTCGCCCCTCAGATCGATTCTGCGCCACTGCAGATAATACAAGGCGGTGAACAACAAAATCCTTGTCACAATTTTGTCACACCAGCAACGTAATTCGGGGCGATCCGTGATCGACAGATACCGTATGTTATTGTTTTAAAATGTGATGACGTGTAACTGCTTGTAACAGAACGAGTGTTGGAACGCGTTCGGGAGGCAGGGGCCGGAGGTTCGAATCCTCTCACCCCGGCCATGACAATCAAACAATCATCTTGTCTTTTTTCACTGTTTCTATGTAACCATCAGCACCAACCTGCATGCTCAATTCTTGTATCCTTAAAGGATATTTAACTAAACTTGTTGGCGCCCGATGAGGGCATGGCCCAAGGTGCCTCCATCGGTATATTCCAGTTCGCCCCCTACGGGAACACCGTGGGCGATTCGGCTGACCACAATATTTCGTTGATGAAGAAGCTCGGCTAGAAAATGGGCAGTGGCCTCCCCTTCTACGGTTAAATTGGTGGCCAGGATCACTTCCTTGACCTCATCCTTGTCCAATAATTTCAGCAGGCGGTCCACGCCGATGTCATCCGGGCCCAGGCCGTCCAAGGGTGACAAATGCCCCATCAACACAAAATACATGCCACCAAAAACTGCGGCCTTTTCCAGGGCCTCCATATCTGCGGGTGACTCAACAATGCACAGCTGGCTCATATCACGTTTGGGTGATGCGCAAATATTGCACATTTCTTGTTCGCTAAAACTGTTACAACGGGCACAACGTCGCACCCGTTCTAGTGCCCGGCTCAGGGCATCAACAATCTGTTGGGCACCTTCCCGATCACGCTCTAACATATGGAAGGCCATGCGCTGAGCAGAACGGGGGCCCACCCCCGGCAGGCGACTCAAGGCACGCTTGAGGCCATCAACTAATTGTGGATCAGCCATGAACTCTCAACCCTAGAAGGGTAGATTCAGGCCTGGAATATTCAGACCTCCAGTAAGTCCCGCCATTTTTTCACTGGTGGCCTTTTCAACCTTCTGCACCGCATCGTTGACCGCGGCTGCAATTAAATCTTCAACCACATCTTTGTCATCTGACATGAGACTGTCGTCTAAAACTACACGCCTGACATCATGCCGGCATGTCATAGTGACACTCACTAAGTTGCCCCCTGCGTTACCCGTCACCTCTATACTCGCCAAGTCCTCCTGGGCCTTGCGCATATTTTCTTGCATTTCCTGGGCTTGCTTCATCAAATTTGAAAGCGGTCCTTTCATCAGTTCACCTTTACCCGTTCACAGAATAACACTGTTAATTTTTTGGCCTGACCGTATTCGGTTCAACCCGTGCGTTAAAACGTTCGACCACCGCTTGAATAGTGGGGTCATTGCTGATTGCCGCCTCTGCAGCATTTTGGGTATCGTCCTTTTGACGCTGACGTTGCTGCGCCGGTGTCTCTTCGGTGGGTGCAGCCACCCGTATATCCAGCTTAATATCAGTAGCGTAGTGGGCCGCCAAGGCCTTATGCAACCCCGCCTGGCGCTCTTTATTTAACAAATGGGCATGGGCGGCATCCAGGGCCAACACCAAGTGGCCGTCCTGATAACTTTCCTGATGGGTATGGGAGATCAATTCCTTGAGTAATCCGGTGAGCTTTAAATTGGCCACCAACTGCGACCATGGGGTCGACTGCGTCGCACCCACTACGGGTTGTGTCTCGGAGTGGGTTACCGGTTCTGCGGCTGGGGTCTTAACAGCTGTAGGTGCTGGGTGGGGAGGGGGCTTGATGACTGCCTGGACCCCGGCCTTTCCAGGTCGAAAGGCGAGCATCCTGAGCATGACCATCTCAAAACCACTGCGCGGGTCGGGCGCCAACGGCAAGTCCCGCTTGCCAATAAGGCCGATCTGATAATAAAGCTGAACATGTTCCGCCTCAAGCTGCACCGACCAAGCCTCAAACAGGGTCTTGTCGACACCCTTCGCGCTTAGCGCCTCTGGTGCCATCTGCGCCAAAGACAGATGATAAAGGTTCAACAGCACATCATCGAGTACCGCCCCATAATCGGGCGATCGCTCTGCAATCAATGCTACCGCCGCCAACACCCCATCAACATCTTGTGCCACCAACCCCTGCATCAAACTGTGCAGTTGACTGGTATCGACGGTCCCCAACATACCGCGGACTTCGGCCTCCATCACCTTACCACCGCCATGGGCTATGGCTTGATCAAGCAGACTGAGGGCATCACGCACACTACCGTCTGCACTGCGCGCCAATAAATTCAAGCCAGCAGGGTCACTCGCTATTTTTTCTGCGCTGAGTATTTTCTCAAGCTGGCTAACAATCTGTTCCTGGCTCAATGCCTTAAGGTTGAACTGCAAACACCGGGACAATACCGTGACCGGCAGCTTCTGCGGATCGGTCGTGGCCAATAAAAACTTCACATGGGGTGGCGGTTCTTCCAGGGTCTTCAACAGAGCATTAAAACTATGCCCGGAGAGCATATGCACTTCGTCTATCAGGTAGACTTTATAACGGCCACTGGTGGGTGCATATTGAACGTTATCCAGCAGTTCGCGGGTATCATCGACCTTGGTCCGTGATGCCGCATCCACTTCGATGAGGTCCACAAAACGACCTTCATCCACTGACAGACAACTGCTGCACTGACCACAGGGTGTGGCACTTACACCCTGCTCACAATTGAGGGACTTGGCGAGAATGCGGGCGATGGTGGTTTTGCCTACGCCACGCGTACCGGTAAACAGGAAGGCGTGATGGAGACGATCATTGTCCAGTCCGTTGGCCAAGGCCTGAATCACATGTTCCTGGCCCACCACATCGGCAAAGCAACCCGGCCGCCACTTACGAGCCAACGCCTGGTAACTCATTGGGGGTACTCAGTTGATGGGGGTAACAAGGTCTCAACTACCTACAGTGGTAAACTGCCCTGCCGCTCCAAATCCTTTACGGCCTGTATGGACAGGTCCCCGGCCTAATCTATGTAGGCCTCGGTGGCGGACAATCCTGCTATCAATAAAAGGGTGGCGGCTCAAGCCAGCCTGTTCTCGGCACACGGTTCAGCTGTTACGGCTGCTTCCTTCCGGACCTGACCGGGTTCACACCCATCCTGTTGCCGAGGTGGCCAACTATCGCCGCCATAATCGTTCGCCTCACAGTGTAAACGCCTGGCCAGGAAAATTAAAGCACTTTGCAAAAGTACAATTATTGAGCAAATATACGGTAAGCTATTGATAATAAACTGTTTATCAAATATCAGGCACAACAGGGAATCAATCTAATAATACCCTTTTTTAGTGTGGCTTTATCCCTCCCTGTAGTGTTTTTCGGGCAGGCACCAGGGGCCATCGGTAGATGTGATCAATCCTTCAACACCCATCACTCCAAGTTGCAGCCGCTCATCAAGCACGGCACGTGCGCGTATATCTTTGACTTACCGGCTTCACCAACACCCTCAAAAGAGAGGCTAGCGTCGGCAGATAACCGTGGCAGAGATAGCGCTTTGTCCCTTCTTGCTCCAGGACTCGTAAGTCACCCGCCCATTGCACCACCGCTGACCCTAATGCTCGCTACGTACACCATAACCTGTGTATGTGAGGTACTGAATATGTAACCTGCAAACACTCTGTGGGGAAAACCCGATTGGCCTGCTTTCACTTAGGATGAACGAAGTCTGGCCCGGCTGCTTGCGCACGTTTCGTGGGCTCGGATCGGCTTCTGGGTAAAATTGAGACGCTCAGTTTGCCCCATTATTGGCATAATATGCCAATTGGGCTATTATTGCTGCCCCAAACAAGTAGGTATCTCTCCATGCCAACACGCAATGTGGTGCTCACTGAGCAGCAGGCCACTTTAGTCGAAAAGCTGGTCAAATCCGGTCGTTACCAAAACGCAAGCGAGGTACTCCGGGACGGCCTACGTCTCTTGCAACACCGCGAACTTGAGGAAACGGCCAAACTGGAGGCGCTCCGTGGTGCGCTAGATGAAGCACAAACTGCGGTCACTACAGGAGATCTCTACGACTACACTCCCACTCTGTTCGACGATATCGATTCCCAAGACACTCAAGCATGAGACGAATTCGTGTCACGGGCCCGGCACGACGCGACATCGCCAAGATACTCCGACGCAGTGGTGAAAACTTTGGCAACCAAGCACGCAACCGCTACCGACGCTTAATCGAACGGGCAATACACTATCTCGGCGAAGACGCAGACCGGGTCGGCGTACGAACTATCGACGACATCCGGGAAGGCTATTTTATCTATCATTTGAAATGGAGTCGGAAGGGTTCCGCAAAACCACCCGTGCGGCAACCCCGACATCTGATCGCTTTCTATATCGACGATTCGGACGCCATCATCGTAGCGCGGGTGTTCCACGAACGACAAATGCTTGATCAACATCTCATAGACCACAATGACCATTGACCCGGGCATCATGAGTAATTGAGTTTCGCTACCATGGGATGTGTTTTGTAGCGCCTTGATGACGATTGACGCATACTGAATCCACCCACTAAGCACCTAAGTTAGACCAAACAATGGGCACCTCTAATCGCGAAAGCATCCTTCGGAAAATTACCGAAGTCGAGGAACATATCACCCATCTGGCAACCCAACAAAAAACTGCACAAGCAACACTCCAGTCGTTGAGAAAACGCCTCACAAAGAATGACGAAAAAAATGCGCAAACCTCAAGCATCTGTCCCGCCCTCCCCAGTTCCACGCTGACACCAAAGGACAAGATTGCCCTTTTCCTCCGCCTCTTTCGAGGCCGAGACGATGTGTACCCCAAACTGTGGCAGAACGAGAAGACAAGCAAAAAAGGCTACTCACCCGCTTGTGCCAATGAATGGGCTCGCGGGGTATGCAAAAAGCCCCGGGTAAAATGTGGCAAGTGCCCCAATCAGGCCTTCCAGCCGGTAACAACCGACACGGTGCTGGATCATCTCCAGGGACGTCACGTCGTCGGCGTTTACCCTATACTGAAGGACGAAACGTGTTGGTTTCTCGCTGTTGATTTTGACAAGGAGGCTTGGCGGGAAGATGTTATGGCTTTTACAGAAACCTGTCGGCGTATCGGCGTTCCCTATGCCATAGAGCGTTCCCGCTCGGGGGATGGTGCGCACGTCTGGTTTTTTTTCAGCAGTCCGGTTCCCGCCGCGACGGCAAGGAAGATGGGGAGCTATCTGATTACGGAAACGATGGCGAGACGGCACCAGCTCAGCATGGCGTCCTATGATCGGCTCTTCCCAAACCAGGATACCTTGCCCAACGGCGGATTCGGTAATCTCATCGCGCTGCCGCTTCAGTATCACACCCGGCAGAAAGGCAATACTGTGTTTCTGGACGGTTCGTTTGAGCCCTTCCCAGATCAGTGGGGTTTTCTCGCTTCACTAGTCCCGATTCCGGCTGATAAGATCGAAAGGATTGTCCTGGAGGCCACGACACGTGGGCAGGTGATTGGCCTTCAGATCGCCGACACTGGAGGAGACGAAGTTGACACCAGCCCGTGGCTGAGGACGCCTTCCCGAAAACCGAAGCACATTCCGATCACCGAACCCATCCCGCGACAGGTCCGAGGTATTTTGGCCCAGCGGCTTTACGTTGATAAGGCTGACATTCCATCGCCCTGGCTCAACCAGATCAAACGGCTGGCCGCATTCCAGAATCCTGAGTTCTATAAGAAACAGAACCTACGCCTTTCGACTGCGCTGACGCCCCGCGTCATCTCCTGCACCGAAGAGCACGAAAAACACATCAGCCTGCCGCGAGGGTGTCTTAACGAGGTGCGAACGCTGTTCCACGAACAGCAGAGCCACTTCGAGGTGGAGGACCTGAGAAACTCTGGAGAACCTATAGACGTGAGGTTCCTCGGCGAACTAACCGACGCCCAACACCAAGCAGCGAAAATCATACTCGAGCATGACAATGGCGTGGTCGTGGCACCACCGGGTTGCGGAAAAACTGTCCTTGGTACCTATCTGATCGCCCAACGCAAGTGCAGCACTTTGATCCTGGTGCACAGACAGCCGCTGCTGGAACAATGGAAATCACAGCTCGGGATTTTCCTTGATCGCGATTCGAAATCCATCGGCCAACTTGGCGCCGGCAAACGCAGGCTGACGGGGCAGGTTGACGTGGCTATGATTCAGAGCCTGTCCCGCAAGGAAACCGTGGACGACATCGTCGCCGAGTATGGGCAGGTGATCATCGATGAGTGCCACCACCTGCCAGCCGTCTCATTTGAACGAGTCCTCTCCGAGGTGAAAGCGCGATACATCGTCGGCTTGACCGCCACGCCGCAGCGCCGCGACGGTCACCAACCTATTATCTACATGCAAATCGGCCCCGTTCGATTCAAAGCTGACCCTCGCAGTCAGCTCGCACAACGCCCCTTCGACCATCGACTTGTGGTCCGGGAGACTGGCTTCGACCCATCCGTGCAGGCACCCGATATAACCATTCAGAAGCTCTACAGCCTGCTGGTGGCCGACGAGAAGCGCAACGAACAAATCATTGATGATGTGCTCCTGGCATTGAAGGAAGGCCGGTCTCCCATCCTGTTAACGGAGCGCAAGGACCACCTTGAGCAGCTTCACGAGCGCTTAAAGGGCTTTGTCCGGCATATCGTTGTTCTGCGGGGAGGCCGCTCAGCGAAGGAGCGGCGGGAGATCCAAGATCAGCTCGCTTCCATTCCAATAGATGAAGAGCGGCTCCTTTTGGCAACCGGCGTTTTTCAAGAGAGTTGTCGCCTAAAGTTTAAAATTATGCCGCCTTGTTTTCCTCAATTTCTATCTTTTGCTTTCCCGGATTAAGG
>JAADGI010000026.1 GCA_013152415.1 Gammaproteobacteria bacterium | reverse complement strand
CCTTAATCCGGGAAAGCAAAAGATAGAAATTGAGGAAAACAAGGCGGCATAATTTTAAACTTTAGGCGACAACTCTCTTGAAAAACGCCGGAACCCCCTCTCCCTCCGGGAGAGGGTTGGGGAGAGGGGATCAAAAAACCTGGCATCGCGGGCTCGTGCACTTCGTCGTCAGACCACTGAGGTCGAACGGGTGTTATGGAAGCACTTGCGGGGACATCGTCTTGAGGGGTACAAATTCCGGCGCCAAGTAGTGATCGAGCCGTACATTGTTGATTTTGTTTGTCTGGACGCCAAGTTGATCATCGAAGCCGATGGCGGGCAACACACCGAGCAGAGGGTATACGACACCAAACGTACCATTAGGCTGGAAGCCATGGGATACCGCGTCATGCGCTTCTGGAACCATGAGATATTGTGTGAACTAGACAATGTGCTTGAGCAAATACGAACAGCCTTATTTGAAGCTCCCTCACCCCAACCCTCTCCCGGAGGGAGAGGGGGCTAGGGTTTATATCCACCCACAAATTTTCCTGTAGAGCCAATTTATTTACCGTTTTCATTTTCTAGTTCTTGCCGCAGTCATTTATATGACTGTATCTGCTTTTATTACATATCAACTTCTACTAAAACATACCCAAACTCCACATAATCCTTGATCTGTGATGGCCCTTGGGGGACCACATCCACAAATTCGGGAAACTCCTCTGGACTCACCCCACTCCAACGGGCATAGGTCGCGCAGACATGCACCTGAACATCTTGGTCCTCGACCAGGCTCTCAACTTGGTCATGTACTTCAGGGTAGCTATCGGCCTTTTCTGCCATAAGGGCAAACTGTTCATCCCCGTGACTGACAATGGCTACTGCGAGTTCCGGAAAACGGGTGCGTAATTCTTCAATGTATTCTAGTATCTTGGGTATGGCCATCTTGAGACTATCATCGTCACCCAACAACTCAAACACCACACCTGGGGGCGCCTTGGCTAAAGTCAATATTCCATCAACCTCATCATCGCTACTCGAAAATGCGGGCAAGGCAATGAGGCACAAAACTACCAGGGCAACTGTTTTTTTGACATTCATGGCATCTAAATACTGGGGTAGGGTACTGTTATGGGCTTAGAGGGATATAAACCATAAAAGTTTCCGTTGCAGGCCACGCCCTCTCCCTCCTAAGGGAATAGAAATAACTACGACCCAACACTTCAACTCTCTACGTTACAATACTTAGCCCAGCACGACGGGGGTCCCCGGCACCTTCAAATATTGCCTGTTCGAGATTCACCCGCACCGTATGGGCACCACCAAAAAAGAGATTTTGCCCCTGCCACAATTTGCAGCTTTCAAACTCTGCACTCATAGCATCCATCGTTTCGACGCTATAGCCTGCCTCAATCTGAAGCTGGTCTTCTTCAAAATGGATACGGGGACTCTGCACCGCTTCGCTGGGAGACATATTGAATTCGAGAAGATTCATCAACACCTGCAATACTGCGGTACGAATACGATTGGAGCCCCCAGACCCGGTAGCGATGATGGTCCCGTCCATCTGAAATGCCAGGGTGGGGGCCATCATAGAAGACATACGCCGGTTAGTGGGAATATCGGAAAATCCAAACGGATTGATATCCTGTTCACCCAACATATTATTGAGCACGATCCCGGTACCCGGGATCACATGTCCACATCCCTCTCCATTGGACAGGCCCATACTCGCCACATTACCCAGCCCATCGGCCACACTGATTTGTGTGGTACCACGGGTTTGTTGCACACCCTCGGCCAATAATTTCCGACAAAGCTCCAAATGCCCTGAGTCGAACATGGCCTCAATATCCAGGGCGCCACATTGGCTGGGCACCATGCGCTTCATCCGTGCCTGGTCGGTCATCGCCATCACACGAGCTAAAATACTTAAGTAGTCACTGGAATCGAATACCCTTTCCTCAAACTCCCCTTCACCACGAACGCTCAATATATCCATAGCAAAGGCCACCATAGCACCACCACTGGCAGGAGGTGGATTAGTCAACAAGCGATTACCACGGAATTTAAATTCAAATGGTGTGCGTTTTACAACTTGATAGGCCTTAAGATCATCACTACTTACCGTGCCACCGGCTTCGTACAAGAGCGCAATCTTTTGTTGGATCTCGCCTTGGTAAAATAGCCCATCACCCTCTGCAAGCAGTGCCTCCAAGGTTGCGGCAAGATCTGGAAACACCAGCAGATCCCCCTCGCTTAGCGGGTCACCACTGCCCTCCCGAGCAAATATTCGTCTGGATTCCGGGGTCGACGAATAGATGGCGTTGACCAATCGAAACAGATAGGCCTGAAAACTATTGATCCGAATACCTTGACGTGCCGCCTGTATCGCCGGAGCCATGACCTTAGCCATAGGCAACCGGCCCAGATCACGGTGAATGGTAAACAGCCCCTTTACCACACCCGGAACGGCCACCGAGCCTAAGCCGATATGGAACTCCTGTTGGACGGCGCCAAAATTTGCGACGATGGGATAAAAATCACGGTCCGCAACAGGGGGTTGTAGCGGAGTCTGAACAAAGAAATCGTAGGCACAGTCGTCACCATTTTGGTGATGACTCACAAGAAAGCCACCTCCTCCTAAGGATGCAAGTACAGGCTCGACGACGCAGGCGGTAAAACCTGCGGCGACGATAGCATCATAGGCATTGCCCCCTTCGCCTAATAACTGGGCAGCGGCCTCGGCAGTGTGCTGATGGCCTGCAGCAACAACACCCTTAACCACAACCCTGCACCCAGGCCTAAAGATCAGCCAGCAGGTTTAATCTTGATGAGCTCTATATCAAATACCAAGGTTGCATTGGGACCGATCGAGGCACCAGCACCGGTTGTGCCATAGGCCATTTCTGGTGGAATCACTACTTGCCACTTCGCACCCTCTTGCATCAACACCAGGATTTCTTGCCATCCCCGTATCACATGATTCACACCAAATGTTGCCGGCTCGTTACGGCTATAGGAACTGTCAAACTCCTTGCCATCAATAAGCGTACCGCGATAATGGACCACCACCGTGTCTTCAGGCTTGGGTTTCTTGCCTTTTCCTGCGGTGATAATTTTGTACTGGACCCCACTGGGTAAAACGGTAATACCTTCTTTTTTCATATTGGCGTCTCTGTATACCTTACCGGCTTGTGCATTTTTTGTAGCCACCGCACCCTGCACCTGGCTTCGCTTCTTCTGATAGCCAATAATCACGTCACGCCGGGACGTCTCGTCCAACTGTGGCGTAGTCTTAGACATGGCATCGTGCACCCCAGCTGCAACCAACTTGGGATCGACCGGCAAATTATCAAGGCCCAGCCGGGTGCCTACTCGATAACCGATGGCATAACTTAGTTTTTGATCTTCACTGGCCAGATTGCCCGATACATCAAAACTACCCGATTCTCCACCGCAGGCGGAAACCAATATTGCAGAAATAATGATGACAGAAAAATGTTTCATAACGTCCCTACTCTCGTTTTATTGAACCCCGATCATAATCTGGATTTCTGCGCCATGCCACCAAACCTGTATTTCCGGCATATATAGGGCCTTTTAAGGCCGCTAAAGCAAGAGGCTTGGACGGTCGATAGTGTCTATAAGAGAGGCCTTCTATTTATCGGAGGTAAACATGGCTTACCATTACCCGACGCCCCAGGAGCTGGGCATAAAGATTCCTGCCAATCTGGTCCCGGAGCGGTTCTGTTCCGGCTTTCGCCACGGCCTGAAGGGTGGCCAAATTGACAAGGTCCAATACCTGCGGCGCTCTTTCCGTCTGGGCTATCGAATGTCAAAGCTGTTTCTGCGGGAATACCGTCGCCAGCAAGGCATATTGACCTTCCCAACTAAAGGCCAGTTTAGGTTTCGCGCATCATAGGCTACAAACTGGAGCAGGAGAATTTGTGGGTCATTCATCAGGTAAAACAGATTCTCGCCAAGGCGCCAAGTACGCAAAGAATGGCCTTTGCTCCCGGGGTCGCTGTTGGAGTGCCCCTCAAGGGGCCGATTCCCAGGGCAGCAAAAAATACTTGCGCTACCCCCCGGCTCTCGCGTCCTTGAGTTTGCGTTCAATCTGTTTTTCTACCCAGGAGGGGTCCCACCACTCCAGGGGCAACACCGGAACCCCTCGAATATAGATACCGTAGTGCAGGTGATCCCCGCCCGCCAAGCCGCTAACACCACTACGCCCCAGGCGTTGCCGGGTTTTCACCATGTCGCCTTTTTTGACTTCGATGCTTGATAGGTGAGCATAGAGCGTCAAAATACCCAAACCGTGGTCAATCATCACGGTATTGCCATAAATGCCTAATGGCTTGGCAAATACCACTACGCCACTATTGGCGGCCTCAATGGGATAACGCTGGGTAACGGCAAGATCAAAACCCAGGTGATATTGACGATCCACTGCTTTGCCCTTGTACATATAGGTACGATAATCGGCAAACCGCGCCTCTACCTTGGAGTTGCTTAACTGAAAAAAGGGTCCTGACCATAGCCGCCGATTTCGACTGGTTGATGCGACCTGTTTAATGGTAGCGGCGTTGTCTGCCCGCATCTTCTGATTGACCTCAAGATAGGCACTCAGCAGGCTGTCGGTTGTTCCGGCGGCAAGCAGGGGCAACACCTTGCGTTCAATAAAACCATCATTCACGCTAATAGTACGCTTGCGATAACGACGGTCCTTCAAAACGAAGTACATACCGGACTGGGTTTGATTGCCAGCCCCATCCTCGGCAATCACCACCGGTCGCTGTGCCTTGTTTACGTCATAAGGATAGGCAAAAAAGGCCAGGCGAATACTGGGATCTTTGAACTGGCCCGACTCGCCATCAAAGAAATAATTCCCAATCTTCACACCACTACGCTCAACATCATCGGATACCCTATAGATAACCAGTCCGCTGCCCCCCATAGTGACATTGTGATCACGACTCAGGACTTCCAGTTTCGGGGGGGTCAGATCAATGGTAAAGGGTCTTTTTACGACAGTATGATTGCCAGCGAAGAACCACCATTTGGAATGGTCCACCACTTCTATGATTAAACTTGCGGGGCCTTCTCTAAGACTCTTACGCTTAGCCTTTAAGCTCAGATTCAGATCTTGGCTAAGCACCCCCTCTTTAAATTTTTTATTAAACAACTCGAACTCACCCATATCGGTACGCAAACCCACCCGAATCTGTTTAAGGCCTTTACCCCGTTCACGTACATGGACGGTAAATACTCCCAGACCCAGGTGATCACCTTCAATGGCCACCTCCACTTCGGGGGCGTACCACTCAAACTCCGGGGCATAGTGCCGTACCATAAACCCCATACCCACCAAAATAATGAGTAACAGTACCCAACGAATAAAACGTACAGGTTGTTTTTGACTATTTTGACCGTGCCGCATGCAAAACCTCTGGGTTTGTTTCCTGGTTGTCCAGGATAATCTGTGGATTATTCCAGTTAAATCAGCTCTCGCAAAGGCGCCAAGTCCGCTAAGGGATGGGGGGGGTCAGTTGCATGTACCCCATTTTTCTTTGCGGACTTGGCGCCTTTGCGAGAGTATTTTCCCTCAAATCAGGGTAGACATTAGTGTGGCCGCCTCATTTGCTGGCGTAGTGTTCGCTGACATATTGTTCGACGAGTTTCTGAAACTCTGCCGCAATACCGTCGCCCTTTAAGGTCATCGCCTTTTCGCCATCGATATAGACCGGGGCAACCGGACGCTCCCCGGAACCGGGCAGGCTGATACCAATATTGGCATGCTTACTCTCCCCAGGTCCGTTAACCACACAGCCCATCACCGCCACGGTCATGGACTCCACGCCATCGTGCCGGGTTTGCCAGTCCGGCATTTTTTCGCGGATATAGGATTCAATGTCCTGGGCCAACTCCTGGAAGAAGGTGCTGGTGGTGCGCCCACAACCGGGACAGGCCACCACAGCAGGGGTAAACGCCCGCAAGCCCATGGTCTGTAGAATTTCCTGGGCGACCGTCACTTCTTTGCTGCGACTGCCACCGGGGTCCGGTGTCAGTGAAATTCGAATGGTGTCACCGATACCCTGTTGCAGCAACACACCCACTGCCGCAGTGGAAGCAACAATGCCCTTGCTCCCCATCCCCGCTTCGGTGAGCCCCAGGTGCAGCGCATAATCACAGCGTGCCGCCAGATTTTGATATACCGCAATAAGATCCTGCACCCCACTCATCTTGCACGACAGGAGAATATGATCTCGGGCCATGCCCAATTCTTCGGCTCGGGCGGCACTGTCCAGGGCCGATCGGATCAAGGCCTCCTGGGTGATTTCATGGGCCGCCCTGGGCTCGGCCAGCTTGGCGTTCTCATCCATCAACTGTGCCGCCAAGGTTTGGTCCAGACTGCCCCAATTGACACCGATACGCACCGGCTTGTCATAACGACAGGCAATCTCGATCAGGGTGGCAAATTGGCTGTCCTTTTTGCTGCCACGACCCACATTACCGGGATTGATTCGATATTTATCCAGGGCCTGAGCGCACTCCGCATTTTGAGAAAGCAGCTTGTGGCCATTGAAATGAAAATCACCGATTAAAGGCACACGCACATCAAGGACCTCAAGGCCCTCGCGGATAGCGGGTACTGCGGCGGCGGCCTCGGCAGAATTGACGGTGATGCGCACCAACTCGGAACCGGCAAAGGCCAACTCGGCCACTTGCCTGGTGGTGGCCTGCACATCACAGGTATCCGTGTTGGTCATAGACTGCACCACCACTGGGGCATCGCCCCCTACCCGCACAGAACCAATGGATACGCCCACGCTGGATCGGCGGGATACCGGTAAGTCAGGATTTGTCATGGGCTAAAAATACGTACCAAACTCTGGTGTCTGAACATAGACACCGACACACTAACAACGGCGCATAGTAGCCTATTTTGACATACTAAGGAAAATGGAAGTTGCCGGGCAACCAATGAACTCAAGTAGGTCGCGAAATTTTTAGATCAAGGCGCGAGACTTAACCAAGGACCCACCGCATTTTTAAACTCTGCAACGCTGATGTGGCCCCCAATGCTGTAATCCCAGAGTGAACCACAATCTAAATACAAAAGCTTGGGGGTCGTGGTGCTGGCCAGCTTCAAGCGGGTCATGAAATAATACTCGGTATTCACCCCTACTTTGTAGAAACCCCAACCACGGGTACCAACAAACTTATTGACCGATCCCAAATTAGCGTCTTCATCTTCATAGGGAAAGGGTTTGACAATCCGGTAGCTCCCGGCGGGTACCCGCTGGGGTGTCTCAGACAGCCTGTCCACCACCAAGGCACAATAGGGGATGAATTCATTCAGGCCACCGGCACTAACCACCGCCCCACCCTGAAAATAGACAGTGGCGGTACCAACAGGTACGCGTACCGAGTCATGGAGAACGAGTTGCTTTCCTGCCGCCTGCTTGTACAAAAATTGGGCGGCAGTGGCCGTAGCAGTAAAACTCAAACCGAACCCCCCTACCAATACACCTAAAACCAATATACGTTTCATCATACCCTCCTGCCACTATCAGTTAATAGTTGGGCTCATTCGTATATGACCACTGCCGACCTATAATAGTTTCCAACATGGATAACAGGAAGAATTCATAAGTTTATGCCCCCTTTCAAAGGCTTAGAATACCTAAAACCCAAAGAAGCCGGGAAAGACGGGCCAGGGTCAATTCTTCAACATCGACTCGGGCTCAATTTTTTCTTAGGCTTATAAGATGACCACTATCCGGGCAATCCTCCACGCGGACATGGACGCATTCTACGCCTCCGTGGAGCAACACGATAATCCACAGCTCAAGGATCTACCCATCATCGTAGGGGGTATCGGCAATCGTGGAGTGGTCTCTGCGGCCAGCTATAAGGCACGTGAATTTGGGGTCCACTCGGCACAACCCATGGCCCAAGCCAAACAACGTTGCCCCCATGGGGTCTTCCTACCTGTACGTATGGCCCGCTACAGGGAAGTGTCACAACAAGTATTTGACTGTTTCCATCACATTACCGACCGAGTGCAAGGCCTGTCCCTGGATGAGGCCTTCCTGGACGTCACCGACTGCCGCAAGCTCCACGGCAGCGCCCAAACCATTGGCTGGCACCTGAAGAATATGATCAAGGAACACACTGGACTCACCGCCTCGGTAGGCGTGGCCCCCAACAAGTTCCTCGCCAAACTGGCCTCGGACCTCGACAAACCCGATGGCCTGGTCATCGTCACAGAAGAAAACAAACAATCAATCCTGGACCCCCTGCCAGTATCACGGCTTTGGGGGATTGGGAAAAAGTCACAAGTACGGCTACACGACTATGGGCTTGAGACGATCTACCACATCCGCAGTGCGGATATGGACCTGCTGAAGAAGGTCTTCGGCAAACAGTGGCAACATTATTTCAATCTGGCTCGGGGCATCGATCAGCGAGAAGTGGAGTCTAAAAGTGAAGACAAGTCTATCTCCAGTGAGGACACCTTTAATACTGACAGCCATAACTTTGAGCTGTTATCAAAAAAATTACTGCATCATGCCGATATCGTCAGTCGACGCCTGCGTATCAAAAATCTTAAGGCCCGTACCGTCAGCGTAAAACTAAAACAATCGAATTTTACCCTCATCACCCGACGTCACTCTTTTGATCCCGCTTCGAACCAGACCATGACCCTCTATCACGAAGCTCAGGAACTCTTGAAAAAATGGCTGCACGAAAACCCCAGAGTCAAGCTGCGACTCATCGGGCTGGGCACTGCCAACTTTGAGCCCTCTGGGCAAGCCGACCTCTTTACTGAAGCCCATGAAGCCAAACCCGATGAACTAGACCAGATCATGGATTCGGTCCGCAAAAAATTTGGTGCCGACGCCATGAAGCGGGGGAAGTTGGTTTAGGGCAACTCTGAATACCCCTGCTAACAGTAGCGACCTATCCCACTGAGTCGTGTCAGCTATCGAAATTCGACTAATACCTGTCTTGACGTGATCGCACAACGGTTACTGTACAATTAACTTCGGCGACCACCTTGCTTGATACGCTACCGATAAATCTTCGCATCACCGAACTGGCACGAGCACCAATTACAATGTGATCGACAACATGATATTTTGCGTAGGACACAATCTCTTCCCCAGCATCTCCCTTTATCACCTGACAATTTATCCTGCTTATCGGTAATTTGAGAGGTTTCATCCAATGGCGCAACTCCATTAACCGATGAATATTGGTGGGACAAGCTTGACCAAGCAATTCACTCACATCCTCCGTATCATTGAATTCGTTTGATTCAACCACTGTAAGCACAGTAAAAAAACTATTCTTATCACTTTCTGCATAACGTCTCACGGCAGCAAGGATCGCTTGCTTTAACTCTTCTGTCGTGTGCCCGAAATCAACAGCAACTAATATGTGGGGAGTTTGAGCGATTCTATCGTGGGGATGTACAAGTTGACCTTGATTGTACCTGTCTCGCCTGGAACTTAACCAGGCCTGCGCTATTTTCAAAAAACCGGGCTTGCATATTAATTGGGCGTTTTTCCCCAGTGACACCATGTTGGGATGGGACAACGCATAGGCAATCTGTTTTGCAGTATCAAAACGATCATCTGGGCGTCGCGCCAAACACTTTAGTATAATTTCCTGTAACCATGGCGGGAGGGATTCATTATGCACTCGTGGTGGAGTAGGCGGCATAAATAGTCGCTTCTTCACGGTGATTGGGTTTGCCTTACCAAACGGAAAATGCCCGGTAGCCAACACATACAAGATGACACCCAACGCATAAACATCACTGCGTGATTCCGTTCTCACATTGTGCAGTTGTTCCGGTGCCACATAATCCAGGGTATGGGGCACATCTTCGTGGGGGTTCTCATACATATCCGGCATGCGCGTATGATGGGCAACGCCAAAATCCAGGATGACCACTTGCCCCTCTTTACGATTACGAATATTACCAGGCTTTATATCCAAATGAATTAGATTGTGCCGATGCAACTCGTGCACGGCCTTGCAAACCGGCACCATGATGTCGCACAAGCGGTCCACTGCCACAGGCGCATTTTTCGTGGCCTGCACCAACTCATCTCCCTCTATATACTCAGTAACAAGATAAGGGCAGGAGGAAAGATCTCCCGTAGCAATCACTCTGGGGGTATAGACCCCATGTAAACGGGACAATATCCGCACTTCTGTCTCAAAACCGGCGTAGGCACTGGGAGGTAAAAAGACACCTAGCTTGGGCACCTTCATGACCATCGGCGCATCATGGTCTGGATGACTCACGCCATACAACATATTGGTGAAACTTTCATGGATTAACTCATCAACATGAAAACCATCGATATTTTCACCAAGCTCTACTGTATGAATTTTTTGATGTTTTCCAGCTTGTTTTTCAGTTTGCTCGCTCATTACTGCCAATCTCTTCTTTTCAGGCGATGGGCAAAATGAGGGGCCAGATCAGCATCCAGAATCTTTTGGCATGAGCGGTTAAAATCGTAGATTACACGATGAAAACTGGCCTCATTTGTATTGTTATCAAAAGTAACGAAGCTGGCAGCACTGTTGCCATCTCGAGGCTGGCCAACAGACCCCACATTAATAACATAGCGCCGGTACTGGTAAAGAGGAATAGGGCTGTCTTCCTCATGGGCGAGTTCCCCGACCTCGGCACTCTTACCTTCAAAATATAGTTTCGGTAGGTGCGTATGTCCAAGAAACACCAGGGGTCGTTCTGCCACTTCCATACATTTTTTTATTTGTTCCTCGTTATACAAATATTCCCATTTGGATGGCTCCTGAGTGGACGCATGGGCAAACACAGCGCCACCTAAAACCTGGGTATAAGGAAGACTGCGGATGAACTGAAGGTGTCCGGGCAACAACTGCTGATGAGTCCAGGCAATTGCCTCTTGTACGGATTTACTCACACCTGCATAGGTTCCACTCAAGACTGCTTCATCGTGATTCCCTCGTACGGCAATGAGCCCTGGCAAAGACATCACAAGCTCCAGCGTCGCGACCGGATCGGCACCGTAGCCTATGATATCGCCTAGACATATGTAGCGTTTCACACCTAATTTATCAGCCCTGCGGCAACAGGCCTGTAGTGCTTCTAAATTGCTGTGAATATCAGAAAGAATAGCGATTTTCATTGGCTATGATCTACCGCAAAGGACAGCAGGACAACGGCATGGAATATGTCGTCTCAGCCACCAGCCCACATAGTGATGTGCGCTTTACAATTGTTGCTGGCCAGAATACCAAAGCACAGCTACAAAATGACACGCCGTCCCCATCACCACAAAAAGATGCCAGATAAAATGGAAGTAGGGTCTGCGTTCGGCCACAAAAAACCCCACCCCAATGGTGTAAGACAG
Source organism: Gammaproteobacteria bacterium (assembly GCA_013152415.1). Lineage (GTDB taxonomy): Bacteria > Pseudomonadota > Gammaproteobacteria > HyVt-429 > HyVt-429 > HyVt-429. The sequence continues at coordinate 47,764 of JAADGI010000026.1, read as the reverse complement.
TCCACCAGCAAGGAGCCAAATCAGTCCCCACACAGGCATGGCCTGCCACAGAGGCACAATAGCAATGAGCACCAACCAACCCATGGCCAGATACATACAAGTGGACAAGCTTTGAAACCTCACTCCACCTGCAACCTTGAGTATCGCGCCGAACAAGGCAATACCCCACACCAAACCGAACAAGGTCCATCCCCATGCACCGCGCAAAATACCTAATGTAAAGGGGGTATAGGTACCGGCAATGAGCAAGAAGATAGCGACGTGATCCAGCACCTGGAACACCCGCTTGGCTCGGCTTTTTGGCAAGGCGTGATAGACGGTAGAACTCAGATACAACAGGATCATGGTGGCACCAAAGACACTTGCCGCAACCACACCGGCCACATCACCTCGATTGACCGCGGCCACAACAAGTATGGGCAGCGCCGTGATCGCTCCGACAAACCCTACACCGTGACTGATGGCGTTGGCCATCTCTTCACCGAAAGACTGTATACGCTCGTAGTGCCCAGATTTTCCAAACACGATCATCACCTCAAGCGGCCGATCATGAAAACATCCAACCGGTGGGATTGGGATGAGCCTGTTTGGCCTCCAAATACTTCATCCCTTTAACGCAACGTACAATAAGCCACACCACCCAGAACAACAAAATCAACCAACCAATCAACACCAAAGAGAGCAATGTACCGAAAAACAGATACAAAAGACCTATCCAGAAGGTGCGAATCTGATAATGATAGTGGGTCTGTACCCACTCGGGAGCATCACTCCGATTCACATATGCCATGACCACACCGATGATACCGGTAATGCCAAAAACCACCCCTACCAGATAAAGGATGTAGACAATGTTGGCGGTTTCCGCCTTGGGGGTAAGCTTGTTGGGTTCTTCAGTCATAGCCACCTATTCTTCTGGTTGCACAGCCAATCCAGAGACATGAATCAATCATAATACAAATTATAGCCCGATATATCCCACATATAGGTGCCACCGATTCTCACCTTCGATGCTCACCCACAACCAGTCTCGGCAATTATGTGGGATAGGCATCGTATCTTTGTGCATCAAGCCCTTCGTCGTACCAGGGCGCCCGATCCGCCCAAAAGATATTGCTCTGGGGCCGCAACGGCGGATCTTCATCCAGGGTCCCGGCCGGAATAACCAGAAACTTCCCCTTGCGCGGTGCAACCGGAACCGGGCCACCGCAATGGATACAAAAGGCCTTGGTAAATCTAATGGCATTAGGCAGCTCAAAACGCTTTACGGAATCTTCCCCAGATATCCAACTGATATTTCCTGGTTGGGTAAAAATATTCGAAGCGTGAGCAGAACCGGTAGCCTTTCGACATCGGCCACAATGGCACAAATAAAATCGCTCGAATGGGCCGCTAACTATAAAATTTACCCTACCGCACAAACAACTGCCTTTGATTTCTTGGGCCATAATCAGTCTCCCTGGTCTCGACTCCAGAAACTTACCCCATATCAAGACAGGCATCCACCGGACCCACAATATTATGCCGTTGGCCCTAGCGTTCTACCGATCATTAACAAGAAAAGTGAAGTTTTTGACGGCGATCTCAACGGGTCACTATCAGGGACAATTACCCTGCCAGTTCGACAAACTCCAAGGCATTGCCATCTGGATCTCGGCAAAACAAGGCACGTCGACCGGATCGGCTTCGTGCGTAGGCCACCCTGTGGCTATCGAGTCTTCCTACCAAGACATCAAGATCATAAACGGACAAGGCCACATGGTGGTCGCGGCCACCGTGGAGAGTTGTATCAGACTCCAAGCGGGTAGGTGCTAACTCAATCAGATGGATCTGTTGTGAGCCAACCTCCAACCAGGCCCCGGGATAACCCAAATCAGGACGTTGCACCAGTGGCATTTCCAATACATCCCGGTAAAAGGCCAGAGCCCTTCGGGTGTCGCTGACCAATACACTGGTATGGTGTATTTGCAGGTAATTTGTCACAAAACAGTCCGCATCAAATTATATGGTAAGCAGTTTTTAAACCTGGTCCGAGGAGGACATACTACTGATAGGAACATCGGGCCACTTTTATTTTCCTCGGCAATCGGCGCTGTCCGGGTACATCCAAAAAGACGGGTGCTAATGCGCCCGCCCAGTTACTAAGGAAAACGAAAGTTACCCGACACATCCTTTATCAGCGGGTGTGGGCAGCATGGACGCTGCCATCAAGCGTACAGGGACGTATTCACCGCGTCCCGCTGATGAAGGATGCCGGGTAACTAATAAACCATTAGTAAGGTGCTTTTTTGTGATATTACCTTCAAAGGTTGTAGCCGGTTTCGTCGTGCAACACCAGATCCAGACCTTCAGTTTCCTGATCGTCAGTGACCCGCAGACCGATAAATACATCGATAAGCTTGAAGATAATAAAGCTCATCACCCCGCACCAAGCAAGAATAGTGACCACGCCGATAAGCTGGACTGTGACCTGACTGCCCATATCCATACCGTCGGCATAACCCACACCACCCAGACTTGCAGCAATAAATACCCCGGCAAGCAGAGTACCCAGTATGCCGCCCACACCGTGAACGGGAAAGACATCAAGAGAGTCATCGATCTTGAGGCTACGTTTCATGAAATTGGTGGCACTGAAACACAACACCCCGGCAACAAGCCCAATGAACAATGCCCCCATGGGGCCCACAAAACCGGAGGCCGGGGTGATGGTACCCAGACCCGCGACCATACCGGTGACAATACCCAGTACGCTGGGTTTGCCGTAACGGATCCATTCACTCACCATCCATGCCAAAGAGCCTGCGGCAGCCCCTATGTGCGTCACCAACATAGCCATACCCGCAGATCCACCCGCAGTGAGAGCACTGCCGGCATTGAATCCAAACCAGCCTACCCACAACATGGCTGCACCTGCGACCACCATGCTCATGTTATGAGGTGGCATAGCCGTGCTCGGAAACCCCTTGCGCCGCCCCATAACCAGGGCCGCCACCAAAGCAGCCACCCCGGCATTGATATGGACCACGGTACCACCGGCGAAATCCAGTAGCCCCATTTCGCCCAGCCAGCCACCACCCCACACCCAATGACTGACTGGGAAGTAGACCAGGGTCGCCCACAACACGGTGAACCAAAGCATGGCGGAAAACTTCATGCGCTCGGCAAACCCTCCTACCACCAGGGCAGGAGTAATAATGGCAAAGGTCATCTGAAACATGGAAAATACAGATTCGGGTACGGTGGGCGCCAACTCATTTATCGATTCCACTGTCACACCGGACATAAATAATTTGTCCAGGCCCCCAATCACATTTTGAAAATCTCCACCATCCCCAAAGGCCAAACCATATCCATAGATGATCCATAACAAAGTCATCACACAGGTAATGGTAAAAATTTGCATCAAAACCGACAGCACGTTTTTGCTACGCACCAATCCGGCATAAAAGAAGGCCAGCCCTGGAATAGTCATAAACAAAACCAGAACGGTTGAAGTCAATATCCAGGCAGTATCACCACTATCCAATTTGGCATCCTGCGCCCAGCCCCACTCTGGAAACAGACCGACAGCCACCCCCAACAAAAACACCGGCAGCCATTTGCTATTCATTTTATTCATTTTGTCTCCCCCCACTCTCTTGGTGGCGTACTACAGCGCGTCTTTGCCGGACTCACCGGTACGAATACGTGTAACCTGTGCCAACTCGTAGACAAAAATTTTGCCGTCACCGATCTTGCCGGTCTTGGCCGCACCGACAATGGCCTCGATTACTTGATCAACCCGACCTGTCTCAACAGCCAATTCGAGCTTGATCTTTGGCAAGAAATCCACCACATATTCTGCCCCACGATAGAGTTCCGTATGCCCCTTTTGGCGACCAAATCCCTTTACTTCGGTCACGGTCATACCTTGTATACCGATGTCCGCCAACGCGTCGCGTACGTCATCAAGCCGGAACGGTTTTACGATTGCAGTCACTAGTTTCATTATTTTCCTCCTAAGGTTTTTGCGTCCGCCTGTCATATCGCTCTATGGCGCAGTGCAGGCGTCGTCTTAACGGAAACACAATACCGTATACCGGCACTCAGAACCAAGCACCCAGCTAAGGAAAACAGGAATTTAGGAACAGATCTCTTGAATCAAGGGTATCAATAGGGGACCGGTACGCCAGTTTGCACTGCCACCACCGCTCCCAGCCCAATAAAATAAAGGCGGGGGTCTGGATAAAACTTTAGCTTGCGGAGCGCCGAACCCAGGGTGTATCAGACCAGGACACCCGTGGATGAACCGCATCCCGGGTAATAACGATATTCATACCCAGAAGGCTGGCAAGGTCATCAATGCTACCGTTTTGCTCCAGGGTATCGCGCAAACGGTTCAAATGCTCGGTGCTAATATAGAGTAAGTTAGGCATATGCCCGTGACGTCTCTCAAAATCACCCACAACGGAGTAGATATAACTCAACATAGCTATCTCCTATAGCCTGGACAACCGGGGCACACCACCACAGATTTGATCGTGACCCAAAACAGCCGCCCTCACTGTGTCTATCGGCATTTTCATGCCGGAGCTTAAGGGTTATGTAAGCGCTTGCCCCTATTACCCATTGGAACAGTGCAAAAAACAGGCCCATTTACACAGCAAAACACTCAGAATCTGTCAGTACGATGACTGCCGGGGTATCTGCTATAATCCCGGCACGTCGTTAGACTGACGGATCACTTGGGGCGGTAGCTCAGCTGGGAGAGCATCGCGTTCGCAATGCGAAGGTCGGGAGTTCGATCCTCCTCCGCTCCACCAATTCAATCCAAAAAGGCCTGGAACTACAACATTTTTCAAGCTTTTTTATCCATTTAGGTCCAATGCCCCCTCTTACAATCCAGGGGTAACTGGACGTCACATTGACCAACCCAAGGGACGTTGGCAAGCGCAGGAAAGGTAGGGGTCACTTCTCTCAAGTGGCAGCCCGAATGGGTGGGATCCTCGGTTCCTGGGGCCTACGATCACAAGCCTCCGATGTTTTCAACTTCGGGGGCTTTTGCTTTTATGGTGTCGTAATCTTCCGGCCACAGCTTGATTCCGTACCCCATTAACTCCCTCTTGTGGCGATAGAACGTCTTCCCCAAATAAGGCAGATAAGCAGGTTCCGTCTCTCTATACCGGTTCACCTTCACAGAAAAGTGGATACCGGACGCGACGGCATCCGCTACCTGTAATCCAGCCAGTTTAGAGTGCTCCACAGAACGGATTCTATCTGGATTGATTGCTGCCGGTCCGATCTGCACCTTCTGTGGGTCTGATTTATGTTGGCGGATAAGCAGCCGGAGATACTCACGAATATCCTCGTAAGACATATTACTGAGGTTGGAAAATATGATTTCCGCAAAACCATCCCCATTACTCACCCCTCTTTGATCCCGGCACAACCATGAAACACGCTCCAGCAGCATACGCGTTGCATAGCGGTACAGCAGATATTTGGTATTCTGAAATTTTTCAGGCTCATGGATAAGTGGTTTGTAAATCAACACACTTACGGTACGAATTGGTAACTCTCCAACCCGGCGGATATAGGGGACACGTTGCTCATGCTTCAAATCGACATAATGCAGGGGAGTCTTTGGTTTCTTCCCCAATATATCCCGCACTTCCTTAAGACAAGAAACCATTTGCAAGTCATTTTGTTGACGGATTACAGCCGCCGACAAAACAAACCAACGAGAACTGCCACTACCGTCCTCATTGAAGACAAAGCCCTCGTCTCCCGACTCATCGATATAGGCAACAAAGCTTGGTTTTATTTATACCGACACCGTGTTTTTACAATTGATTATTAGTAAATACCAAATCGCACCCAACACCATAGCTTTTCCTGACCATGCTCCAAACGGCGGGGTTCATCACAACAAACATTAAATATCTCTCTCACAGCAACAATTCCTTACAAGACTTGATTTTTTCGATAGCCCTCAGTATTTTCAGGTTTCATGTGTAAATCAATGCCCCCTACTTGCAGCTTCAGTCGGCGGAAGTAGTAGAGGTGAGCGATTTGATCAGATCCCTCATATCCTCTGGTGGTAGAAACGGTGATTGGGCTCGCTCAATGCCTTTCCCCCGGTCGCACAGCAGGTCACCCCTTCCCATCAAGGCTTCACCACCTGGTTCGTCCAAGATAATCTGAGAATTCGCCGAGCTGGTAACTTTGAGGCAGACCTTTAACGGCAAGTTCGCCTTAATCGGGCCGGTAACAATGCTCCGATCTGGGCGTTGGGTCGCCAACACGAGGTGAATACCGGCAGCGCGTCCCTTGGCGGCCAAACGAGCAACTAGGTTTTCGAACAACTTCTTTTCCTTTTTGCCAGCTAACACTAGATCAGCAAACTCGTCGAAGACGATCACGTGAAAGGGTAGGTCCGTGTTGCCAGCATTAATTCGCTCGCCCAAGTTGATGAATCCTTCCCGACTGAGCTGTTGATAGCGGTTCTCCATATCCTTCACCGCCTGTTCGAGGCAGCTCACCGCGCCGTCCAGATTGCTAACGATGGGTCCGGTCAAGTAGGAACATGTCTGTAGGCCACTAAAGGTCAGCACCTTTGGGTCAATCAGGGTCAGGCGCAACGAGTCCGGACCATTGCGCTTAATCAATGAAGCGACCATGGATTTCAAGAACTCGCTTTTGCCGCTACCGGAGCTACCCGCGACCAGGACATGACAGGTATTTGGATCAGCAAAATCAGCCAGCAGAAGCTTACCCTCCACGCCCAGTCCAATGGGAAAAACCATTCGGCTAAGATGGCCCTTAAAGTTCGGGTCCGACTGAATGTTCCGCCACAGTACGGTGTCCGGCTCGTTCTTGGGCACGTCGATACTGACATAGCCCGGACCCGGCTCAATGCGTGGCGGTGCAGACAAGGCTAAACTCACCTGCAAGTCCTTGGCGCGATTGGCCAGGGAGACCACCTTGACGCCGGCCGCTGGCTGTACACGGTAGCGCACCAGTTGCGGGGCCGTGATCCGGCCGATGACTTGCACATTAAGGTTGAAGGCAGCGAAGGTCTCAGTGATCCGGTCAGAAAGTTCGGGCTCGGTTGATTCGGTTGATTCGGTGGACTCCGGGGACGGAACTGCGGGAGTTATTTTGCCCCGGTCGCATTGGGCCATCAGCTCGGCGGCCACCGGCAGTACCGTGCTTTTGAATAGATCTCGCAGTTCACCCCGGCTAACCTCCAACGGGGTGAACTCTGGCTCGTAGTACTCCAACAGGCCGATGAAGTGCAGGCCCGGTTTGCTCGCCTCCAGCAGGTAAGCGTAGATGGCAAGCTGCACCAAATCGTGCTTCACCTCAGCACCGCGCGAAAGTTTGTAATCGACCACCACAATGCCATGCTGGGGGTCTCTGCGCACCGCGTCCACCCGGCCGGAGACACGCAGGCCAGCATCGCCAATGGTTATGCCGTCGATCGGAAGTTCCTGGCCCAGAAATAGATCCTGCCAGTCAGTGAAGCCCGGGACCGCTTGGCGCAGCTCACTCAAATGCACGCAGTATACTTGCAAACATTGACTTAAATGATGGGCGGACTCGACCCGATTAGCCTTTACAAGCTTGGTGAGTTCTACCTCAACAAAGCGGTCATAGCACTCATGCCATAGCGCCTCTGGCGTAGCCAAATCCCGCGCAGCCTTTTTATCTCGGCCATGGCAAAGCCAGTGGGTAAAATCCTCGACCAGCTTGTGGAACAGTTTGCCTTTGACCGGAGGGCCGTTGCCCGGCGGGGCCCATTGCATGGTGGGGGGATTCTCTCCAGACAACCATCGCTGGCGCCATTGTGGGTCCACCACGGCGCACTTCAACTGGGTGACGCTCAGCTTCAGTGCCGCCATTGCACTACTGTCATATTGGGGTGCGCATGCACCGTGATTCGCGTCGCCTCGCCGCAGACCCCCAGCACCGTCTCCCGGTCGAGTTCACCGGGAAGCCGATCGATCAGTTCCTCCAGACTTAGAAATCTGCTCTCGCTCACCACCTTGACGATTGCGTGGTGTAACTCCTCCGATGGTGCATGTTCCTGCGATTCGTTGGGCGATTCGTTTGGCGGTTCATTCGATCCGCTCTCCGGCCAATGCAGAATGGACTGCCAGAGATCTGCCAGTTCCTGACGCAAAAAATCGGTGACCTCCTTAGCTTTCCAGTCGATATCACCTTGCAGGGCATCGGCGTGCAACTCCTGCGCGGCGTACAGGCGCACCAGCTCGTGCTGATCCAACACCAGGATCAACAGGCACGAGCGCATGGCCTGTTCAATATCTGGTTTGGCGACTCTCCAGGTAGCTTTGGGAATCTTCGGCAGTTCCGGCGTACGCAGATAGACCCGAATACGGCCGTTTTGTTCATTTTCGGTCAAGGCCGAACGGGCGATGTTGTGCCAACGCTTCCAGTGGTTGCCGGACTCGAAACCAAACACAAACTGTCTGTCACCATTTCGCCAGCAGGGCAAGTGTTCTCTTGATTCCGACGTCACCTTATCGACCGTCATACCTTCGACACCGACCGCCAGCTCGTTGACCAGCCAATAAAAAGTATCACGGTCATAGACCAGGCGCCTGGGTTTGGCGCTGATATCATCAACGTAGCGCTTGAAAAGTGTCAGCAGAGATGTTCTCGGGCTGCGCGACTCGGGCTTAGCGATTTCTTCACCGCCCTCGATCCAACGCCGCGAGCATTCATGCAGAAACATCCGCACACTCATTTCCTTACTGCCCTGGAATAGACTTTCGAACCACTGCCGATCACCCCAAAAGCGTTCTCTTCTCGTCTCGTCCACATCAAACACACACAACCGATGGTCGACTAATTCAATCCCTTGCTGCAGGTTGATGCCCTCAAGAATCAAAGACCCATCGAGCCGAGCTAGGCTCGCCTGCTGCCAATGCACTTTCAACAACTTTCTCCATGGCAAAATATTGGCGGTTATCAGAGTGAGCTGATTTCTTGCCTCGTTGGTCAAATCTGTGGTCACCGTGCCCAGAGTGCTTGCGAGTTCTGCGGACTTGCCATAGGTTTCGGTCTGATCAAAGCAAATCAGGAAGGGACGAAAAAAACCGGCCAGAAGGCAGAGGTCCAATACCCGAGATTTGGCCAAACCATTTATTGCGCTGGCAGTCTGGTCAACTCGGATTCGGTCCGGCAGCCGGATACCGATCTCCTGCGCCGCATCATCATCGATGGGGTCACCCTGCATCCAATCCAGGCAGGCTTGTTGCAAGTTCCAATCATCCTGGTAGACGTAGGCATAGCCGTACAGGACTTTGAGCCAACTCTCCAGGGCAACCTCCAGAAGGAACCTGCGGCCCAGCAATTGCTGGACCTGTCCGATCCATCCACCATTATTGATATGTTCGTCGAGGTAAGTCCGCCAATTCTGATTTCCCGGCAACCAAGTTAGTTGTTCCGGCGGTTGGCGCAGTCTCCTGATGGTTTCCTTGTTACCGTTTATAGCGTCCAGGCGGTCGGCAACTACCTGGCTTAGGACACCGTGGGCAAAGACCTCCAACTGCGTGACATTACTGGCTTCACCATCGGCCACGGCATAACGATCCGGAAAGCGCAGCTCTTGCACGATGCGCATCAGGATGGATTTCCAACAAGTCTCCGGGTCCTCGAACGGCCGTATGTTTACGAGAGTTGCCCGGCCTCTAAGTCTCTCGAACAGTGTTCCGATAAGGTGGGATTTTCCGAACCCCGCACCAGGGGAGGGAATCAGTAAGGCCTTCTGTAAAGGCGTATCGATTCTAGGACGTTCGGGGCGGCACAAGGCATCAATATCAGCAACTACCTTATTCGTTACGCTCTCGTTTAGGCCGGGCACAGAGTATTCGACACGCCACGGATCATCGACTATGTCGTCAGCAAAAGGATCAATGGAAGGGTTCGGCACGGTCGGTCACTCCTTGATTCGAATTTGCAAATGAGGCTGACCATTGATAAGTAAAGCAGATTGACGTTCCTCAGGCGAGACCAATGCCCAATCCCCAACACTGGGTACGACCCATCCGGAACGGCAGGCCTCCAGCAGCGCCTGTTTGAAGGGTTCGAGTGCACCGCCCAGACAAAGGAACACTTCATGGATAAGTACGTCTGGATAGCCAACGATATTAACCGCTTCCTGGTAGGCGCGCCGAATGGCATCGGCATCCGGCGTTTTGATCTCAGGGGTTGCCGACTTGGTGGGAGGGTGCAATATCTTCACAGAGGCTGTCTGCGGCAGGGCGGACACATGCAGGTACACCGGTTTGCCAGCCCACTTCAAGCGAATCAACACGCCCTCGGCCACCAACAGCTTCAGGGCTTCGTCGAATTTTTTTTTCGCCGCGCCACTCAACCCCGTGAGCAATGCGCGTTTCGATCCCAGGCGTACGCCCGCCTCGCGCGCGCAGTTTTCAATGTGCTCATAGGCAATCTCAAGAGGCTTAAAGTGCTCGCGGGTCACATAGCACGGTCTTTTTGGAGTACCCAGGTTACCGACCTCGCCGTCATTGAGCAGTCGATTCAGCACCTTCCAGCAAGCCTTGCCCCGTTCTGATGTCTTACCCGGCAAGCGCAAACCACCCTTATTCAGCCCTTTGGGACCAGCATCCGCCAGTCGCTCCAGGATTTCCCGCTCACATTGGGAGAATAATTTGTTTTCCATAGGTTTTGCTACTCAGGTTACAGCCTATGGACAAGAGGCCATACCCCCAAAGATGACTGGCAACAATCCACAATGTACTGCAAAGCCCTATATATTCCAAGGGATTGACCCGTTGCTCATCACAAAATAGAGATGGGAAATCAATTAACAGAAGTGCCCTTAAGTAAATAAATCCACCAAAAACCTTTTCTTCAAAGCAATAGAGCACAGCATCGCCGGAACCAATTCTTAGATCATTCTACCCGATTGCATTATTGGTGCTAGAAGTAATTTGAGCGATCTTTTCTTTAACAAGAAGCCGGGCAATTTCACGTGCTTTCACCTCATAACGAGACACATAGTTCCTATGATTTACATCACAGGATATGAATCTTACTCTTTTTTTTCTTCCTCATACCAAGCCGCGCTTGATAGCTCGTTTAAGACGTGATCTATGACCTCTCCATCACGGCAAATCTGATGCGACACAAAGTTTCGTGTCAACCTGATTTTATCTATCAATCCTTGGGTTATTTGAACATTATTAATTTTGTTCTTGAACTCGTCCCATAGCTCTTCGATGATCAAGTAATCTCGCTTCAAATGTTCTTCGACATAATCTCCAAATCGATGAGCCTCTGCCAAGGTAAGGACCCATCTTTCACATTCCAGGGGCAAAGCAGGTATTTCTTTCAGCGGCATGGAAGGTGCTACGCTGGAAACAGCTTCGTCCCTAACTGATACAACTTCTATAAGCTCTATCGTGCCATCTTCAGCGATTATAGCCGGTCTTTTTTCGTGTAATATTCTGTATTGTAGCGGGCATGACAACGCAAATTCCATGGCCAGAATAAACGATTTTACTTTTCGCTCTAATCTGGTTTTTGCCTGTTGCAACTGATCCTTGTTGTATATTTCGTCTTCCCAAACGCGAAGCGAGGTCCTACCTTCTTCCTCCATTAAAAACTCGCAATTCTCCCATGAAGGTTTCTGGCTGTATAAAATACGATCAAAACCTGTTATCTCGTAAGTGATTTCAAGTTTGTCTGCTGCGAAAGAATCGAGTTGGCGATCTTGCTTCACAGGGAACCTCAATACTGACAATCTAGCCAATCCCAATATCCAAGAGATGTTTAGTTTTTTTACCCATCGAGGATATCTTAAGCTTTGACAATTTACGTAATCCGTTACTTGAATATGATCACATCTGTGAAAAGAAATAGATTCATTTTTGAAAGCACAAACACTGCTATTTTGAAGAAGGCCATCGACTCATGCAGCAAGCAACCTTTTCAGATCGGACACGGACTCGCCATGCTCAAGTCTTTCGGCTAACCAGCGACCACTGTCTTCCCATTCTGTTTCTACTCTTAACATTGCGTTGTCTCCTGGATATCTTTTCCGCTATTTCCCAGGTAGTTGTTTTTGTGACATCTCAACCATCGTTTCAAGCCGTACTACGCGCTTGTCTATTTCGACCGTTCGGTCACTCAACTTCTCTGTCAATTCATCAAGGCGTTTAACTTCATCGGTCAGTCTGATCATATCCATCAGGATATCCTTCCAGCCCGCCATTAGGTCCTCACCTCACCGAGTTTGGTGAGTGCTTTGGTGACTTTACGATTCGCTTTCTGAGTCGCAACGATTGCCTCTTTAAGCTTCTTAGCCACCAACTCCATCATCTCCGGGGCCTCTAGACCCTGGGCGCCATTGGGATCATAGGCATCAATGGCTAACCTGACTATATCTGAAGCGGAAGTACTTCGGGATTTAGCAATCTTAGTAGCCTTCGCCACATTTTCTGTTGAAACCATGTACTGCTTTCTGACTAAATTATCTTGCGCTCGCATAGTGTCCTCACAGATTGCTGACTATTCACCATAGTATACACATACACACCTACATACACAACTTATGCCGGGCACAAGCCCACATTTGTTTGGTGAGACCGAGTCCTGGTTCACCAAGCTATCGTCCACCTTCATCTCAGGAATAGTAATGGGCCAAAAGCTGCCCACGCCGAATGTATGGACACTTGAATAGAATGCCGCTACCTTGCGCTCTATCCCAATCTCCAAATTTCGGACTGCCTGCTATCGTTTCAACCCAGCCGAGTTTCCAGATGTCCGAAATGTGTATAATCCAGACGTGGCTGAATCTGCTGCGGGTAATCGGAGCCAAGTGGATAGGCGCGGGGGGTAACTTTAGGGGTAACAGCCAAACCCATAGTTAGGAATGTATTGACTTAACAATTGGTTAGGGTTGTTTTACGATCCTCCTTTGCCCATCCATTTCCCATAAAACTAAACCCGATCATGAGCTCAGTCGTCCCAACAGCAATATCGGCACGGATTTGTCAGGCCCCGGTAGCTCAGCTGGATAGAGCAGCCGCCTCCTAAGCGGCAGGTCGGACGTTCGAATCGTCTCCGGGGCACCAAATTTCTGGGTGGATTTAAGGACTGTCCAGGTTACACCCCACTTTGCCCACAGTCCTGTGGACAACTCTGTGGGTAACTTGGCGAAATTGCGCCAATACGCCTTTAAGGCCAAAGCCTGGGGCAATTGAGCAAGGATTGGGCAGACAAACTTTTCTATATTATTCAATAAGTTACGTATTTAATGTTTTACTTATATAGCCGAGCCAGACTTTTGACCCTTAAAAAACAACAGCTTCCCTCACTGTGAACAACTCGTGCGGCCAAAACATAATCCAAACACCTCGTCAAGCATGCCTTCCAAACCCATAATTGGACCTACTGTCGGCTTACTACGGCGACTGGGGGCCATTGCCTACGACAGTCTGTTGCTGATCCCCCTGTGGATGCTGGCCGAGGTCCCCCTATTGGCAATTCCAGAGGCCGCCCACCACTGGCCCCTCACCCGCCACCTGATTCAGGTCTATCTCTTAATCGTTGCCTGTGGTTTTTTCAGCTGGTTCTGGTGCCATGGTGGACAAACCCTGGGGATGCGGGCCTGGCGCATCAAGTTGGTCTCCCCAGATGGGTCTGCCGTAAGCCCAAAACAGGCCATCATTCGCTGTGGAGCCGCTATACTATCCTGGACCTTTCTGGGATTGGGTTACCTGTGGTCGCTTGTCGATCAAAATGGCCTGACTTGGCATGACCGGATCTCAAAAACCCGGCTATTGTTTATGCCTAAAGACCGCAGCAAGTAAAATAAGGCCTTCGGTACCCCATCCCGCCCCCACAACACCGGTTGACGCCCATGTGTGATGATCTTGTCTGGCTCGATAAATTAGGTTTGGCAGACCTTGCCCAGGTCGGTGGCAAAAATGCCTCTTTGGGAGAAATGATCAGCGCCCTGAGCGCCAAAGCGGTGCGTGTGCCCGGTGGTTTTGCCACCACCGCCTCGGCTTTTCGGCGGTTTATGTCGATCAACGGACTGGGGGACCGCATCTACCAGCGACTCGATTCAGTAGATGTGGAAGATGTCCCCACCCTGGGTCAGGCCGGTACAGACATTCGCCGGTGGATTCTGGCCACACCCTTTTCCAGGGAATTTGAACAGGCCATTGGCCGGGCCTATGAAGAACTGGTCACCCGATACGGCCATGACGTAAGCTTTGCGGTGCGCTCGTCCGCCACCGCAGAAGACCTGCCCACGGCCTCCTTCGCCGGGCAACAGGACAGCTATCTCAACATCAAGGGCGTCGATAAGCTGCTCACCACCATCAAGGCCGTTTACAGTTCATTATTCACGGATCGCGCCATTGCCTACCGGGTGCACCAAGGATTTGAACATCGCCTGGTGGCCCTGTCCGTAGGGGTGCAGCGTATGGTGCGTAGCGATAACGCCGCCAGTGGGGTCATATTCACCCTCGACACCGAATCTGGTTTTAGCGATGTGGTCTTCATCACCAGTGCCTACGGCCTGGGTGAAACCATCGTACAGGGCCTGGTCAATCCGGATGAGTTTTACGTCTACAAACCTGCATTGAAAACCGGACACCTGCCCATCTTGCGGCGAAATCTGGGGACCAAGGCCATCCGCATGATCTATGGCCAGGATCAACAACCGGGCTCGTCCACCACCACCCTGGATGTCACCCCCGCCGACCGGCATCGCTATAGCATCCGTGACGATGAGGTCACTGAGCTGGCGCAACAGGCGCTCATAATCGAACAGCACTACGGCCACGCAGTGGATATTGAGTGGGCCAAAGACAGCATCGACGGACAGCTTTATATTGTCCAGGCTCGGCCGGAGACCGTCAAAAGCCGGGACACACGTACCCACATCCAACGTTATGAATTACAGACCCAGAGCGAGGTCCTGGTCAGTGGTCGCAGCATCGGCCAGCGGATTGGTGCAGGTACCGCTCGAATCATCCTCGACATCAAGGACATCGACCGGGTCGCCCAGGGTGACGTCCTTGTCACCGATATGACCGACCCGAGCTGGGAACCTATCATGCAACGTGCGGCGGCCATCGTCACCAACCGGGGAGGGCGTACCTGCCATGCCGCCATCATCGCCCGGGAGTTGGGCATACCCGCAGTAGTGGGCTGTGACCAGGCCACGGAAAAGATTAGCGACGGACAGGAAGTCACGGTGTCCTGCGCCGAGGGTGACGTAGGCAAGGTCTACACCGGGCGGCAGGATTATAAAATCCGTGAGATCAACGTCGATACACTGCCCCCCCTGCCGTTCAAGGTTATGCTCAATGTGGGTACCCCGGACCGGGCCTTTGATTTTAGCTTCCTGCCCAATGATGGCGTTGGTCTGGCGCGGGTAGAGTTTATTATCAACCGCTCCATTGGCATCCATCCCAAGGCCCTGCTGCACTATGAACAACAGCCCAAGGCAATACAGCAAAAGATAGACACCCTCATGGAGGGCCATACCAGCCCGGTGCAGTTTTATATCGAAAAACTCAGTGAGGGCATCGCCACCATCGCCGCCGCCTTTGCCCCCAAACCGGTGATCCTGCGCACTTCAGACTTTAAATCCAATGAATACGCCAGCCTGTTGGGTGGCCAGGCCTATGAACCCGGAGAAGAAAACCCCATGCTGGGATTTCGTGGCGCCGCCCGTTATCTGGACGACCACTTTAAAGAATGCTTTGAGCTGGAATGCGCTGCCATCAAGCGGGCCCGCAACGACATGGGCCTCACCAACCTCGAAGTCATGATCCCCTTTGTGCGCACTGTCGACGAAGCCCAGGGGGTTGTCGCGCTACTGGAAGAAAATGGACTGCGTCGTGGCGACAGGGGCTTGCGCCTCATCATGATGTGCGAAATCCCCTCCAACGCCCTGCTCGCCGATCAATTCCTGAAATATTTTGATGGTTTTTCCATTGGCTCCAATGACCTCACCCAACTCACCCTGGGCCTGGACCGGGATTCCAGTTTAATCGCCGATCTATTTGATGAACGCAACCCTGCGGTAAAATCCCTTCTGAGTATGGCTATTGAAGCCTGCCGCAAGGCCGATAAATATATCGGTATTTGCGGACAGGGGCCTTCCGACTATCCGGACTTTGCACAATGGCTTATGCAACAGGGTATCCACAGCGTATCACTGAACCCGGATTCGGTAATTGAAACCTGGTTGTATTTAGCGAAGAACCAACAAGCCGATTGACCTGTATAACTCAACACTTGCGCTTCTAAAAATACTGTGCCGTTGCCGAGAACATCGACAGTGGCTGCCGCAAGAACACAAAATAAAAAAGCCCCATCATTACCGCCTGATATCTTTGGGAACCAAGAAAATCCATAGGGCGCCAAACAATTAGAAATATTTTTCGTGCTTTTTTGGTTCACAAACCGTAATAGGGTTTACTGGTACATTGCGGAAGTCAATTTAGCGTGTACAATAGCTATGCATCCTTTAACACAGGAACCCATAACAATGGCGTACAATAAAACCAATAAGTTCCTGGAAACATTTTGTTCACTATTGCTAGTTTTCTCTTTTACTCCTTTTCCAATATATGCCGACACCCCACTTAGTATCACCTCTGGCAGAGGAGAACCCTTTGTTAATCCTGATCACAACGGCTTTTATGACTTGATTGTAAAAAATATGTTCCAACGTGTTGGGGTAGAAGCAAAAACTATATTGCTTCCATCAGAGAGGGCGTTAATAAATGCCAATACCGGAATAGACGACGGCAACATAGCAAGAATAAAAGGTATAGAGAAAAAATACCCCAACCTTGTGATGGTACCTGAAAAAATTATTGATTTTGATTTTGTGGCTTTCACTATAAATAAACAATTTAAAATTAAATACTGGGAGGACCTGGAACCATACAACGTTACATTTATTAATGGCTGGAAGGTTTTTGAAAAAAAAGTAAAGCGATATAAATCACTTGTTCGAGTTAAAGATGCTGAACAGTTATTTGGATTACTCGATAATAACCGTGCAGATGTCGTGCTGTACGACCGCTGGAGCGGATTATGGTGTCTTAAACAAAATCCGGGTAAGAAATATTATCTGCAAGCACCTATAGCCAGTTTCGAACTTTATCTTTATATCAATAAGATGCACAAAAACCTGGTACCGAAACTTTCCAGAGCCTTAAGGGAAATGAAAATAGACGGAACATACAAGAAAATATATGGCCAATCACTAAATAGCTTATTAAATTAAGCCGCGAGAATTGCCAGCCTTGATCTTTAGACGTAATCAGAATATGAAAAGCGGTGTGGCACGGAAACTAATTGTCTATACAATTCTTTTTAGCTCAATCATCACACTGGTAATAACTGCAATACAACTGTACGGTGAGTTCCGACACGATATTGATGGTATCAACCAAAAACTTGAGCAAATAAAAGCGAGTTATATCGAAAGCATAACCCAATCTGTCTGGTTGTCAGACCGCAAACAAATAAGGTTAATTCTTGAAGGCATAACTGAACTGTCCGATATTGCCTATTCCGAGGTAATTTTGGCGCGCAGCGAAAAAATAAAAAGTGGCTCTATTCAACAAGGAGACAATATTGAATTTAGGTTAGACCTGAAGTATCCATATAACAACAATAACATCTCTATAGGAAGATTTAGTGTCGTCGCATCCCTTACCGATGTTTACAACAGATTACTAAACAGACTCTGGGTCATTCTGTTATCTAACGCGTTAAAAACCACCCTGGTTGCAGCGTTTATATATTTCATATTTGCTAGATTGGTTACCCGACATCTTTCGCATATCTCAGAATTTACCCTGAATGACAAAACATCGACACTTGAAACCCCTCTGTCCCTGGATCGCACAACAAAAAAGACAGATGAATTCGAAATTGTTGTCTCTTCAATCAACAAATTGAGATACCGACTTCATAAACACATTGAGGAACTTAATAAAGAAAAACTGTATTTGTCGCAAACACTAAACAGCATTGGTGACGCCGTAATCACTACCGATATCAAAGGCAATGTTACCCGCA
Source organism: Gammaproteobacteria bacterium (assembly GCA_013152415.1). Classification (GTDB taxonomy): domain Bacteria; phylum Pseudomonadota; class Gammaproteobacteria; order HyVt-429; family HyVt-429; genus HyVt-429. The sequence continues at coordinate 29,671 of JAADGI010000026.1, read as the reverse complement.
TGAATCCGGTTGCTGAACGGCTTACTGGCTGGGAATTTGAAGAAGCGAATGGAAGATCACTGAAAGATGTCTTCCCGATAATTGATGCGACCACACATGAACCCATAAAAAACCCTGTTGAAAGTGTTATGGCGACCGGCAAGGTGATCTACCTCAGCAACCACACCACTCTGGTATCCAAAAACGGTATAGAACGTCAAATAGCTGATTCTGCCGCACCTATTCGTGATGAAAACAAGATACTGGGTATGGTGCTGGTATTTAATGATGTGACCGAACAGTACCGGCTACGTAAGATCGCAGCCAAAAATAAACGTGACTTACAAGCCGTCATGGATAACTACCCAGCGGTTATCTACATAAAAGACACGAAGGGTTTGTTTATATTCATAAACAAAGAATTCGAGAAACAAGTGCATATAAAATATGCCGATATTCTTGGCAAGACCCTATACGATGTTTTTCCCAGGGATATTGCTGACGACATGCAACACAATGATAGTGAGGTGCTATCACAACGATGCGCACTGGAATCAGAGGAAATCGCTCCTCTTGAGGATGGACTTCATACCTTTCGATCTGTCAAATTTCCGTTGTTTGATAGTGATGGCAATATTTATGCGGTTTGTGGCATCTCAACTGACATTACCGAGCGGAAGAAGCAGGCGGAACAATTACGGCATGCACAGAAAATGGATGCCCTGGGGAAACTTACTGGTGGCATTGCCCATGATTACAACAATTTGCTAGGGATTATCATGGGCTACGCCGAACAGCTTGGCAATCAGCTTGACCAGGAGTCAAAGTCGGCAAAATATGTCTACAATATCCAGCGTGCAGCGAAACGTGGCAAAAAACTCACCAAAAAATTGTTGGCCTTTTCCCGGCAAAAAACCCCGAATGCAACGGTACTGGATATTAATGGGCTATTGCGGGAACAACAGCTTATGTTGGAGAAAACCCTAACTGCAAAAATCAAGCTGACTCTCAATCTAGCGCCTGATTTATGGCCAACATGGGTAGACAGCGGTGACCTTGAAGATGCGATTATAAACATGAGCATAAACGCCATGCATGCCATGGAGGAAGGCGGTGAACTAACCATTTCCACCAGCAACGAACAACTCAATACAATGAAAGCTGGATTACTACATCTTGATGAAAACGACTATGTCGCACTCAGTATTACCGATACCGGCTGCGGTATGGATGATGCGACAAAAGAAAGAATTTTTGATCCGTTCTATACCACCAAGGGTGAACAGGGTACGGGCCTGGGGCTGAGTCAGGTCTATGGATTCGTTGAGCGAAGTGGTGGAGCGATCAAGGTCCACTCCAAACTGGGTCACGGCAGTTGCTTTACCCTCTATTTTCCAAGAACGTATAAAACTGCCACCGGAACACCAATATCGACAACAAATACTGAGCGCAACCTGAACGGTAGCGAATGTCTGTTGGTAGTGGATGATGAACAAGCATTAGTTGGACTGGCTTGTGAAATATTAGCTGCACACGGATACCGCGTATTAACTGCCAATGATGGCGAACAAGCACTGGCCGTACTCGAAAAGGAAACCGTTGACCTGGTAATTACCGATGTCATCATGCCCAACATGGGGGGCTACCAACTCGCCGCTAAAGTGCAGCAACGGTACCCTCACATTAAATTACAAATGGTCAGCGGTTTTGCGGATGGACAGGAAAATAATATAGAAAATGACGCGCTGCACCAAAACATATTGCACAAGCCCTACACATCAAATTTATTGTTAACACATGTGCGCAGCTTATTGGACGGAGACAGCACAAAAGAAACACTCAAGAGTTAGAGCATAAAACCATACACCGGTTGCATCTGTCCCTAAGCCACCTTTCTTAGCAATAACAACGCCGCAATGGAAAAAATTATGGTCGGCATGGCCGCGCCCAGAAAGGGCGGAATACCATAGACCAACACCACATAACCGAAGCCCTTGCTGGCTAAAAAGAATCCAAGGCCAAGCATCACACCATTAAATAAATTTCGCCCGAAACTACCACTACGCAATTGTCCAAAAACAAAGGGAATCGCCAATATCACCATCACTGCAACCGCAAAGGGCGCAACAATCTTTTGCCAGAATGCCAACTCAAAACGTGCGGTCTCCTGGGCATTGGTTTTGAGATGTGCGATATAACGCTGTAATCGCCACACCGATAATTGCTCGGGTTTAACCAAAAATACCGACAAGATGTCTGGGACCAAGCCTGAGTCCCAGGTTGCAGATTCAACCTGGGTGCCCTTGGCCCGACCTTTTTCAAATAGGGTCTGGCGCACGCCCTCAAGCTTCCAATGTCCGCCCTCAAAACGCCCTTCACGAGCCCTGACCACAGACCGCATGTGACGAGTGCTGTCGAATTCAAACACCCGAATATCCAGCAAGGTAAGATCAGGTAGAACTTCACCCACACTGATAAAAGTCCCTTGGTCACGCATCCACAAACCATAGTCAGTGTGTTGATTTACAGTCTCTTGCAAGGCCTCGGCGCGACCCCGTTGCGCCAGGGTCTCGGTAAACGGTGTAATAACCTCGCTGAGCAACACATTCATCACCACGAACAAGCCCGCCATCTTCATCACTGAACCCACGATACGAAACAAAGAAATACCTGCTGCGCGCATAACCACCAGCTCTGACTGGGCCGCCAGGGTGGATAAACCCAGAATAGTGCCCAACAAACAAGCCATGGGGAGTAATTCATGGGCACGCTGGGGCATACTGAGCGTGATATAGCGCATGACCTGATAAAAATTGTAGCCGCCGACACCCACATCCTGCATTTCATCAACAAAGGCCACGAACGAAAACAGCCCCACCAATACACCAATCACCATCAAGGTGTGGCTGAGAATGGTGCGACCGATGTGCCAGTCCAGAATCCGCAATGACATAATGCTCTTCCTATCGCCCTGGCAAGGGTATGAGGGATTTATTGCGGGACCGGCGCGAAAAAATATAGGCCCCTAAAACCACAAAGATCAGATGCACCCACCACAACCCCAACTCGGGATCAACCTTTCCCTTGCGCAGCAGGGCGTTGCCATAACCCAACATATTGGCATAAAGAAAATAGGCCCCAAATGCCAAAATCGTATTGTAAAACTGTGGGCGACGTACATCGTAGTGAGTAAACGACATAGCCAACAATACCAATATGATAATCGATACCGGCTTGGCGAGGCGCCAGTGAAACTCCGCAGCCAATCTCGGATCGGTACTATTTAACAACTCTCGGGTAGGCACGCCTTTTAAGGTAACGACAGCCTGAACATGACTACGGGTCTTGATACGTAGTGCGTAGGTCTCGAATTCCAATATGGCGTAGTCGGCCTGACCAGGATTGCCCTCATAACGCGTACCATTTTTTAGCACCAAAAACCGATCTCCAGTCAGATCATCAACATATTGATGGCCAGTTTGGGCCACCACCACACCCTCCTTATTGGGCTGCTCACCATAGATAAACACGTTGATAAGCAATTCCTTGTTTTCGGCCATACGCTCCACATAGTAAACGTCTTGCCCCCGTGTCTCGCTGAAGGCCCCCGGGACCACACCTTTTATATCAACTCGATTCTTGTTCTCGGTGGTGATGGTATCGGTATAGCGCACTGACATCGGGGTCAGATAGAACGACGACACAGTAAGGGCGGTAGCCAGAACAACCCCCATCAACATCACCGGCTGCAACAAACGCCCCAGACCGATACCGCTAGCCGTGAGCACAATCAACTCATGATCACGCGACCAACGGCTCATAACCATCAAAATAGCCACATAAAATACCATGGGTAACATCACATCAAGGTTCGACGCCAGCTTAAGTCCAAGCAACAAGAAGATACTATCTACGGGGATATTGCCCGCTGCGGCCTCTGACAGAAATCGCACCAGGCGGACGACAACAAAGATGGTGATAATAATCACTCCCACTGCCGTACTCGTAAAAGTAATCTCACGGACCAGTGAACGGTCTACAATCAATGGAATTTACCCCTGGTTATTTTTGACAACGGTGGATAAAACATCAAATAATGTTAAAAGTATGTCTACACTATGTTAAGAATGCATCAAAACCCGATCAAATAAAAATAATGCACTACATTCAACATTTAAATCGCTGCCTGTCGCCGACTGACAATCGACCGTAGCATAAAATACTCGACCCACTAGAATCTATCCACGATATGGAATATTCCATCAAAAGCGGTAATCCGGAAAAGCAACGCACGGCCTGTCTTGCCGGGGGTATTTTTGAGCCCCGCAAGATGTCTCCCACTATCCAACAAATCGACCAGGCTTCCGGGGGCATTATCTCCAGCATGCTGCGGCGTGGCGACATTGAGGGCAAATTAGGACAGACCCTATTGTTACACAATCTCCCCGGCGTGGCCTGTGAACGGGTACTCTTGGTAGGCTGTGGCCGTGAAAAGGCCTTTAGCGAGGGTCCCTTCCGCCAGATGGCGGCCAAGGCCACAAGCGTATTAAACGAAACCGGGACCATGGACGCATCCCTGTTTCTCACTGAGTTGCCTGTCAAGGGGCGTGATAGTAACTGGAAGATACGTCATTTCATTGAGGCCGCAGAGGAGGCCCTGTATCGCTTTGATCAATTAAAGAGCGAAAAAGACAAGGAACGCCGCCCCCTGCGCCGTATGACTCTGTTCGTGAACAGCCGCACTGAGCTGGGCCAAGGGGAAATCGCCCTGCAACAGGCGGTGGCCATCAGCCGCGGGACCTCACTGGCCCGGGACTTGGGCAACCTACCCGGCAATATCTGTACCCCCAGTTACCTGGCGGAACAGGCCCATACCCTGGCCGACGAATCGTCCATCGAAACCCATGTACTGGAAGAAGAGGATATGGAGAAACTGGGTATGGGGGCCCTGCTGTCGGTATCCCGTGGCAGTCGCCAACCGGCCAAGCTCATTATCATGGAGTATCGGGGTGGCCCCGAAGATGAGGCCCCGGTGGTGTTGGTGGGCAAGGGGTTGACCTTTGATGCGGGTGGGATTTCCATCAAACCCGCAGCCAGTATGGACGAGATGAAATACGATATGTGTGGAGGGGCCAGCGTCTTCGGCACCCTCCAGGCCGTAGCGGCCATGGCGCTCCCCATCAATCTCATCGGTGTCGTGCCCAGCTCAGAAAACCTGCCCGACGGGGACGCCAATAAACCCGGCGATGTGGTCACCACCCTATCCGGCCAGACCGTTGAGATACTCAACACGGACGCAGAGGGCCGGCTCATACTCTGCGACGCCCTCACCTACTGTGAACGCTTTGAACCCGCCGTGGTGGTGGATATCGCCACCCTGACCGGTGCCTGTGTTATCGCCCTGGGCCACCACGCCAGTGGTCTTATGGGTAATAACGACAAGCTCATCAAGGAACTGCTCAATGCCGGTACCTATGCCCATGATCGTGTCTGGCAATTACCCCTGTGGGATGACTACCAAAGACAATTGGACAGTAATTTTGCCGACATGGCCAATATCGGTGGCCGCCCGGGTGGAAGCATTACTGCCGCCTGCTTTCTGTCACGCTACACCAAAAAACTGGCCTGGGCCCATCTCGATATCGCGGGCACCGCCTGGAAGACGGGGAAGGAAAAAGGGGCCACGGGTCGGCCTGTAGGACTACTCAGCCAGTTTATACTGAACAGATGCAATCGCAACGAAGCCACCAAGGGGCGTTGACATCATGACCCGCATTGATTTTTATGTGCTCACCAACTCGGACCTCACGGCCAAATTTCGCTTTGCCTGCCGCTTGATAAATAAGGCCTATCGCCAGGGTCATCGCATATTTGTCTACGTAGACGACGAGGCCAACGCCAAGCACCTCGATGAACTGCTGTGGACCCTCGGAGACGATAGTTTTGTCCCCCATACCCTGGACAGCACCCAACCCACATCACCCGATCCGGCACAGCCTTCCAGGCAGGATCAAACAAGGGTGCTCATTGGCTACCAGGAACCCCATACTGACCAGGATGATGTGATGGTCTCCCTGTCCAGCAACATCCCCCCTTTCTTTAGCCGTTTTGAGCGGCTGGCAGAACTGGTTGGCACCACAGCCCAGGATATAGCCTCATCAAGAGAGCGCTTCCGCCACTACCGCGAGTGCGGTTATCCCCTGCAGACCCATAAACTGGGCACCTGAACCCACTAATGCGCGATAAAGGCATAACGTCTCACCGGGAACAAAAAGACGTACTCGATGAAACCCTCAAATCTCTGGAAGAATTGATGGGAGATTATGAGCCCCTCACAGCCGTAGATCAGGAGACAGTTCCCGAGCCCAAATCCGAAGCCACCCACCCCAGCCCCTCGCAACCCGAACCGGCCGGACCTGCCAACCCACCTGAACCTGAACCGACACAACCGGTCCAAATCACAGTCACCAAGGCCACGCCCCTACAAAACGAAAACCTGGATGATTTCCCCATATTGGAGGATGTCGCCATCGTCGGTCGCGGTAAGACCCATCGATTCTCCAGGGATAGCTCAGGGGCGGCCACCCTTGATGATGACAACCCTGTATCTTTCCCCAGCGAAGACCTGCTCAACGAACTCATTGGGTTTCTGAACACACAACTCGATGCCGCCCTGAATCACAGCCTGGATCAGAATACCGAGGCCCTGTTACGCGACGAAATCAAGACCATCCTGGTTAAATGGCGACGCGGCCACCGTGACCACGGTGTCCGCTAAAAAATAACGTATAATCCGCTCTCCGATCTTGCCGGCCACCACCGGCATGCCCTAATAATTCTTGAACACGATGATCCATGAGCACAGATACCCTCGACAAGACCTACGACCCACATAGCATCGAACAAAAAATATACGACGTTTGGGAACAACAAGGCTGGTTTGCCGCCCAGGGCAAGGGCGCACCCTACTGCATCATGATTCCACCCCCCAATGTGACCGGTCGCCTGCACATGGGCCATGCCTTCCAGGACACCATCATGGATACCCTGGTGCGCTACCACCGCATGCGCGGGGACGCCAGCCTGTGGCAGGCCGGGACCGACCACGCGGGCATCGCCACCCAAATGGTGGTGGAAAGACAACTGGCCCAAAAGGGCAAGACCCGCCATGACCTGGGACGGGACGCCTTTGTGGATCAAGTGTGGCGATGGAAGGAGCAGTCGGGGGGCGCCATCACCGGCCAACTACGGCGCATGGGGGCCTCCCTGGACTGGTCCCGGGAACGTTTTACCCTGGACGAGGGCCTCTCCAAGGCGGTGCGAGAGGTGTTTGTGCGACTCTACGACGAGGGCCTGATCTATCGCGGCAAACGTCTGGTGAATTGGGACCCGGTACTGCATACCGCAGTATCCGACCTGGAAGTCGTCTCCGAAGAAGAAAACGGCCATCTGTGGCACATCCGCTATCCCTTAAGTGATGGCTCGGGCGAACTGGTGGTGGCCACCACCCGACCGGAGACCCTGCTCGGTGATAGCGCAGTGGCGGTACACCCGGAAGATGAGCGTTACCAACAATTAATTGGAAAGACAGTAAAACTACCCTTGACCGGTCGCGAGATTCCCATCATCGCCGATGACTATGTGGACCCGGAATTCGGCACCGGTTGTGTGAAGATCACACCGGCCCATGATTTTAATGACTACGAAATGGGTCAGCGCCATGACCTGCCGCTGATCAATATCTTCAGTGTCGATGCCCGCATCGTACTGCCGGGCTCACCCTATGATGGCCTCGACCGCTATGAGGCCCGTAAACGTATTGTGGAAGACCTGCAGGCCCAGGGCCTTATCGCATCCATTGAAGACCACAAACACATGGTGCCCCGGGGTGATCGATCCCAGGCCGTGGTGGAGCCCTACCTCACCGACCAGTGGTTCGTGAAAGTGGGCCCGCTGGCAGAACCTGCCATTGCCGCGGTGGAAGACGGCCGTATCCGCTTTGTGCCGGATAACTGGTCCAAGACCTATTTCGAATGGATGCGAAACATCCAGGACTGGTGCATCTCCCGTCAAATCTGGTGGGGACATCGCATCCCGGCCTGGTATGACGCCGATGGCAAACACTATGTCGGCCACGACGAAGCTGCGGTGCGCAAGAAATACAAACTCGATAAAGATATGCCCCTTAGCCAGGATGAGGACGTACTCGACACTTGGTTCTCCTCTGCCCTATGGCCGTTCTCGACCTTAGGTTGGCCCGATCAAACTCCAGAGCTGAAGAAATTTTATCCCACCAGCGTCCTGGTCACCGGATTCGATATCATCTTTTTCTGGGTGGCACGGATGATCATGATGGGTATTAAATTTACCGGTGAGGTCCCCTTTAAAGAGATCTATATCCACGGTCTGGTGCGGGATTCCCATGGCCAGAAGATGTCGAAATCAAAGGGCAATATTCTCGATCCCCTGGACTTAATCGACGGCATCGAACTCGAACCCCTGGTGGCCAAGCGCACCACCGGCCTGATGCAGCCGGAGCTGGCTCCCAAAATCGAAAAGGCCACCCGCAAGGACTATCCCGACGGCATCCCATCTTACGGCACCGATGCCCTGCGCTTTACCTTCGCCATCCTGGCCACCACCGGCCGCAACATCAACTTTGACCTGGGCCGCATCGAAGGCTACCGCAACTTCTGCAATAAATTGTGGAATGCATCCCGCTATGTGTTGATGAATTGCGAGGGACAGGACAGCAGCATTAACAATAACAATAACAACGTGAGCCTAAGCCTGGCGGATCGTTGGGTCATCTCCCGCCTGCAACAGGTCGAACAAACCGTGACCGATGCCATTGACAATTATCGCTTCGATCTTGCCGCCAGCGCCCTCTATGGTTTCGTTTGGGACGAATACTGTAGCTGGTATTTAGAGTTATCTAAGGTCATCCTCACCGACCCCAAGGCAACGGCCGAGGCCCAACGGGGCACCCGCCGTACATTGCTGCGGGTATTGGAAACCCTTTTGCGTTTACTGCACCCTATTACACCTTATATTACCGAGGCCCTGTGGCAAAAAGTGGCGCCCCTGGCCGGGTTCGTGGGCAAACCCGGCAGCATCGAATCCATCATGCTGCAACCCTACCCCCAGGCCGATAGTGGTCTTATCGACCCCCAGGCCATTGAAGAAATGGAGTGGGTCATGGCGGTGGTGTCCGGCATTCGCAATATACGTGGTGAAATGGATATCGCCCCATCAAAGAAACTTAACATCCTGTTACAGGATGCCGACGATACGGATATTGACAGACTAGGCCGCAATCGCAACTACCTCATGAATCTGGCACGCCTGGAAGCCATCACCACACTCAGCGCCAAAGATGAAGCCCCGGAATCCGCCACTGCCCTGGTGGGCAACATGAAGGTACTGATCCCCCTGGGTGGCCTGATCGATGTGGATGCCGAACTGCAAAGACTGGAAAAGGAAATCGAAAAGACTCACCAGGACCTCAAGCGCGTACAGGGAAAACTGGCCAACGAAAATTTTGTCAGCCGCGCCCCGGCCGAAGTAGTGGACAAAGAAAGACGACGCGTGGCGAATCTGGAAAATGCCCTGGCGAATCTAACCACACAAAGGGACAAGGTTGCCAAACTGTAGTGGACATATAATTCAGGCATGCCCAGATCATTTATTAGTCAGCTTACGGCCATAAGCTGACATTTATGATTTCAAATTATATAGCCGCTCCCACCCTAAAGCTGTCGTTTAAAATTTTCGTTTAATTAAGAGTCCATTAAATAAATCTGTCACCTTTTTTTGAAGCGGACAACAAAAGCATGCTGACACATTACTTCAACGCTATGGCAGCATGTTAGGTTTGACTCTGTTATATCTCGACACCTTTAGATTACAAAAACGAATCGGGAATATCAGATTTTTTTGGGGTGATTGCAACTCGCATTCCTTGAGCGCCGTCGATAAATCCTGCACACTATGCGAGTGCTGGTAATCTCACAAATTTCGAAACGCTATGGCAATGCCCCGGCTCTGGCACCTACTGATCTTCAGGTTCCTGGCGGCGAAACTCTAGTACTCATTGGCCCCAGCGGTTGCGGCAAGTCCACTTTACTGCGCCTGATCACAGGTCTTATTCAGCCGGATTCCGGCACCATCACCTTCGAAGGAACAGAATTATCGCCTGATAATATACTCCAGATACGGCAGCGAATGGGCTATGTTATTCAGGAAGGGGGTCTGTTCCCCCATCTCACCGTGCGCGACAATGTCACCGTCATGGCGCGCTATCTGCGCCGTGATGCCATCTGGATTGATTCCCGTCTCACCGAACTGGCTCAATTGGTGCGGCTACCTCAGGAAATGATGAACCGATTTCCAGCTGAGTTATCCGGTGGCCAGCGCCAACGTGTCAGCCTCATGCGCGCACTGATGCTGGATCCGGATTTGTTGCTATTGGACGAACCGCTGGGTGCACTGGATCCTATGATCCGTTATGAGCTGCAACAGGAACTTAAGACCATCTTTGCCCAGCTTGGTAAGACGGTCGTCATGGTGACCCACGACATCGCCGAAGCGGCTTTTTTCGGGCAAAACTTGGTGCTGATGCGGGATGGGCACATCGTGCAAACCGGCCCCTTCAAAGAACTGGCCCAAACACCGGCCGAACCCTTCGTCGAACAATTCATCACCGCACAACGCGAGCCCATGGCGCAGCTCGTTGAGGCGCTAAAATGACAGTGAAACGAATGATTGCAATGCTGCTGTTGGGATTTTGCGCCTTACTGACATACCCCGTTCTCAGTACTGAAGCACCGAAGCGTATCACGCTTGGTTCCAAGGGATTTACCGAATCAGTTATCTTAGGCGAAATGCTGCGACAGCTGGCCCAGCAAACAGGCGCCGAGGCTCAACATCAACGGCAACTGGGCGGTACAAGCGTATTATGGAACGCATTACTCAGCGGTGAGATCGATGCCTACCCCGAATACACGGGCACCTTGTTGCAAGAAATCCTGGTCAAGGAAAACCTGCAAACCGAGGCTGAACTCAGGCAGGCACTTGCCAAACATGGACTGAGAATGACCGCCCCCCTCGGCTTTAACAACACTTATGCCATTGGAATAAAAACAGAGCTTGCTGAACAACTCAAGCTGCGGACTATTTCTGATTTAAAAAACCATCCCGAGCTTGTACTGGGTTTCGGTAACGAATTTATGGATCGGGGCGATGGTTGGCCGGGTCTACAGCAACGTTATCAATTACCGCAACAAAACGTTCGCGGATTGGACCACGATTTGGCCTATCGAGGCATCGCATCAGGCTCACTACAGGTCACCGATCTATACTCCACTGATGCGGAAATTGCTTATTACAAGCTCCTGGCGCTAGAAGATGATTTGAATTACTTCCCCGTTTATAACGCAGTCATTCTGTATCGTGCCGATCTTGCACAGCAATCCCCTGAAGTCGTAGCGATGTTTAATCGTCTTGTCGGTCGCATTGATGCGCCAACCATGAGCAGGATGAATGCCCAGGTGAAACTGAACGGCGAACCCGAGTCGGCGGTTGCAGCAGGATTTCTAAAACGGACGCTCAATCTGGAAGTGGGCTACCGAGTAAAAACAGCATGGCAAAGGTTCTGGCAGCACACCGGCGAACATCTGGTATTGGTCGGCATCTCCTTGTCGGCGGCAATCCTCCTGGCAATTCCGTTGGGTATCCTGGCAGCACGCCGTGAACGCCTCGGCCATATCGTGCTCGGCGCAGCGAGCATTCTTCAAACGATTCCTTCGTTAGCGCTGTTTGTCTTTATGATACCGATTTTGGGCATAGGCGGGCCACCGGCGATAGTCGCCTTGTTTCTCTATAGCCTGCTGCCGATCATTCGCAACACGCATGCCGGACTCAAGGACATCCCACACGCCATCGTCGAGTCAGCGCAGGCGCTCGGCTTACCGTCGCGTGCCAGGCTGCGCATCGTGGAATTACCATTGGCCACCCGCGCCATTCTCGCCGGGATTAAGACCTCGGCAGTGATCAATGTGGGCACGGCTACTCTCGCAGCCCTCATTGGCGCCGGCGGATACGGCCAGCCCATACTCACCGGTATACGACTCGATAACACCAGCTTGATTTTGCAAGGCGCTATTCCCGCTGCAGCGCTAGCGCTGCTGGTGCAGGGATTATTTGAACTTATTGAACGTGGATTACTACCAAGAGGGCTTCGGATACAAACGAGCGACGTAAAGTCGGCAAGTTGAAAAAGCCCGTTCATTATTACGCAAGCTAGGGTAGAGGACAGGTTACTATAACCGTAGCCCCGGCCTATCTGTTACCGCCCCTTTCTAAGAGCTAAGGGGTCAATTTGACCCCTTTTGCTTTTTATATGTTAAGTCAAGATCTCCTTTTTTATACACTCATTCCATTTTGTTTGTAGTCAAAAGAGTGTACAGTTTATCCAAGTCCTCTATGCCATGCATCTTAAACTTTTGAGAGGAGCCCATTGACATGCGAAAGGAAACTACTTTCCCGTCCTTCTTTTCTACCGTGTGAATTTTAATATCGCTAAGTAAACTCCTTGTTATCTTTCCTCGACGCTGAACGCCGAAGAATCTGTCATAAATGATAAATGATAAATCTGCAACATACGTCTCAGAATTTAAATAAGCGAATAAATTCATCGATAGATCAACCACGATAGGTCCTAAGATCAAGAGCTCAACCCAGACTGGCCAGCTTTCCGACCAGCTAGACCAAAAAAATAAACACAAAATCAGTAAAACAGAAACATCAACTATAAGCATTCGACTCGTACGTCGAATATACTCCGATTTAATCAATTTAAACGTATGAGCCATTTCTGAGTACTTGGGTTTGTCCATGCTTGTAACGAGCTAAGCAGCTAACCATCAATCTTGCGCAGAATGATACTGAGTCAGCGCTACATCTCTTGAATCAACCAATCACTTCCGTCTCGTGTAAAATAGACCATGCCAGCAAGCTTACGTCCATCACTTGATGTTCGCGTAACGATGGCTTCGCGAAATCCGCCAAAGGAAGCGGATAATTTGAATGCCGTGAACGATTCACTAAATGCATTCATTTGTACTTTCGTCATCGACTTGATTTGTGGCCCCAGTTTTTGCTTTAACTTAATCGTCATACAATCCAGAGCGAGTTCACGATTGCCCGTCTTTAAACCTTCCATTAACACGGCCCAAGTACCCTGCGGAGTTCCCATGCGTTTGTCCCGCGTTGGAAAAGAGATCGGGTGATATTTGGTGTATTCCTGTGCGGCCTGTAACAATGCGCTAGGCTTACCGCTGGGGCTACGTAGTAGCTTGCCATACCTCTCCGCCACTTCGTCTTTTTTATCGTGTTGCTGTCTCTGCTGAATTTGCAAGGTAAAGGCGTACAGGTAGGCTTCCCAGTACCCCGCGGGATCGTTCAGCGAGACGAATTGTGTAACATCCTTTTTATTAGCCAGCGCGGCGATATACGGGGTATTAATTGCAATATTTGTGGGTGACTTGGGCAATGAAAACAAGTACTTCCGGATGTGTGCACGGTTACGTTCAATTTCGATTCCCTTATGGATTTTCTGCAACGGCTTGATGAGTGGACTAGGCTCTGTCGCGTAGACGTTAAGATACATACTGGCCCAAAACATGCCAAGCTTATCTCTCGAGATCTTGATGGGTTGTGTTTTCCCCGTTTTTAGATAAGCGACTTCGTGCTCGAGCCATTCACGTATCTGCTTCGCCCCAGTCTGCTCCCCACGGGATTCAGAGGATTCCGGCTTGTCCAGAGCCTTGAGTACCTTGTCATAATACGCAATCGCCATTTTGACATCACCATACTTGCGTTTTAGGTCTGCAATTTCGAGATCGGCCTTCCAACCACCCATCGACTCGTATATCTGAATCGACGTCGATTCCCTTCCCCGAGCGCCAGCGTACGCCGCGAGTCGCTTTTGCCGTATTAAGAGATCGCCGCGAAATCCTACTACCGGCCCTGGTTGCAGGCTTGAATATTTTTCAGCTATTTTCTGCATTCTACTAATTTCGGCGAGGCTTCGTTGGATGTATTGCTCGGGGTCCGTTTTCTTGATGCGATCAATTCTTCTCTTTTCCTTTCGTACCTGATCACTCTCCTTAAGGAATGCGGCACGGAGCTTCGCCTTTTTGTTTTGCTCTGCCTGATGATCCGGATCTCGAATCGCTGGGTCCAATTTACCTTTAGCATACATGTACATACCGTCGTTTATCTGCTGGTCACGGTAAATTTGTTCTACAATCTTACGCGCCTTGCGCCATGCCGAGGGGTCGTTGTAGCGCAGTAACGTCGTGAGTGCTGAGGCAGATTCTCGATCGATCATGTCTTGTTTTAGATAACGCAGGAGTTCTGCCGCGCCGCCCTTCGGTAAATGAGTCGCGATAACATTGATGTAGTTTGCTGCCGTTTGTACCTTCATCGGATGATGTAGAGCATTTATTAGGCGGTTAAATCGTAGGTTCAGGTGCTTCGGCGCGTTTCCTAAATTAGAAAGCGCCCAATGCACATCAAAGTATCTATCCTGTTTTCTGGATTTCACACAATGCAACACTTTGTCGAGCTGTGCTTGGTTCTCAATCCTACTAAATGAGCAGGTATTTTTTTTAAATAGGTTTTGTGTCGCGCTAAATGCCACCGGATGGTAAAGCGACCACACCATCAAAACCAAAGCTGGTGAGATAATATGCTTGTTCATTGGTGCTCCTTCTCCAGAGCTAAGGCTAAGGGTAGAGTAGAGGACAGGTTACCATAGCTGTAGCCCCGGCCTATCTGTTGCCGCCCCTTTCGTTTGGCGGTGCCTCAATAGCCGCGGCCTAGTCATGTTGGCCTGTCCCCCCTCATCAAACCGTGCGTACAGTTTTCCCGTACACGGCTTTCCGATGTTCTTCACACCGAGGCATGCGCCGATCGCCAGGGCGCCGTTGTCGGTAGTTTGAAAAGTCCGTATCGTCCATAGAGCACATGCCCGTCAAAACGCTGATACGCCTGCGCCCGGCTGACCAGTTTATGGCGCCGACGCAGGTGGGTGCGCACCCGCTCTTCCACGTGCATTTTTACCTTGGACATGACCCCTGTGCAGTTGCGGTGGTGGAAATAGTTGGACCAACCGCGCAAAGTGCGGTTGAGTTCTGCGATGACGTAGGGCATCGGCACCGGTGTACGACGCCGGTCGGTCAACAATTTCGTTCGGTCCTTGATCCGTTGGACGGATCGTTTCGACGGCTCCACGTGCGGGTAGCACTTTCCACTCTTACGGCTGTGCCGTAGATGGAAGCTGAAACCGAGGAAGTCGAACGACTCTTCCCTGGCATTGACCATGCGGGTCTTGGTTTCGTTGAGGCGAAGGTCCAACCTTCCCAAAACCTGTCGCAACACCGCAATGGGCGCGTTGACGTCACCGGCGCAAAGTATCATCACATCGTCGGCATACCTCACCAACCGGGTGCGGTAACGCCTTTCCAACTCGTGACGTTCCCATATCCGATCCAGAAGGTGCAGATACAAGTTCGCCAGCAGCGGTGAGATCACCCCGCCTTGGGGTGTGCCCTGCCGGTTACCTTTCCCACCCCCGCTCGTACGCCGCGTACCGTCGCCGTCTTCTTCCACCACTGGGGCCTTGAGCCATTGTTTGATGAGTGCCAGTACGGCGCTATCGCTGATGCGCTCGGCCACCACGGCCAACAGTTTGGCGTGGGGTATGGTGTCGAAGTAGTTTGACAGGTCTGCGTCGATAACGTGGGCGTGTCCGGTCAGCAGGGCGCTAGCCACTGCATCCACCGCATCATGGGCCGAGCGCTTCGGACGGAATCCATACGAGTGCTCGCAAAAGTCCGCCTCGAAGATCGGTTCCATGACGATTTTGACCGCCCTCTGCACCACCCGGTCCCGGATGGTGGGTATCCCCAGCGGCCGTTGACTGCCATCGGGCTTGGGTATCCATACCCGACGTACCGCATCCGCTCGGTACGTCTTGCCTTCCAACTGCTTGCGCAGGCGTTGCACAAAGCTCGCTTTCCCCTCTTCTGCCTCAATGGCCTCGAAGGTCTGCCCATCAATACCGGGCGCGCCCTTGTTTGACCGGGCAAGCGCGTAGGCCTGACTCAGGATGTCTTCCCGATACAGCTTGTCGTACAAGGCGTAGAAGCGAAAGGCCGGCTCTTGCTTGGCCTTGGTGTAAAGCTTCCTCTGTAGCGTCCTGATCTTTTCCGGGGTTGATAGCGTCATTGCAATCCCCTGATCCTCCACTCTTCGGTTGCATGAACAAAGCAGGGCCCCTTCCCTCGGGCCGGGTTATGTTGTCCCGAGCCCTCGAACGGTACTATGAACCCCTCCGACTCCCACCACGGCCCAAGGCGATTTCGGCTCTCGCCTTATACGCCCCGGTTGATGGGCCTGCCCCACCACCGCCGTGGGTCTCCCGTACTGCACTGCTCTTCTTCCGTTGCATGCCGCCCCTGCTACCCCGAGAGATCCGGTGGGATGCTTCCGTTATCTCATCCTATCGGCTACGGCCTTCCCCTCCTGACCACAGGGTCGGCATCTCCAACTAAGTGACGAGGCTACCCGTAAGTTCGCTTGCGCTACGGCCTGCAACTTTGCCCCAAGGAAACTCACAACCCCTGATTGCTCAGACGCTGCTTCCCGGCGCTAGAAAGGTGTACGGACAACTCCTTTCGCGGGACTTTAACCCGCTAGAAAAACAGCCGTTTACGGCATACGGTCAAATCTTGACTTAACATATCAAAGCCCTTCACATCTATTCCGAGGACAGTATACATAATTCAGGGCCCAGGACAGCATTCAGATCGTTTGTATCAATTAAATATACTGTCCCTGGAACACCCACGTCCCTGACGAACTTGAAGCGCCCTATTGTATGGGCACTTCTATTAATTCCCTCTCCCTCCGGGAGCACCCCTAAGGCATAAAAGGGCTAGGGTGAGGGGAGCAAATAAAGCTAAAACACTGATTCTATTATGCCCTCATCCCAACCTTCTCCCGGAGGGAGAAGGAGTTATCAATTAATAGAAGTGCCTGTATGATTTAATGTGCAAGTTTAGCGCTTGCAATCCGATTTAAACTTACACCAGATTCTGCCGCCTCTATAGCAAGGTGACGATGAACTTCTGCGGGAACTCGCACCATAAATTTTCCACTATATTTTCGTATCGATATAGGTACAGGCAAATCCTCCTTATTCTTTTTCATGTCCGCAACACAATCTTTAACTACAGCACGAATACCTTTTAATGCTTTTTCAGGGCTGGATGCTAAGCAGCTAAGGCTTGGGAATTCAGCACACAGCCCCACAAACTCTTCATCTTCATCAGACCACAATATGCGGTAAGTATATTTATCGATTTCAGGAACCATGACTCACCTCAATTTTTTCAATCGATAGATACTGGACATCCAAAATTTAGAAATCCTTGCCCAAGGATAATCTTCTCTAATTATACCAATGATCTCAGTCCCAAGAGCCTACCCAGCCAGCAAGGCAAGCGTCGTTACAGCGGCGGTCTCGATACGCAGGATGGACTGGCCCAGCGACACTGCTATCCCACCCTGCTGGGTGACGGTGGTGACTTCATCGTCGGCAAATCCCCCCTCCGGCCCGATCATCACCACCCTTGCAATAGACGCATACTCTATGATCGCCTCTTGAATAGGTATACCGCTGGGATGGGCGATCAGGACATTACCCTTGCCAGCGAAATGATCCACCAGGGCCGATGGGCTCATGGTATCAAGTAGCTTGGGCAGCCAGGCACGTCGACTCTGCTTGCAGGCCTCTGAACATATCCGTGACCAGCGCGGGTGCGATTTCTCACTGGGCTTAACCACACTACGCTCACAGTTCAGGGGAATAAATTGGGTCATCCCCAATTGCGTCGCCATATCCAACATCACCGACATGCGGTCACCCTTGGGAACCGCACTGGCCAAAATAATTTGGGATGGTTGCTTATGAAGCCGTTTGGAAATCACACGCACCTTTACCCCGTGCCGTGGCTTGCCTACTGAATCGACTTGGCCCTGGGCAATCGTACCCAAGCCATCAAACAGCGCAATGGGATCACCCTCCGACAGACGGCGGGAGGACAGGGCGTGGCGGGACTCTTCTTCACCCAACACCACAATCCCACCTTCTGCCAGGGATAATGACGGGAAAAAAAATAAAGGAGGCAGTGCATCACTCATGGTATTTTGCTATTCCCTTGGTGACATAGACATCGTAGCGCACCAACTTGCCCTTGTGACTGACGGTGGGGTTGGGTGCCAGAGGTGGGGCATGATCAGGCCGTTTCACCACCACCCGCCGTCGCGCCACCGCACAGGCCACCTGCAAAAGCTTGTGGGCATCGCTGTCATCACCGACCAGGGTACGCAAGGTACGAATCTCTTTTTTTGCCAGGGCGGACTTGCGCCGCTTGGGAGGGAACATGGGATCAATATAGACCACATCGGGGGGCGGTTGCAGCAAAGGCAAGAGCGACTGTGCGTCTCCCTGTTGCAGGCTGATACGATCAACGATCCTGGCCGTGGCTGCATTCTGCTCACGGCCACGGCGCAGGCCATCGTTGAGCAAGGCCGCCACAATGGGGGACCGCTCCATGGCAATGACCCGTGGACCGTAACCGGCGATGAGAAAACTGTCCTGCCCCAAACCCGCCGTGGCATCCACTACCGTGGTCACGGATCGCCCAATGGCCTTGGCCAAGGGTTGGTGTCGATACAGAGTCGCAAAGTGCCGACCCCCCACCGGGCCGAGGGTGGCATAAACGGGCCCACCATATTTATCCTGCTGACTGGCACAAATCACCAACTGTCCTTCATTCACACACAACACCCAGTCACACTCGGTAAGCTCTGCACGACCCACCAAAGGTAAGGCCAAGGTTTTAGACAAGCCGACAAGATCGACACCCCCGGCGGCATGATCATGGTCTCGACAGACCACAACCCTAAATGCAGTACGGGAATTTCCGTTCAACACTGACTCACCTGGACTTTGAAGTTTGCACACGCTCAACCTATACTCTGCGACTCATTACCTCAGCCTGCATCCCGGCAACACATATCTTCGCCAGCCCACCGGGAAACCTGCGCGATCCTGGCCTTGAGTTATCAACGAGACACGACCCCGGAATATACTATGCGCCCTGCCGAAATACTGGTCATTCTCGAAAAAGAATTTCAAAGCACACAAAGTGGTTTACATACCCCGGTGATGTTGTGGGGCCCACCCGGTGTAGGCAAGTCCCAAATGGTCGCCCAGGTCGCGGCCAAACACCAGGTACCGATCACCGATATTCGCCTGTCGCAGATGGAACCCTCGGACCTGCGCGGCATCCCCTTTCGCACCGAACAACGGGTCGAGTGGGCCATACCCTCCATGCTGCCCGATAGCCAACGTCATGGCCCCGCCGGCATTTTGTTTTTGGATGAAATTACCTCAGCGGCACCCACCGTATCGGCGGCGGCCTATCAACTCATCCTCGACCGCCGCCTGGGAGACTATACCGTGCCCGATCACTGGGCCATCTTTGCCGCTGGCAATCGCCAGGGCGACCGCGGCGTCACCTACAGTATGCCCGCACCCCTGGCCAATCGCTTTCAGCATTTTGAGGTCGAACCCCATCTGGATGACTGGGTGGCCTGGGCCTATCAAAATAACATGGACGAACGCCTGATCGGTTTTCTACGATTTCGACCGGAATTGTTATTCGACTTTGACCCGGCTCACAACCCGGTGGCCTTTCCATCCCCCCGTTCCTGGGAGTTCGCCCATCGCGCCCTGCAAAAATTCGCCTGCACCGACAAGGCCCTATTGGGTGCCTTGCAGGCCTGCGTAGGACCGGCTGCCGGCATTGAACTCAAGGCCTTTGTCGACAACCTCGACAGCCTGCCGGACATTGATGCCATTACTCGAGGTGACGAAGTGTCCGTGCCTAAAGAAATAGACTTGCAATATGCCGTGGCCTCATCGTTGGTAGGCCGCGCCATCCGCGCCAAGGGAAATGGTGATGCGGTAAAGACTTACGGACATATCTTGAGTTACGCCAGGAAATTTTCGCAGCGGGAAATGGGCGTCATGCTGGTGTCCGATATGCAACGGGCCGTAGGCCAGGAACTCTTTGAAGTCCCCGAATTCGATCAATGGGCCCAGGATGTTTCAGATATTATGCTGTTTAATATTTGATTTGCTAATTCTTAGCCGCAGAGGCACAAAAACACAAAGGCTCCAATTGCTAAAGCGATATCACCCACTCTCTTTATCTTTGCGTCTTTGTGCCTCTGCGGCAAAGTCTTTCTGAAAATGAGCGATGATATCGAAACCAAGTTGAGTGCCGCCCGCACCCGCCTGATACTGGACAAACCCTTTCTCGGTGCCCTGGTGCTACGCCTGCCCATGATGGCAGCCGATGCCAAGTGGTGCAAAACCACCGCCACCGATGCCCGGGCCTTCTACTATAACGAGCAATATATCGAAAGCCTGTCCCTCAAGGAAACCCAGTTTGTCCTCGCCCATGAGGCCCTGCACTGTGCCTTGTCCCATTTCGCCCGCCGCCAACACCGGCTCAAGCATCGCTGGGATCTGGCCTGCGACTTTGCCATCAACCCCCTGCTGATTAACGAGGGCCTCAGCCCCACAGCGGATGCCCTCTATATAGAACAATTCGCAGACATGACCGCCGAGGAGATTTATCCCAACCTCGACGACAATCTGGACCAACAACCCCAGGACCGTCACCTGTACGATGAGCAAAATGAAAATGATGGCAGCCCTCCGCAGGGGCCAGGGGATAAAGATCAAACGGATAAACCAAAAGCCGGTGGCAACAAAGAGAACGACCCCGCTGACAGCAAAGGAACTTTGAATATCTCCCCCACAGGGGCCTCGCAACCTCCGCCTTTATCCAAGACTGAAAGTCAGAATCTTGCCGTACAGTGGCAACAACGCCTGGCAGGTGCCGCGCAACAAGCCATGCAGGCCGGTAAGATGGGTGCAGCCATGGCCCGCTTGGTGGATCATTTACTACAGCCCCAATTGCCCTGGCGTATGTTGTTGGCCCGTTATATGACCTCACTGGCACGTGACGACTACACCTATATGCGACCCTCTCGACGAGAAGGCAGTGCCATCTTACCCAGCCTGCGCAGCAGTCAGGTGGAAATCGCCGTAGTCCTGGATACCAGCGGTTCCATTAATGATGATGAACTCGGTGAGTTTCTGGGTGAGATCAATGCCATCAAGGGCCAACTACGGGCACGCATCGTCTTACAGTGCTGTGATGCACAGATGAACGACGATGGGCCATGGGAATACGAACCCTGGGAAGAACTTAAATTGCCTAAAGAGATGGCAGGGGGCGGCGGGACCAGTTTTATTCCTGCATTTCAATGGGCCAGCCAATTGGATCGTGCACCCAATCTGCTGCTGTATTTCACCGACGCCGAGGGCACGTTTCCGGACAACGCACCCCACTATCCTGTACTGTGGCTGATCAAAGGCAAGGCCACCGTACCCTGGGGACAGCGAGTGCAACTTAACTGATGGACCTTAGCCACGAAGATCAACTGCGCCTCAACGTGCTCGTCAGAAATGTGGAGGCCATCCGCATTGATGAACACAGCATGACCGTGTGTGGCCTAAGCGACAAGGGCGAAGCCCAAGTGTTGCTGAACCCCAACTGCGCCGCCGATCGTTATCTGCGCCTGGTCAGAGAATTCTTGTCGAACACAGCCTTGGGTTCGCCGGGAGGCTATCCCGTCTTTCTGAAACGCTGGACCCGCATGGGGGAGATCAAATCCACCTGTCTTGCCGAACTGCTCATGCTGGGAGAACCGGAGGCCGTCACCGCCGTCACTCGATCTGCGGCCCTCACTCTGGCACTGGCACACAAGGCCTGGTGGGCCGCCCCCACATCAGACCATGCCCGTCGCCTGCTGCAACAAAGCTGCGTCATTGAGAACAACTTAGGCAAGGAACTGGCGGCATTTTTAATCGAACACCTGCCCTTTGAAACCGAGGCCCAAGCTATTATCGAATCGGTCCAGCTCATCCTGCAAGGAGATCTGATTGACGCCGCGTCACGGGACAAACTCTGGGACAAGGGTGCCAAAAAGAGCGCCTACCGCATTGGCTTTCTCAACACGCTACCTCACAGTCTACCTGTAGATGTGAATCCACGCAGTGATCGAGACCAGCACACCAAGGTTTTAACCCCTCTGGCAGAACAAGGTAACCCCTTGGCCACCTTACTCCTGGTGGTATTCGACAAAATGGGCCAGGCCTTTATACAAACCGCCGAGGCGGCCTTGCGCCGACCCACGGACCAAGACACCGTGGTATTCTTGGTCGACACCATTGGTCACTATTTCGCAGCAGCCAGGTGCATGGACAACCACTCTCGTGACATGAATGAGATTAGCGATCATGCGAAGACCTTACTCAGCCACGCGCTGAAAGGTCAAAGTGATCAGACCGACTTGGTTGAACTGATCAAGGCCGCCCCCGAACTGGAGCATGATATATTATCCATACTTATACTGGCCTGTGTAGGCGACCCGGTGGTTACACCCGTATTTGCCCAAACTGATGCAGTGGGTACACTCATGCGACGCAAGCTTGAGCCCGTCACCACACCTATCTTTGCCCAATTAGAAAATCTGCAATGGTCTAAATAATGCCATGATCCGTATACAAAAAGAGGACTTTGATGTTACCACCGAATTACAAAATTTACGCCGCGCACACCCGGCCATAGGAGCCATTGCAAACTTTGTGGGCATCGTCCGCAACAGCAACAATGGCCAGGACGTGAGCGAGATGACCCTCGAGCACTATCCCAAAATGGCCGAACAAGTCCTGGAAGGCCTGCAACAACAAGCCCTGCAACGCTGGGACATTATTGACACCGTCATTATTCATCGTGTTGGAAAATTAATACCAAGTGACCAGATCGTCCTGGTTGCGGTCGCCAGCGTACACCGTCACGACGCCTTCGCTGCCTGTGAATTCCTCATAGACCAACTCAAGACTGCGGGGCCCTTCTGGAAACAGGAGCGCGCAGGCGATGACACCCACTGGGTAGAAGAACGGGACAACGACAAGCTTGCTGCAGAACGCTGGCAACGAAGAAATTAAATATACTCACAGAGGCAGACATCAATGACACACCCCGATAAAACCGAATTAAAGGAACGTGAACGAAAGAATTGGGCCTCGATTGCAGAAGGCTGGCGTAGACGTGATGCCTTATTAAGGAAGGGTGCGGCACCTGTTACCGAGCGTATGCTTGAACTGGCGGGAATATCCCCCGGGAACCGGCTGCTTGATATCGCCTCGGGCACAGGAGAACCCGCAATATCCGCCGCCCGGATTGTTGGTGAGACCGGCGAGGTCATCGGCACAGATCTGGTCGATGAAATGCTTGCCGTTGCCCGTGAAAAAGTGGCATCGACAGACCTTAACAATATCGAGTTCCACTGCATTGATGCAGAAACACTGGACTTCGCAGCAGGTTCGTTTGATGCGGTGACCATTCGCTGGGGCCTAATGTTCATGCCCGACCCAAAAGCCTGCCTTGTTTCAGCCCATAAAGCGCTGAAACAAGATGGGCGCATCAGCCTCGCCTGCTGGGCTGCCCCGGATCAAAACCCTTTTGTGGGTGTCCTCATGCAAACCTTGAGTAAGTATATGGACATCCCTACACCGCCCCCCGGTACACCGGGTATTTTTGCCTTTGCCGATCCGGACCGCTTACGTGGTGTCCTTGAGTCTGCAGGCTTTAAGAATATCGCATTGGAAGACATGACCATTGACGTCCTTGAGATAGATGACGGTCGAGCCTATTGGGAAGCCATATCGGATATGGCCGCACCGGTCATGGCCCTGGTCGATCAACTGGAAGAGTCGGCTCGCTTGGACTATATCGACGAGGTGGTTGAGACCGCCAATACCCTCAAGCAAGGTAAAACCCTGCGCATGGGAGGCCACACCTGGATCGCCTCCGCCAACAAATAAGCAATCAAAAACAAAACCCGGTATTCCAGGAAATCGCCATGGATCAACCTACCCAGGTCAAACTGGGTAAGGTATCCCTGGGTCTTTCCTCATAACACCGAATGCAACCGGGTACACCAGCTTGTAGCCTTGTGATCCCGAAGACCAAACATCTATCAAAGGCTATACACCACAATTGCTGGGGCTACCGGATTGTGCAGAAGGAACCAGGCCTGCCACAATCAAGGGCTTATGCACATTCTTTTGCCATCCCGAAAAAGAAGAATATTCTTTACTCAGCACCTTCTTCGGCGCAACTTCAGACCAATTTAAACCCTTCAATTTCTGAAAGAAATAGGCCATCTCAATATATTCATCGGGGTACCAATAGCTATTGGCAATATGGCCAATCTTGTAAAGCTCATCCACACTGGCGCCTTGCGATGCCGCAAGTTCATAAAGGCCAAGTAAAGCTGAACCGTGATTACAATCCTGAAGAAAAGTTGAATTATTACAGCATGGCCGATAACAGCTTTCAGCTGCCTCAAAAACCACCGCCTCTTGCGAAGAATTCAAATCAACGGCTGCTACCTTATTAAAGTATCCCCCACCACGGCGTGCCTTACCCAAGGTCCATCCACCGGTACTCGCATAACGATCAACATTCGGGCCATTCAATGGACTCTTGGCATTAAACTGTGCTTGTGTTGCCACACCAAGCGGCCACAAAAGATTCAGCAAGTAGGGTGCGGTCTGGAAACTCATGGTGATCGGATCGGAAGACGATTTTGCAAACAAACCCTCAACCCATTCAGGCAAACCTCCACGCTTTGCATAAACGGCTTTAAACTTTTGTGGCGATATCACCCCTGCCTCTACCAACCTCTGAATAGAATCGCCAAAAGAAACATCAATTTTGCGCCCCTGTAATGGCAATACTTCACGGGCAAATCTACCTAATACCGCATTCTGCCTGCCCTTCACAAAGGCCAGAAATGCCGTATCATTACTCGCCCAGTACAATGATCCCGCAACACCCCCTACAAGGCCTGCACCAAATGTGGCCGAAGAGTAAATGAGAAATTTCCTGCGTGATACCGATGATTTTTTAGTGTCCACTCATGCTTCTCCTGTAAGGATATAAATAAACTTCTGTTTCAAAATGCAGTATTGAGGCCTTGATACGCCCACAAATACATTAGTTGGCCCTTACCTGTAAAGGCCCTGGCTCGAATAGCACTTAACTTAAGCCCCCTCTCCCTCCGGGAGCACTACAAGGGCATAAAAGGGCGGGGGTGAGGTATAAAATAAGGATAAGTTATTGATTTTTAATATCCCCTCATCCTAACCTTCTCCCGGAGGGGTAGAAGGAATTATTAATTAATAGAAGCACCCTTACAGTAAGTACCCTTCAGCTCTGGCCCCTTTGACTGTATCTAGACAGATAGTTCCAGATATGGGTATATATTGTTGTATCTGGGAAGCGCTTTAGAAACCGAGGGATTCAGTAAGTTATTGACGACTCTACACACCCTCATGAGAAACTGATCTGGTGATTACGTAATCTATAGCCTTTTTCTGCTACGACTTCTGCTGGAAACACAGCACCATAACTTGGCACGCACGATTATATGCCAATTATCCATCTCTTGATGTAATGCAAGTATCCAAGTCCTTTAATATCCCATTTTCTATATTATAAACCCAACCGTGAACAGAAAGTTCTCTACCTTGCTTCCAAGCGTTCTGCACAATAGTAGTGTTACAAATATTTGTGACTTGCTCTTTTACATTTAACTCACAGAGTAAATTTAACTTCTCATCGTGCTTAAGCCCTTTAAATTTTTCAGCATTGAAGCGAATGACATCCTTGACATGGCGCAACCAGTTATCAATAAGCCCATGCTCATGATCTTCCAATGCTGCCTTTATGCCACCACACCCGTAGTGACCACAGATTATAATATGTTTTACCTTTAGAACCTCAACAGCAAACTGTATAACAGAAAGGCAGTTTAGGTCTGTATGCACAACAACATTTGCAATATTGCGATGCACAAAAACCTCACCAGGCTGTAGATTTACTATTTGATTAGCAGGGACCCTACTATCTGAACAACCAATCCATAAATACTCTGGAGCCTGTTGCTTTGATAGGCGAGAAAAAAACTCCGGGTCCTTTTCCTTAATGGAGGCCGCCCATGCCAAATTTCTGTCAAATAAATATTTTAGTGTTTTCAATATTTAAATTTTCCTTATATTCTTTCATAACAGCACATAAACCAAATGACACCTTTTGCGCACGGGTTCCACGTATTTCCCCCACTGGCTGTGAAGCAACTGTTTAGAAAGAACAATAGAATCTAGGGGGGTGACCTTTTTTATCATTTTATGATTATAAGTTTTAATCTATTTCTTCCTCTTATCACGAACATATAGGGCCTTTGAGTTAGTGGCACCTATTTGCCTTTCTTCTATCTCAAAAAGCTTTGTTGCAGATACCAACTCGCCCAGCTTTCCATACCCGTAATTGCGCGGGTCAAACTCAGGCGATTGTTTCGCAATATTGCTGCCGATAGATGCAAGATGGGCCCACCCACTTTCATCGGAGGAAGATTCCACTGCATTACGTAACAGGCTTACCAGTTTCGTATCTTGTTTTAGCTCGCTGCTGGATTTTCTGACAATCGCTTCACTCTCATCAGTCTTCGCACGAAGGACCTCTGTGTAAATAAATTTGTCACAAGCTGAAACAAAAGCGGAGGGCGTCTTTTGCTCACCAAAACCATACACTAATAATCCTGACTCTCTAATTCTTGACGCCAGCTTGGTAAAATCACTATCACTTGATACTATACAGAACCCATCAAAGTTACTGGTGTACAATAAGTCCATTGCATCAATGATCATTGCGCTATCAGTTGCGTTTTTTCCTTTTGTATACGCAAATTGCTGCATGGGTTGAATAGAATATTGCAATAGAATCTCTTTCCAACCTTTCAAGCTAGGCGCAGTCCAATCGCCATAGATTCTCTTGACGCTGGCAATCCCATAATTTGCTATCTCTGCCAGCAAACCATCCACAATGCTTGGTTGAGCATTATCAGCGTCTATAAGAACAGCCAATTTGTCAGAATTTTCCATAGCTTTCTGCTTTTCCAATTGATTATGTCGTAGACTCTTGGCGGGCATCCTGTGCTCGTATATCTCCTACATATCTTAATTAGTGTATATACGTTACATAGCATGTCAACCCTGCGGTATCAACGAGGCTATAGAAAGATCGTTTTATCAATATCGTATTTTACCGTCCTATTTTTAAATTTAATATTCATCTACCTTGCCTTGATAAAATGCATTTTTCAAAATGCGCCAAACATCCTTTGCTTCTTTATGCGGTGACTGTATATTAGCTTGCCCCATTGGATCTCACGACTTGATGAATTTGGGCATAGACACAACTCCTTGTGGAGTTAAGCCATTATACCAGGGTATTTTTTGACTTTTTCTACAATCTCAATGACCAAGCTCACCGCATTTTATGAAGCGCAGCGTAATAAAATTACGGTGCAGCCTCTTGTCATACATTGCCTGATATGTCCGTGAACCCTGAGTAAGCTACACCCGAAAGTAATGCCATATCACGGTGCCATGTTGCCAGATCGTCCTTATTAAATTTACTCAAATAATCATGTCCACATGCGCGGGCCATTACTTGCATCAGCTCTACGGAAGCATTGAAGAAATTGTGCAATTGTTTAGATGATTTATCAATATCCAGCTTTTGGCGTAGTTCTTCTTTTTGTGTGGCAATCCCTGCCGGGCAATTATTTGTGTTGCACATTCTCGCTGCAACGCAACCAATAGCTTGCATAGCGCTATTTGAAATAGCAACGCCGTCAGCACCAAGCGCTAGAGCCTTAACAAAATCAATAGGTACACGTAGCCCACCAGTAATGATGAGGGTCACTCGACCACTAGCACCTTGCTTATCAAGATAACGACGCGCTCTTGCTAATGCTGGAATGGTTGGCACACTGATATGGTTTCTGAACATCTCAGGAGCCGCTCCCGTACCCCCACCTCGACCATCCAGAATTATGTAATCAGCACTGGCATCCAGCGCAAACTGAATGTCTTTTTCGATGTGGTTTGCGCTGAGTTTGAAGCCAACAGGAGCACCTCCTGTAATTTCTCTAACGCGATCTGCGAAGTTCTTGAACTCAGATACTGAAGAAAGATCCTTGAATGTGGGAGGTGATATTGCGGGCTGACCTTCAGGTATGCCTCTTACTTGTGATATTTTGCCTTTGTTCTTGTTTCCAGGAAGGTGGCCCCCAGTACCAGTTTTTGCGCCTTGTCCGCCTTTAAAATGGAAGGCCTGCACTTGGCTCAGCAGATCCTCTTTGTAGCCAAAAGCAGCACTGGCATATTCATAAAAATACCGAGAGTTCGCTTCTTGTTCTTCTGGTAGCATCCCGCCTTCACCTGAACAAATACCCGTACCAGACAATTCAGCACCTTTGGCTAAAGATATCTTTGCCTCTTCAGACAGCGCGCCAAAACTCATGTCAGAAACAAACAAAGGTATTTTTAATATTAAAGGCTTTTTAGCTTCCGGGCCAATTATCAGTTCTGTACCAACATTCACGTCTTCCATCAATGGCTTGGTCGCCATTTGAGCAGCCATTATTTGCAGATTGTCCCAATGTGGTAGATCATGTCGTGGGACGCCCATAGATACCATTTGGCCATGATGTCCAAGTTTGGATAATCCGTCCTTAGCAAGCTGGTGGATAAATTCCACGGTAGGTTCTTCTGGCGTTGCTGTAACATTTGGCAGCTCTGAAAGTTTTTGCCTTAGCCCAGGCCCTTCCTTCCCTACATCGTCTGCACTGAATTGTTTGTGCGTACCATCACAATAAGGTGCATTACCCGTATGTTTGCATGCGCACAAATAAGCTTCGTCATCATCGTTATCAGAGACAATAACTTTTGGAGTAAAAGATGTTCCCACATGAGAGCCATCACAGAAAGGTTGGCTATTTGATCTTCCACAGGCGCAGAAGTGATACTCCTGTCCTTTTGAAAGATTCACCTTGATTGGTTTGTTGTCTGCAATTATTGGATGGCTCATATTTCACTCTTTGAAGATGCATAACGCCCAAGGCCAGCTGCGCTGGCTTTGCCACGTCGGCTTGGGCCGCCTTGATATATACGTGAATTTATATTGAACGCTATTCCGTACATGTACGTTATTGAGGTTTATTGCCATGAAAGCACTTAGCTACACCGCCCTTAGAAGCACTCTAGCCAAAACCATGAAAAAAGTCTGCGATGGTCACGAACCTATTGTTATTACACGAAAAAGTGAAGGCGCCGTTACTAACCTTCCCTTTGCGTACAACATCGCAAATCACCGGCGGTTTACTGTCCGTGTGAAGTTATCTTGTTAGGTAATGATGCCTTTTGACTCCAAAAAGTTATCAGGAACATCTGACGTTTTCCATCCTGTTATTGCAAAATAATACAGCGGCTCTCCCTCAATTGATAATCTATGTCGATAGCGTTCGATGTAATAAATATCAAGATATTTTGAGAAAATTAATTCCC
>JAADGI010000003.1 GCA_013152415.1 Gammaproteobacteria bacterium | reverse complement strand
CTACAAGGGACTTTCACCCCATAAGTTCATGCCCACGCTGGGCGTACACAAGGCGCTCGTTCGGACGTTCACTACGCTGCGCTTCGTTCACACCGCACAGCTTAGTCGTTAGACCTCCACGATGAGTAAGCACTTTAGCTATCGATGTCCAAATTGTGAAAGCCAGTTAGAATTAACTGGTGGTCCTGGTGGTATGAATGGAAGTGCTACTTGGATGAGGTGTGATAAGTGCAATAAGGCAGTATCTATATCGGTATACGATGAGATACTAGAGGACATAAGGCTAGCATACGGTACATGGGACAAGATTGGTGAGGTATTACCAGATGCACTGGAAAATTGTAAATGTGGAGGTAAATATCTAGCGACAGAACCTGCCAGATGCCCGAAATGTAGGGCTGAAATCAAAAAAGAAGATTTCTTGAATCAAACGGGAGTGCCCGCTATATCAGGTATATTCTCTAATGGCATGGTTCCAGCAAAATGGAAAACTTTATGTTCTTTTTGCGGAAAAGAAGACAAAACGGTACAGCTAGTACACAATCATCCTTGGGTTTTTGCTTGTAGTGGCTGTAGAAATGGTGAGGTCTAACCGTGCGCTGGAGAGCCGACACCCAAAAAGCGGGCGCAGCTTAGCCGTTAGCTGATAAGAAAGAGAGTCCATTAGAATAGATATGGCAGATAAAAAAAGAATACAAGTAAACTCTTTTGTATCCTATGCTCATACAGATGATGAATACGCAAGTGCCTTTATTGACGAGTTCAAGGAAATGTCTGCCCCATCAGAAAAATACGAGTATGTATTTTGGCAAGATACTGAAATTCTGCCTGGTGAAAATTGGAAAGAGGAAATACGAGAAGCGCTCAAAAATTGCGACCTTGGATTATTACTAATAAGTCCAGCATTTCTTGGGTCTAAGTTTATTGATGCGGAAGAACTGCCGAAATTTGTCGGTGATAAAGCAAAACCAATAACACCAATAATGCTCAAAATGGTTAATCTTAATCGACATAACCTCAAAGGGCTTGATAGCAATCAGATCTTTCGCCTTAAAGTAGAGGGCGTAAGAAATCTAAAGTCTTTTGCGCAATGTGGCTCTTCTCAAAGAACTGAATTTGTGTATGAATTATTTGACAAGGTAGAAATTAGGCTTGACAAATTACACAGCTAACAATGCAAATCAACTCGGATAGTTTTGAGCGTGGTCGCTGCGCTTATACCACACTTAAAACCGCTGGTTATTTGCGGCGTTGAAGCTGTAGAAAAACCTCTGACTTTGAAAATGGTTTATTAGAAAATGATATAAGGCGAGGCATCAAAATATGTGTTTGAAGGATTTTATCAAAGGATATGAAAATATCCCACATATAGGTTTATATGAATGCATGAACAAATTGCTTTTGCAAACCAGGGAAAAGTCAGTTGTTTAGATAAAGTTCAAAAATGGCAGATTTTCGGGGTTTTTCTACAGCCTCGTTATTGCCGAATTAGACAGAAAACATATACATGACGAATATTAACGATTGGATCTGGAATGAAATTCAACAGATTGGCAAGGATTACGAGTCAATCGATGAGGTGGCAGTGTATGACGAAAGCCATTCCAAATTCAGAGACATTAAAAAGGAGGGTCAAGAAATATTGACCCTCCTGGAAGCGAAAGAAGGAGCTACCTTGCTCGACATTGGATGTGGTACGGGAGTCTTTGTGCGTGAAGCATTCAAAGCAGGATTGTCCGTAACTGCTGTGGATGTTTCAGAAAGGATGCTCCAATATGCAGAGGAAAAAGCTATCTTAGAGCAATGCAATATTAAGTTTTTGAAGGGAGGTTTTCTTTCTCTTGACCTGGAATTACAATCCTTTGATTTTGTGACAACATCTTTTTCTTTTCATCATCTGCCAGATTTCTACAAATTCGTTGCTCTCAAGCGTATAAATTCCCTGCTTAATGACGATGGGATACTCTTTATACAGGATATTGTAATTGCAGAAGAAGACTATGAAGCAAATATAAACACGCTTATAAATCGTCAAGAAGATCTAGGAGGAGACTTCCTTAGAGAGGATGCAATCCAACATTTTCAGGAGGAGTTTTCTACTTTTGATTGGATTCTGGATCAAATGATTCAGCGATCTGGGTTTGAAATTCTAAATAAAACTATTGATGGTGGGTTATTGGCAAGATATAGATGCCAAAAATCGGCTGACAAATCAGTTCAGTCGAGCGCTAACGCGTCAGCTGACTGAGGCGTTATTTAGGGCCATCAAGATTGATCATAGTGGCCACCAATAGCAAATATGAATATATAATCATCATCGTAGTTATATATTACACGGTCTTTTTGGCTGATGCGGCGAGACCATAAACCGGAGAGATTGTGCTTTAATGGTTCAGGTTTTCCTGTCCCAGTGCTTGGGTCACCACGAAGCATTTCCTTTAGTATTCGGCAAAGCGCCTTATGCATTTTCTTGTCGTTTTGTCTAAGATATTCGTAGGCTGCCCATGTCTTACCCTCAAATACCAATGATCTCATCAAGCTCCCCAGCCGTAGGTTTATATCCTTTATTCTTCAAATTAGTAGCCATCGAAGCCGCCATTTGCTTCATTAGATCGCTATTTTGTAAAACATATAATGTTTCTTGCTCGCGCTCCCAATCATCTGCGCTCAAAACGACAAAATCATCCCCATTTCGGCGGGTCACCTTGAGTGGTAAATGTTTTGTAACTACCTGTTCTACGAAACTTTTCAGGTTGTCTCTGAATTTGTTTACACTAATACTGTCCATTAAAATCACCCCGAAACGTACCGCAATACCGTACATGATAGTAAAAAAGCCCTAACAAGGCAAATCAACATTGACGTTTTAAATCCCTTGGGATTCTATTCCCCGCCGCTTGCGGCGAACGTTGTCATTCTGGCGCAGGAGGCTGTGTGAAAAGTCGTCGTCATACCGGCGAAGGCCGGAGTCCAGATAAAACATACCAATAAAATCAAAGGATTATGGATACCGGCCTTCGCCGGTATGACGCCGAGTATGTTTATACCTGGGTTTTCACACAGCCTCTTTCGCGGGAATGACGGGGTCTGGATTAATCAGAACTTCCTTAGATTATGTGAGGAACGAACCATAATCTGAACCGTTGTTGGACGGGCACGCCGTCGGTTGTGATGAGAGGATAATAAAATCAGTGTCTTAGCTTTATTTTCTCCCCTCTCCCGGAGGGACCTCGGTGCCCCTTTGTGGGGTAGAGGGGCTTAATAGAAGCGCCCTTAGCTATTATCCAATATCGCCGCACCAAGATCGGCCGGAGATTTTACAATGTTCACTCCGGCTGCCTCCAAAACGGCGAACTTTTCCGCTGCGGTTCCTTTGCCGCCCGCAATGATGGCACCGGCGTGCCCCATACGTTTGCCTTTCGGGGCGGTCATGCCTGCGATATAGGCCACGACCGGTTTCGAGACATGGCTTTTAATGTACTCCGCGGCCTCTTCCTCGGCGGTCCCACCGATCTCACCCACCATCAGGATGATCTCCGTTTGTGGGTCTTGTTCAAACAAGGTCAGACAATCTATAAAAGTCGTGCCCGGCAGCGGGTCGCCGCCGATACCGATACAGGTACTTTGGCCATAACCGATATCGGTGGTCTGCTTGACGGCCTCGTAGGTTAAGGTGCCGGAACGGGAAACGACACCGACCTTGCCCGGCATGTGAATGTCTCCGGGCATGATCCCTATCTTGCACTCACCTGGGGTGATCACACCGGGACAGTTGGGCCCAATCAGTCTGGCACCTGCTTCCTGAACCACGGCATCGGTGTAGAGCATATCCTGGGTGGGAATACCCTCTGTGATACAGACAATCAACCGGATACCGGCATCTACCGCCTCCAGTACCGCGTCCTTACAAAAAGCTGCGGGTACATAAATGACCGTAGCATCCGCTCCCGTTTCGTCCACTGCATCACGCACGGTATCAAACACGGGTAATCCCAAATGCTTCTGGCCACCCTTCCCCGGGGTAACACCGCCCACCATTGCCGTTCCATAGGCGATCGCCTGTTCCGAATGAAACGTACCTTGTTTGCCTGTGAACCCCTGACAAATAAGCTTCGTAGTTTTATCAACCAAAACGCTCATGAGCGACCCCCTATGGCCGATACAACCTTTTGCGCTGCATCCTTCAGGTTTGCCGCAACAATGATATTCAATCCACTTTTCTCCAAAATATCGTGGCCCGCATCCGCCCGATTGCCTTCAAGACGGACCACTACCGGGATATCGATGCCGACCTCACCCACCGCACCGACAACACCTTCGGCAATCAAATCACAACGCACGATACCACCAAAGATATTGACCAATACGCCCTTCACATTTTCGTCCGATAAGATGATTTTGAAGGCCTCAGCAACCCGCTCCTTGGTCGCCGTACCACCCACATCCAAAAAGTTGGCTGGATGACCACCGTGCAACTTGATCAAATCCATGGTGGCCATGGCGAGACCGGCACCGTTGACCATGCAGCCGATGTCACCGTCCAACGCGATGTAGCTCAAGTCCCACTCCTTGGCGCGAATCTCCCGCTCATCCTCTTGGCTTGTATCACGGAGTTCAACAAGGTCTTGATGCCTAAACAGGGCGTTGTCATCGACATTGATTTTTCCGTCTATGCAAAGCAACTGGCCGCCCTTTGTTACCACCAGGGGATTGATTTCCAGCAGACTCAAATCCTTTTCCTGAAATAAGCGACACAATCCAGACAGAATGTGGCTAAACTGTTTGATCTGTTCGCCCTGCAGTTCGAGCCCAAAGGCAAGCTGGCGACACTGGAAGGGTTGCAACCCCACCATGGGATGAAGGGTTGCTCGCAGAATTTTATGGGGACTTTGTTGCGCCACCTTTTCAATCTCCACGCCACCCTCCGTGGAACACATCACCGTGATACGCCGCAACGACCGGTCAACCACCAATCCCACATAAAGTTCCCGCTCTATCTCGCAGGGTTCCTCCACAAGGATCTGGTTAACGGGTTGGCCTTTGTTATCGGTCTGGTAAGTCACCATGCGTGAACCCAGCAGCCGATTGACAAAATCAATCGCCTCCGAACGATCGGTCGTTATCTTTACGCCACCGGCCTTGCCGCGGCCCCCGGCGTGAACCTGGGCCTTAAGAACCCAGGCCTGTCCCTCAAGCGCCGTTAATACCGCTTCCGCCTCTTCGGGTGCACCAATCACCCGGCCCCTGGGTACAGCAATACCGTAGCTTTCAAACAGCCTCTTGGCCTGATATTCATGAAGGTTCATAGAAATTCCTATTATAATTTGAGGTGTTCAGAAAATGCTGTGGGCAAATGTAACTGCTTACCCATTCAATATGGGGAAGAACTTATTTTTTCACCAGATGAATAGCCCGGCCGTCCACTGCCAGCGCGGCCTCACGGAAGGCTTCTGATAGTGTGGGGTGAGCAAACATGATCATAGCGATATCCTCGCTACTGGCGCCAAATGCCATGGCAATACCCGCCTGTGCGATCAACTCCGAGCAGTGTGGTCCCATCATGTGAACACCCAGGATACGGTCTGTCTCAGCATCGGCCAGAACTTTCACCATTCCCGTGGTATCACCGGATGCCTTGGCACGTCCGCTGGCGCTAAACGGAAATTTTCCAACACGATATGGGGTTCCGGTGGACTTTAGCCGTTGTTCGGTCTTTCCGATCCAGGCAATCTCCGGTTCCGTGTAGATAACATTGGGTATAGTATCGTAGTTCACCTGCGCCGAGTGTCCCGCTATTATCTCCGCTACCATAACCCCCTCTTCCGATCCCTTGTGCGCCAACATCGGCCCGTGACTTGCGTCACCGATGGCATAGACACCCGGCAGGTTAGTCATGCATTGTGCATCGACATGGATAACGCCCCACTCTTCCAGGGTCAAACCGGCCTCTTCCGCGCACAGATCACTCGTGTTTGGCCTGCGTCCAACGGCTACAATGAGTTTATCGACGGTCTCATGTTGTGTGCCGGTTGCGTCCTCATAATCAATATTGACTCGGTTGTTCTTTACCTCGCAGGCTACCACACGGGCATTTAGGCGGATATCCAAACCTTGCGCTGAAAATTGCTTGTGGGATTCCCTGGCGATCTGATCGTCGGCGATGGGCAAAAATTTCTCCTGCGCCTCGAGAAGGACAACTTCTGAACCGAGTCGTCGCCACATGCTGCCTAACTCAAGGCCGATCACACCCGCACCAATAATCCCAAGTCGTGCCGGTACCTCACTGAACCCTAGTGCACCGGAGGAGTCGACAATCAAGTGGCCATCCAATGGCGCTGCTTTCAAATCAATCGGAGAGGACCCTGGAGCGAGGATAACATTGTCCGCAGAGACCGTTCGTTTTTCTTCTTCCCCAAACTCTTTAATCTCAATGTGCTTATCCGGCAGCAATTTTCCACGTCCACTATAGAGGGTGATGCCGTTAGACTTGAATAAGATGCCGATACCCTGACTCAATTCATTAACAATCTTGTCCTTACGCGCCATCATGGCGCTGATGTCCATCTTTATGCTTGGCACGACAATCCCGTGTTTGGCAAAGTCCTGTCTGGCGTTTGCATACAAAGCGGATGATTCCAGCAAGGCCTTGGAGGGGATACAACCTACATTGAGGCATGTTCCACCCAGTGAAGGCTTGTCATTGCTAGAGAGCCAGTCGTCAACACAGGCAGTCTTAAGACCCAATTGGGCGCATCGGATCGCGGCCACATAACCTGCCGGTCCGGCACCGATGACGATGACATCATATTGTTCAGTCATATGCCTTGTCTCCAATCCTTATCAAGTCGTCCTGTCTGATATGTTGAGTTTTAAGCTTACACGCCCAAGAGTATTCGTGCTGGATCTTCCAGGCACTCTTTAATTTTGACCAAAAACCGGACTGCTGCTTGCCCGTCTATAATTCGGTGGTCGTAAGACAGGGCCAGATACATCATAGGCCGAACGACAATCTCTCCTTCTTCGACGACCGCTCGCGGTTGGGTTTTATGCATACCCAAAATCGCGCTTTGTGGGGGATTCAATATCGGCGTAGACAATAAGGATCCAAACACACCGCCGTTGGTGATCGTAAACGTTCCACCGGTGATGTCCTCAATAGCGAGCTTGCCGTCCCGTGCCTGTTCCACGTACCGGGCAACCTGTGACTCGATTTCCACCATGTTTAATTGTTCGCAGTCCCGCAGGATCGGTACAACCAACCCTCTGGGTGAGGCCACCGCAATACCGATATCAATAAAACCGTGATAGACGATATCGTCCCCATCAATGGATGCATTAACATCGGGAAACTGTTTGAGTGCCTCGATCGCGGCCTTAACAAAAAAGGACATAAAACCCAACCGCACCCCGTGTTCCTTTTCAAATTGCTCCCGGTAACGGGCCCTGAGATCCATCACCGGCTGCATGTTCACTTCATTAAATGTGGTGAGGATAGCGGCGTTGTGTTGGGCCTCCAGTAAACGCTCGGCAATCCTTGCCCGTAACCGGGTCATGGGAACCCGTTTCTGCACCCGATCCATCGCCACCACAGCTTCCTCTGCTTTTGTGGCTACAGGCGTACCCGGCTCCGGGTCGGAAACAGGTGACGGTTGCAAGAACCGCAGAACATCTTCTTTGAGTATGCGCCCATCCCTGCCCGATGCGGTGATCTGTTGGGCATCCAGGTTGTGCTCACGGATCAATTTCTCTGCTGCAGGTGCATTGAGTACATCCTTGTGTGGCCCCGCTTTTTCCTGCTCTGTGTGGGTAATAACCTTACGGTTATCATTGTTTGCTTCTACATCCGCTGGTGCAGAACTTTTTGCAGGTGCCTTATCCAAACGGGCGAGTACCTGCCCCGAGACAACGGTTGTGCCCTCCGGTTCAAGGATTTCCTGCACGATACCCCGCTGCGGGGCCGGCACCTCAAACACGACCTTGTCGGTCTCGATATCTACTATGACCTCGTCCTCTTCCACCAGATCGCCGACCTGCTTATGCCATTCTGTCACCACCCCATCGGAGACCGACTCTGGAAAACTTGGAACCTTCACCTCTATTGTCATCGTTGTTTCCTTAGATGGTATGGGAGTTCTTTCGTAGCAAACAGCCCGCTATCATGATTCAATCCCCAAGGCCTCGGCAACCAATCCTTGTTGCTGTTTAATATGCAACGAGGCATAGCCCACCGCCGGTGCCGCAGAGGTCGGCCGGCCCGCATATTCGAGACAATGGTCCTTTCCGATCAATGCCCGCATATGGTGTTGGCTGGAATACCAGGCCCCTTGGTTTCTCGGCTCTTCCTGGCACCAGACAAATTTTTTGGCGTTGGGGTAACGCTTAAATTCATCCGTCAGGGCATTTTTCGGGAAGGGATAAATTTGCTCCAAACGCATGATGGCCACATTGTGGAGTCCGGCCTTACTGCGTTTTTCAAATAAGTCATAATAGACCTTTCCTGAGCATATAACGATTCGTTCCACTTTATCGTTGTCCAGGTCTTCGGTCTCCGGGATCACCATCTGAAAAGGTCCGGCACACAATTCATCCAGGCTGCTGACCGCCAAGCGATGTCTCAACAAACTCTTCGGTGACATGATCACCAGTGGTTTTCGGCAGGTCTGCATTATCTGGCGGCGTAATAAATGAAATATCTGTGATGGCGTAGTCGGCACACACACCTGCATGTTGTGTTCGGCACAAAGCTGCAAAAATCGCTCCAGGCGTGCAGAGGAATGTTCCGGTCCCTGACCTTCATAACCGTGCGGCAATAACATCACCAAACCGCTCAACCGCGTCCACTTCTGTTCTCCGGCACTGATAAATTGATCGATCACCACCTGTGCGTTGTTGGTAAAATCGCCGAACTGGGCCTCCCAGATCGTCAGGGTCTTGGGGTCTGTGGTGGAATAACCGTATTCAAAGGCCAACACCGCCTCTTCAGAGAGCAATGAGTTGATCACCAGAAAGTTCGCCTGGGTATCAGACAAGTTACGCAAGGGAATATAGCTTGTACCGTCCTTCTGGTCATACAGCACGGCATGGCGATGAAAAAATGTGCCGCGCCCGGAATCCTGTCCAGACAGGCGAATCCCATAGCCTTCTGTAATCAGCGACGCAAACGCCATGGTCTCGGCAAAACCCCAGTCAATCGGCAGGGAACCGGCGGCCATCTTGCGCCGGTTACCCTGGATCTTGGCAACACTGGAATGCAGCTCGAATCCTTGCGGCAGCTGCAGTAATTTTTCCGTCAGGTCGCGGACCTTCTTTTTCGATATGCTCGTATCCAAGGCAATCAAACAAATGTTCGCCAGATAATTCGACCAATTTACGGCAAAGGGGTAGGTCGCTTTTTTGTGGGGCACAATATCGGCCACCATACTATCGCCCACTTCCAGCGCCTCGCGGTATCTTTCCATCATCCCGGTGGCCTCATCCATCGCGATAACACCTTCATCTTCCAGTTTCTTCACATAAAGCTCTCGCACCGTGGGCTTCTTGATAATGTTTTTATACATCATAGGCTGTGTCACCATCGGCTCATCGGCCTCACTGTGCCCGTGCCGGCGGTAACAAACCAAATCAATCACCACATCTTTTCTGAATGTCATGCGGTAGTCCAGGGCAACCTGTGCGGCAAACACTACGGCCTCTGGGTTGTCCCCATCTACATGAAAAATTGGGGCATCGACCATTTTTGCAACATCGGTACAATGCAATGAGGAGCGTGCATCTTTTTGGTTGCTCGTGGTAAAACCGATCTGGTTGTTGACGACAATATGCACGGTCCCCTTTGTCGAGTAACCCCGTGACTGCGACATATTAAAGGTCTCCATGATCACGCCCTGACCGGCAAATGCCGCATCACCATGGATCAACAGCGAAATAACCTCACTACCGTCCTTGTCATTGCGGCGGTCTTGGCGTGCACGCACAGACCCTTCCACTACCGGACCCACAATTTCCAGGTGTGAGGGATTGAACGCCAGCGCAATATGGACATCACCGCCACGGGTGTTGATGTTAGACGAGAACCCCATGTGATACTTTACATCCCCGGAGCCGTTCGTTGGTTGGCCCTGTCCACCTTCAAACTCTTTGAAGAGCTCTGCCGGCATTTTTCCCATCACATTGACCAGCACGTTTAGTCGGCCCCGGTGTGCCATGCCGATTACAATTTCCTTGATCTCTTGGGTCCCGGCACGTTGAATCAACTCATCGAGCATGGGAATCAATGTTTCGGCACCTTCTAATGAGAACCTCTTCTGGCCAACATATTTTGAGTGAAGATAACGCTCCAGCCTTTCCGCTGCCGTCACTCTTTCTAAAACACGTTTTTTAAAGTCGGCAGAAAAGCCCGGCTTGCAGCGAAGTGACTCCAACCGGGTTTGGATCCAGCGCTTCTCCACGGTATCTGAGATGTGCATATACTCCGCGACCAGACATCGAGTATAAGTATCGGTAACGATCTCCAGAATTTCTCGCAAGGTCGCTTTTTCAGGGCCCACCAGAGATCCGGTATTAAACTCCGTATCCAGATCGTCCTCGCTTAAGCCGTGATGTTTGAGAGATAAATCCTCAATGTCAGATATCGGCTTTCTTGATAGCGAGTTAAAACTGTTTGTTTGGTGACCGCGAAAGCGGTAAGCATTGATGAGACGTAGGGCCGCAACCTGCTTTGCTACCGCATCCTTGTCTGCAAATTTACCGCCGCCAGGACGGGGCCCCGGACTGGATGACATTAACATCCCCCGAAACGATTCCCTTATCGCCGCATGGGAGATGTCCATGACGTTTTCGGTTGGCGCTAAAGTATCAAAGAACCCCCGCCAGTTTTGATCCACAGCGGCGGCATCACGAAGATATTCCTCATAGAGCCCCTCCAGGTAAGAAGCGTTAACTCCCCCCAATTGGGATGAGGCCCACATGGCCTGCAGACTCCTTTTTTTCACCAGATCATCCATCGTTATCCCTTGGCCTGACCGAACAGGGTGACACCCCCCTGCACCATGAAAACGGCTGATTTGTCCTGGCGTGCCCCAACTTACAATGTAGCATGTTCCTGAAGCTTTTCTCGTTACCGGGCCGCTTCCAACCCCCGTTTTAAAGATGCCAACACGTTCTTTGTCCCCGACACCCCCACATCAACGGGACACGGTAAAGACATCCTTGTACGCTTGGCGCCAACTTCTAGCGCAAACTCATGAGCGATCCCACGGCCTGTTTGAACTCGCTAATGCGCAAGTGATCACCGATATCGTATTCTGTCATCTGCCTGCACTCAAGATACATAATGTCGGGTATGGCGTCGGCTTGCAGTAGCAGACGGGTAGCAAAATAATAGGTGGTTTCGGCAGACGCCACCCCCAGGCCAACAGTGATAAACCCGCTCCTCGAACCGGCGTAGTGTCGCAGCATACGGCTGGATGTATTGTGTTCTTCCTCGAAAGGGAATACCCGGGTGATGGTAAATGTACCGGCCGGTATGGTCTGCGGCACCACACCCACCACCCGCGACAATAGGGCACAATGCGGATAATATTCGTCTACATCATCTTCACCCACCACCCCGCCACCCTGAAAATACACCGTGGCCGTCCCCAGGGGAATGGTCACCGGCTGTTGCAGGACAAGCCGGGTCCCCGGCGGTACTTTGTAAAGGTATTCCTGTGGGTCATTGGCCACCGCCTGGCCACCACCGACCATTATAATGAAACTTAACAGCACTCTTTTCATGGCTATCCTCCCGCCGTCACATCCCCCTTAGATGCCGCCGTAGACCCCAAGTTTCATAACTTCACATTTTCGGGGAACCGCTTACCTTATTATTTTGGGCACCGGGTAACCGCTATGCTGAACCAAGCCTGCTGTCCTCTCAACGCTGTAGCTGTTGCAACCTGATATGGACCGGGCCGGTACGCGCAGAGTAGATACGCTCTCTCTTTTTTCTGTGCAGGTTATCGTATTGTCCAGATTTGTCTGCGTACATACTGGAGAGGTGCTGGCCATCAAAGCTACGCTCACGGACCACGACGAGGTACCTTGCACCCAGGCCCTCTGGCCGCAGTGTGTATTCGAATACAAAGCGTGGCTCACCAAAAAGCCGCTGTTTTTTCTTCAGGTCCTTAAAGACCGAGCTGTAAACCACCCTGAACCCGGCATCAAGAAACAAAATTCTCGGACAAAATAAGGACTTCAGCGGATAATATGGCACCTCGAAAGAGGTGTGAGTCTCCACCAGAATTTTGACCGGTGGCCCACGTCCACTGGTGGGCAACATGAAGGCCTTGAAGCGGCTCTGGTAACCGTCGATGAGAAGCTGGGGGTCGTCTTTCTCAAAACGCAGCTTCAGTGTCTTGCCCGGTTCAACCCTGTCGTAGACGAGCGTCTCCATCGAACGTAAAACTTTGGCTTGCACCTGGGGTATTTCACGGGCCAAAACACCGCTGCCGACTGAACCACCCGGGCCAACACAGGCCACAGTGGTGAGGCCCAAGACCCCTAAGAGCAGGGTAAGACAAAACAAGCTGCCACCGCTGTTGGCTCGAAACATATTTTTAAGTATCGATAACGAACAAGCGTGTGTCAAAACAATGGGCCCGACAAGGTAAGGATCTGCCCCGCACCTCATCCGCACCAAAGGTTTCTTGTCGATGGACTACCCTATTTACCAACACAAAAACTGGAAAAGATATTCCCCAACAAATCATCACTGCTGTATTCACCGGTGATCTCGCTGAGTGCCTGTTGCCCCAGACGCAGTTCTTCGGCCATGAGTTCACCGGCCTTGTTAACCTTGAGTTGAGCCATGGCCTGCTGGATATGTTGGTGGGCGGAATGAATCGCATCCAGGTGACGGCGGCGAGCGATGAAGGTGGAATCACCAGGGGTTTGATAGCCCATACAGGTCTTAAGGTGTTCGGCTAACAACCCCATTCCATCACCGGTCTTAACCGACAACGCAATTTCCTGGTGGCCGTTATTCTCGACCACACCGGCTTCCCGGCCGCTAAGGTCGATCTTGTTGCGGACAATGCTATAGGGCACAGCTTGCGGCAACTCGGCGAGGATTTCATCAACGACCTTGGGGTGGTCTTCGCTGTCATCGATCACCACCAACACCCGGTCGGCCTCTTCCATGGCGGCCCGGGCCCGGGCAATACCTTGGGATTCCACCTCATCTTCACTGTGGCGCAGACCGGCGGTGTCGATGATATGCAGAGGCAGGCCATCGATTTGAATCTGCTCCCGCAACAGGTCGCGGGTGGTGCCGGGGGTGGCGCTGACGATGGCCGTATCCCGCTGGGCGAGACAATTCATCAGGCTGGACTTGCCCACGTTGGGTCGGCCGACCAGGGCCAGGGTCATACCATTTCGCAACAGACAACCCTGCTCGGTGGAAGCCAGTAGTTCTTGGATGAGTTTGAGTAGTTTGTCGCAGCGTTTGTTGAGGCCCGGATCGTCCAGAAAATCGATCTCTTCTTCGGGAAAGTCGATGGCGGCCTCGACAAAGCTACGCAGATCAATGAGCACCGTGAGCACATCTCGCACCCGGGCCGAAAACGCCCCTTGCAAGGAACGTAAGGCAGACCGGGCCGCAGCCTGGGAGCCACTTTCGATGAGGTCAGCGATGGCCTCGGCCTGGGCCAGATCCAGCTTGCCGTTTAGAAAGGCCCTTTCGCTGAATTCCCCGGGGCGTGCCAAGCGTGCTCCCAACTCCAGCAGCCGGGCCAGCAACAGGTCCATGACCACCGGCCCCCCGTGACCCTGTAGCTCCAGCACGTCTTCACCGGTAAAAGAGTGGGGCGCAGAAAAATACAGGGCGATACCCTGATCCAGGGCTTGACCATCGCCACCACAGAATTCGGTCAACAAGGCATAACGGGGCTTGGGGAGTTTGCCCAGGATCTCTCGGCCAATGACGGCTACAGCGGGGCCAGAGACACGCACAATGGCTACCCCGCCACGGCCCGGAGGGGTGGCCACGGCGGCAATGGTATCGACAGCTTCGTGTGCAGCCATGGGTTGACGCCGCCGCCTGTTACCCTGACATGGGGGCCAAATCTAGTGGCCCTGGGTTTCCATTTTATGGGTGATGCGCCACTGCTGGGCAATGGAAAGCACATTGTTGACCAGCCAGTACAGCACCAAACCGGCGGGGAAAAACAAAAAGAAGACCGTAAAGATGGCCGGTAGTGACATCATCATCTTGCGCTGCAAAGGATCCATGGTCGGGGCAGGGCTCAACCACTGTTGTACAAACATGCTTATGCCCATCAATATAGGCAACACGTAATAGGGGTCCTTGGACGACAGGTCCTGTATCCACAAGGCGAAGGGTGCTTGGCGCAGCTCCACACTTTCCAGCAATACCCAGTACAGGGCGATGAACACCGGGATCTGAATCAGTATGGGCAGACAACCCCCCATGGGGTTGATCTTCTCCTTTTTGTACATCTCCATCATGGCCTGCTGGAACTTCTGCTTGTCATCGCCATAACGTTCCTTGAGGGTCTTCATGCGCGGGGTGATCTTGCGCATCTTGGCCATGGACTTATAGCTTGCCGCCGACAGGGGATAGAACACCAGCTTGATAAGCATGGTCAACAAAATAATGGACCAACCCCAGTTACCCACCACATCGTGAATCTTCTGCAACACCCAAAACAGGGGGGCTGAAATGGGGGTCAACCAACCATAATCCACGCTCAGCACCAGGCCTTCAGCAGTCCGCTTCAATCTGGACTGGTCCTTGGGACCTACAAATAATTTCGCCCCCAGGGTGCCCTGGCCACCGGCTGCGATCTCCACTGGCTGTGCGGACTTGAAACCCAGGTTGTATCGTGGCCCATCTAATACCCGACTGTAAAAGACCTGCCTGCTTTGCTGTGGGGGCAACCAGGCACTAACGA
Organism: Gammaproteobacteria bacterium; assembly: GCA_013152415.1. Taxonomy (GTDB): domain Bacteria; phylum Pseudomonadota; class Gammaproteobacteria; order HyVt-429; family HyVt-429; genus HyVt-429. The sequence goes on along the minus strand of JAADGI010000003.1, from coordinate 7,097 downwards.
AGTAGTGCTGCAACATAGCGAGCCAACCATTGCTGACCTCACGATTAAGATTGGCGGTGGTCATGTCGTCAAAGCTTAGCTTGTGGAATTTTTCTTCCGGGGTGTAAATGGCGCCCCCCATGTAACTGGGAACCGTATTCATAAGTCCAAAGGACTCGCCCGTAGAAAAGTCAGACCTCAGATACTGGCCATAGAAGTATCCTTGCCAAGGCTGTGTGCTGGTGTTGTCTACCTGGTACTCAACGTCGATGACGTACTGGTTACGATGAAAGCGAAATACTTTGGTGTAGCGTACCCCATTGCCAGCAACCCAGTGCAGGCGAACCTCGATTTGATCTTGTCCTTCATCCAGGGTGTATTGCAGGCGTTCCGCCTTGTAGTGGGTTTTGTGGTTGGGGTAATTATTACCTTTACCAATCAGACCGTCTTGGGTGAAATAGATCTGCTCACCACTGTCGTTGAACAGCCGAACCGATTTTTCGGGGGCCTTTGCTTCAATCGGGTATCGGATCAACTCTGCAACCCGCAGGTCACCACCCAGGGTATCGATCTCCACCCGCAACACATCGGTGGTCACCCTTAGCCGCTGACCTCTGGGCAATGCCGCGACCACCGGTTGTGGCACAGTGGTGGCAACATTAGAGGCCGGGGCCGCTGCAGAGGTGGGGGGCTGGGGAATGCTCCCGGGCGGAACCACACCGGGGACAGGAACCTGGGTTGAGCCTTGAATCGGGCTGCTCACTACCGGGACAGGTTGGGGGGGCTGGCTTTCCCGCAGCCAGGCCTCCCACAACATCATGATGATCAGACCCAGCGCCACCAGCAACAGCAGTTTTGATGTGTCCATGCTAGTACTTGTCCCCGCCACTCGGCACCGGGTCTACGCCCCCAGGATGCCAGGGATGGCAACGTCCAACACGGCGCATGGCCAAACGTGAGCCCCGCCAGGGACCGTGAATTTCAATGGCCTCCAGGGCGTAACTGGAACAACTGGGATAGAACCGGCAATGTTGTCCCAGCAAAGGGCTGATTAGCGCTCGGTAAATCTTTAGTGCGGTGATTAGGGCTTTTTGCATTTCTTTATCAGGGTGTCCCAGAGGGTTTGCAACGATTTTACCATGTCGGCAACATCGGCCTTTGACGCTTGGGGGCGGGCGACGACAACAATATCCAGACCGTTTAGTTTTTGTTTGCTTTGACGAAAGCTTTCTCTTATCACGCGCTTGATTCTGTTACGAGCTACCGCCCGAGGTGAGACCTTGCGTGACACGGCCAAACCCAGTCGGGTCTGTTCCGTGGGTCGGGTCTGCCCGTGGATGTTAGGTGCGGCATAACACACGAACAAGGCGCCACTGACACTACACCGATTTTTAAATACCCGGGAGTAGTCCTCCGCCTCTGTTAAACGGCAACGTTTTGGGAACGTTGCCTCAGGTGCAGACAAGTATTCAAGCAGCCAGGCGCTTCCGGCCCTTGGCGCGACGGGCATTAAGAATAGCGCGTCCTGCACGGGTGCTCATGCGGCTGCGAAACCCGTGGGTGCGCTTACGCTTAAGATTGCTGGGTTGGTACGTTCTCTTCATGGCTTTTATTCTCGTGGCCCCGGTATGTCCTTACCGATCACCACAGCGTATAGATTAAAAAAAGGGTCGCAACGGTAATGGGTTTCCCTATTGATTGTCAACCAAAAGAGGCGCTTAGCGGCGAGAAACTTTTTCTGTGGATAAGCTGGTCAGGTCGCGTTAGACTGTAAAGTTCCCTGCTCACCCTATGTAATGGATAAAAGAAGACTCTTTTCGTGGCACAATCAACGCTCTGGAACAAATGCCTGGACCGCCTCGAAGAGGAGCTGTCGGCGCAACAATTCAATACCTGGATTCGGCCGCTGCAAGCGGTGAACAAGAAGGGCGCCCTACACCTTTTGGCGCCTAACCGGTTTGTCATGGACTGGGTCCACAAACAGTTTCTGGGCAGGCTGACTGAACTGGCTTGCAAGTACAGTGGTGACGCGGTCTTGGTCCAAATAGAGGTAGGTAGCCAGAGCGGTACCTCGGTTGGTTCCAAGGGTCCGGTGACCCGTTCTCGTGCCCCCGACCGAAGCGAGGCCTATTCCGGCAGGCTCAACTCGGATTTTACCTTCGATACCCATGTCGAGGGTAAATCCAACCAACTCGCCCGTGCAGCCGCCACCCAGGTAGGCGAAAACCCGGGGCGAGCCTATAATCCACTGTTTATATACGGTGGGGTAGGTCTGGGTAAAACCCACCTTATGCAGGCTGCGGGTAATATTATCCTTTCTCGCAGCCCCGAGGCCAAGGTGGCCTATGTACACTCAGAAAGGTTTGTGGCCGATATGGTCAAGGCCTTGCAACACAATGCCATTAGCGAATTTAAAAAATATTATCGTTCCCTGGATGCGCTGCTCATTGATGATATCCAGTTTTTCGCCGGCAAAGGGCACTCCCAAGAAGAATTCTTCCATACTTTCAATACCTTACTAGAAGGCCAGCGCCAGGTCATTATGACCAGTGACCGCTTCCCAAAGGAAATTACAGGAGTGGAAGAACGCCTCATCTCCCGTTTTGGTAGTGGCCTTACCGTTCGAATAGAGGCCCCGGAACTGGAAACCCGGGTCGCCATCCTGAACATGAAGGCCCGCAGTCAAGGTCTGGATCTACCGGAGGATGTCGCTTTCTTTATTGCCAAGCAATGCCGCTCGAATATCCGTGAGTTGGAAGGTGCCCTGCACAGGGTTGTTGCTGGTGCTCGCTTTACCGGTCATAGCATCGACATAGGTGCCGCCACAGAAGCCTTGAAAGATTTGCTGCTCTACCAGGAAAAACAGATCACCATCAACAATATCCAAAAGATTGTCGCAGAATATTACAAAATGCGGGTGTCTGATTTACACTCCAAGAGGCGGAATCGACAAATTACACGTCCTCGCCAGATCGCCATGTTGCTGGCCAAAGAACTGACTACTTTGAGCCTTCCTGAAATAGGGGACGCCTTTGGTGGTCGTGACCACACCACCGTTATTCATGCCTGTAAAAAGGTAAAGGAATTGATGTTAGATGATGTGCGCGTTAATGAAGACTACGATAATTTAATGAAATTGCTTTCCCATTAATCTTTGTGAGTATCTGTGTGTAACTTCGGTCTGTTTTAATTTAACCGAAACATAATAACAATCATCCTGTTATGGTACATAACTTGTCCACAGGGAAATAATGGCCCTATTATTTTGATTTTAAACGTATTTTTTGGGTTGTGGTGACTTACTCACTCCAGTAATAACTATTATCACTTTTACTTAAAAAAAAGACTTTTAACATGAACGTTGAAATAAAAAGAAGTGATCTGCTTAAGCCCCTAAGTGATATAGGGGGAATAGTAGAGCGGCGTCAAACTTTACCGATCCTGTCCAATGTACATATTGCTCTGGATGATACGGGAATGGTGTTAACGGGCACGGACTTGGAAGTGGAGATTATTTGCCGGATTCCCGAGGCCAAGGGAGGCCCAAAGGAAATTACAGTAGCGGCCAGAAAGTTGCTCGACATTTGCAGGGCACTGCCGGAAGAGGCCACACTGACATTCAATTTAGACGGTGACCGCGTCAAGATTCAAAGTGGGCGCAGCCGTTTCAGTCTGCAAACCTTGCCGGCGGAAGATTTCCCCAGGATCGAGGCAGACAGCTGGAAGCATGAATTTAGTGTCAGCCCGACAAAACTTAAAAAGTTATTTGAGAAGACAGCCTTTTCTATGGCTCAACAGGATGTCCGCTATTACCTTAACGGGTTGTTGATAGAATTAAATGGGAAAACACTGTGTGCGGTTGCGACAGATGGGCACCGGCTTGCAAAAACAGAAATTGATCTGGAGTATCCCGTTTCTTCTGACCACCAGATTATTGTACCGCGCAAGGCAGTGCAGGAATTGATCCGGCTATTGGAAGAAGGTGATCAAGAGGTAAAGGTTCAGATAAGCGAAAACCACCTTCGCATCACTACTCAGGCGACAATATTTACCACAAAGCTCATTGATGGGCGCTACCCGGACTATGAAAAAGTCATTCCAACGGAGTTGCCCATTGACTTGAATCTAAACAAGCAAAACCTGCGTGAGATACTCACCAGGGCCGCAATACTCACCAATGAAAAATTTAGGGGTGTCAGTTTGACGATAGGGGAGGGACAGCTTGCAGTGACCGCCCACAACCCCGAACAGGAAGAGGCAAAGGATGAAATGTCTATCGACTATACAGGCCCAAGCGCAGAAGTCGGTTTTAATGTGAGCTATATCCTTGAGGCCATTAATGCCCTCGCAGGAAACGAGGTCAGAGTAAAATTAAAGGATCAAAATACAAGCTGCATTCTCGGTAGCGATGAAGACAAAAAAACCCTCTATCTCGTTATGCCCATGCGAATCTAGTGTTTCACGTGAAACAAAACAACAAGCCCAGGTGTTTCACGTGAAACACCGTCGCCCACCCCTCAAAAGCTATAGGGAAACAGGGATATAAGCCCGTTATGACCAAAGACAAGACCAAAGACAAGACCAAAGACAAAGATAAAAAGGCGGATAACAGGCAGGCCTACGACTCCAGCAGTATCAAGGTGTTGAAAGGCCTTGATGCGGTACGTAAACGTCCGGGGATGTACATCGGTGATACCGACGACGGCTCCGGGCTCCACCACATGGTGTTTGAGGTAGTCGATAATGCCATCGATGAGGCCCTGGCAGGCCATTGCGACGAGATACAGGTTACGGTTCACCCCGATAATGCAGTGACCGTTTCAGATAATGGGCGTGGAATTCCAACAGGGATCATAGAGGAAGAGGGGTGCTCGGCCGCAGAAGTCATTATGACCGTACTTCACGCCGGTGGAAAATTTGACCAGAATTCCTACAAGGTCTCCGGGGGCCTCCATGGCGTAGGTGTCTCGGTGGTCAATGCCCTGTCAGACTACCTCAAGCTGACCATCAGCCGTGAGGGATCGATCCATACCCAGGAATATCATCTGGGTGTACCCCAAGCGCCCCTTCAGGTTGTAGGCAATACCGAGAATACCGGTACCGAGGTGAGGTTTCGACCTAGTGCGGAGGTGTTTAGCGACACGGTGATGCACTTTGATTTGCTGGTAAAACGCCTACGGGAATTATCTTTTCTCAATTCCGGGGTGCGCATTGTGTTGCGGGATGAGCGCACCGAGCAGGAAGAGGTCTTTGAGTACAAAGGGGGCATCGCGGCCTTTGTAGACCACCTCAACAAAAACAAGACACCCCTGCATAAAAAGGTCATCCATGTGGTCGGTGAAAAAAGCGGAACCCAGGTGGAACTGGCTATGCAGTGGAATGACTCCTATCAGGAAAACATTTTTTGTTATACCAATAATATTCCACAGCGTGATGGCGGTACCCATCTGGCCGGTCTCAGGGCATCCATGACCCGCACCTTAAATCAGCAAATTGATAACAGCGGGCTGGCAAAAAAAGCCAAGGTTGCCATCAGTGGTGATGACGCCCGTGAAGGGCTTGTTGCCGTGCTGTCTATCAAGCTTCCCGACCCCAAATTTTCGTCCCAGACCAAGGATAAATTGGTGTCTTCCAACGTGAAAGGGGTGGTGGAATCTATCGTCAACGAAAAGTTGAGCGAGTATATGCTGGAAAACCCCGCTGATGCCAAGACCATCATCAACAAGATTGTAGAGGCCGCCAGGGCTCGTGAGGCCGCTCGCAAGGCCCGCGAAATGACACGGCGCAAGAGTGCCCTGGACTTGGGAGGATTACCCGGCAAGCTGGCAGATTGCCAGGAGCGTGATCCGGCCCTGTCAGAGCTCTATCTGGTGGAGGGTGATTCTGCAGGTGGGTCTGCCAAGCAAGCCAGGGATCGAAAATTTCAGGCCATATTGCCCCTCAAGGGAAAAATTCTTAATGTGGAAAAGGCCCGTTTTGACAAGATGCTGTCATCGGAGGAAGTGAGTATCCTGATTACTGCCTTGGGCACGGGGATTGGAAAAGATAACTTTAATATCAATAAGTTACGGTATCACCGCATCATTATTATGACCGATGCAGATGTCGATGGGTCCCATATCAGGACGCTATTGCTGACGTTCTTTTATCGGCAGATGCCGGAGTTATTGGAGCGGGGTTATATCTATATTGCCCAACCCCCCTTGTACAAGGTGACCCGGAACAAAAAGTTTAGCTACGTTAAGGATGACCCAGAGCTGGGTGAAGTGTTATTGGATCTCGCCCTCGAGAAGGCCAGTCTTTACCCTGGTGATAAGAGCAAGGCCATCAGCGGTGAAACCTTGAGGGCGCTGTGTTTGGAAAAAATGTCGGTACAGGCCCGAATGGACCAACTGGCACGTCGTTACGACAAGCACCTGTTAGAGGCCATGGCCCACCTACCGACGCTCACAGAGGAGGACTTGCGAGACCCAAAACGGGCCCAGGTCTTTGCCGAGGCCCTGGCGAACCGGATCAACAAAGGTGTGGACGGCGGTGCCGTGTTCACCGCTGAAGTGGGCACAGACACGGACAAACCACTCTTAATGGTCACTCGCAGACTACACGGCTTGGTCACCATCAATCGCATCGGTGGTGATTTTCTGGACTCAGGCGATTACCAGGCCATGCGCCAACTCGGCGACAAACTCAGGGCCCTGTGGAGTGAGGGTGCCCACGTACAACGCGGCGAGAAAAAACAAAATGTACGCTCGTTTGATCAGGCCTTGGAATGGTTGATGGCTGAGGCCAAACGCGGCATTAACATACAGCGTTATAAGGGCTTGGGCGAGATGAACCCGGACCAGCTTTGGGACACCACCATGGACCCCACCGTACGTAGGTTGTTACACGTCACCGTGGAGGATGTCATCGGTACGGACCAAACCTTCACCACTTTGATGGGCGACCAAGTCGAACCCCGACGGCAGTTTATCGAACGCAATGCCTTTGCGGTAGGCAACCTGGACGTGTAGTTATTGGGCCAATCTCCCTCGGTGTTGGTGTATGAAATTCCTTGTTATAAAATTCCTTGTTATAATGGTCGTCAGAATTAAAACCATGTTGTCAGGACTAAAAAC